>NZ_JBEXPY010000034.1:0-98983 GCF_040612315.1 Streptomyces sp. NPDC006435
GGGGGGGGGGGGGGTGGGGGCCCCCCCCGGGGGGGCCCCGCGCGGGGGGGGGCCGGGGGGGGGGGGCCGCACTGTTCGAGGAGGGGCGTGTCCGGCCGGACACGCCCCTCCTGCGTGCTCGCGGGCGGCGGGATCGCACCCGGGCCCCGGCGCGGCCCGGGGAGGACCCGGCCCCGTGCCGACCCCGTAGCCACCCTCCGATCCGTGGGCAGTGGGTCGTGCGATCCGGCGCCGTCCGTGCTGCCACGGAATGCCGGGCAGGTTGGCAGGACGGACGGCGCGGGTGCGGGTCGTCGTGCTGTACGAGGGGGAGCAGACGACCCGTCCGCCTCTTGCGAGGCGACTGATTCAACCGACCCGCGCACCGGCGCGACAGGGTGCGCAGCGGGACGGTTCGGGCATTTTGTTCACACCCCGTGTGAATCGTGCTCCACTGGTGCGACACGTCTCGGCGTGCCGAACCACCGGAGGGGCACATGGGAGCGACGGAGCCCAACATTCTGCTGGCGGCCCTGATCGAGGAAGCGGGCGTCTCCCGGGCGGGCCTCGCCGCACACGTCAACCGGGCCGGCGACTCCCGCGGGCTCCCGCTGCGGTACGAGCACACCGCGGTGGCCCGCTGGTTGAAGGGGCAGCGCCCGCGCGGCCGGGTGCCGGACCTGATCTGCGAGGTGCTCGGGAGCCGGCTGGGCCGTCCCGTGTCGCTGGACGACATCGGCATGGCGGAGGCGGGCACCGGATCGCCCGCGCCCGGCTGCTCGTTCACCGGGTTCGTCGAACGGACCACCGCGCTGTGGCGCTCGGACGAACAGGGACGCCCGCACCCGCCCGCCCCGTCCGCCGTCGCGGGAACCGCGGCGGTGATGCCCGTCTGGGAGTGGGAGAACCCGCCCGAGGACGCCGACGTCTCCCGCGACGGCCCGGTCCGCGTCGGCCCGGCCGACCTGGTGACCCTGCGCGCGGCCCGCACCCACTACGAACTGATGTACCGCAGGACCGGTGGGATGGTGACCAGGCCCCGGGCCGCCGGCTTCCTGAACTCCGTGGCCGCCCCGCTGCTGCGCGGCGGGTACGACGACGCCACCGGCCGCCGGCTGCACCGGGCGGCGGGCGGGCTGGTTGCGATGGCAGGGATCTGCGCGTACGACTGCGACCTGCACGGCCCGGCCCAGCGCCACTTCCACCAGGCGCTGCGGCTGGCCAAGGCGAGCGGGGACCGGGGATTCGGCGGCTATGTGATCGCCCTGCTGGTCAACCAGTCGCTGTTCCTCGCCGAGTACCGGCAGTCCGTCGCCTTCGCGCAGACGGCGCTGCGGGCCGCCGGGGGACGGCTCGGCCCCGCGCTCACCGCCGACCTGTACGCGATGCAGGCCAAGGCGTATGCCCGCCTCGGCGACGCGGGCGGCGCCCGGGAGTGCATCCGGCGCGCGGAGGCGCAGGCCGCGCGGATGCGGCCGGGGCGGGAGCCGGACGAGGCGGGATACGTCCAGCCGGGCCTGGTCGACGTGCAGGTGGCCGAGGCGCTGCTCGTCCTCGGCGACCTGGCGGGGGCCGGGGAGCGCGCGGCGGCGGCCGTACGGCATCCGGCGCACGAACGGGGCCGGGTGCACCGGCTGGCGGTGCTGGCCCAGGTCGAGCTGCGCCGGGGCGAGGCGGACCGGGCGGCGGCCACCGCGGTGGAGATGGCCGGACTGGCCGGGGGCATGGAGTCGCGGCGGCTGCGAGACCGGCTGCGCACCGTGCGCGAGGGCCTGGCCGCGAGCGGCAGCGCCGAGGCCGGCCGGGCCGTCGAACTGATCGACGGGGCCCTGTGCGTACCGCTGTGAGCCCCTGCCGGGGCCGGGGGCGGGCCCGGGGAAAGCGGACGGGGCCGGCCCGGGGGATCGCCCCGGCCGGCCCCGTCGGGCACAGCGATGAGGATCAGGAGTACGGGTAGAAGCCCGACCCCGTCTTGCGGCCGAGCCGGCCCGCGTCGACCATCCGCTGGAGCAGCGGCGGAGCGGCGTACAGCGGCTCCTTGAACTCCGCGTACATCGAGTCGGCGACCGAGGCCACCGTGTCGAGACCGATCAGGTCGGAGAGCTTGAGCGGGCCCATCGGGTGGGCGCAGCCGAGCTCCATGCCGTTGTCGATGTCCTCGCGGCTGGCGATCCCCGACTCGAACATCCGGATCGCGGAGAGCAGGTACGGGATCAGCAGTGCGTTGACCACGAAACCGGAGCGGTCCTGGGCGCGGATCGGGTGCTTGCCGAGGACCTCCTGCACCAGTGCCTCGGAGCGCTTGACCGTCTCGTCGGACGTCGTCAGCGCGGGGATCAGCTCGACGAGCTTCTGCACCGGCGCCGGGTTGAAGAAGTGGATGCCGATGACCTGGTCCGGGCGGGAGGTCGCCACGGCCAGCTTCACCAGCGGGATGGAGGAGGTGTTCGAGGCGAGGATCGCGTCCTGCCGGGTCACCACCTGGTCGAGTACCTGGAAGATCTCGGTCTTGACCTGTTCGTTCTCCACGACGGCCTCGATGACGAGATCGCGGTCGGCGAACTCCCCGAGGTCGGTGGTGAAGCTCAGACGGGCGAGTGTCCCGTCACGCTCCTCCGGAGTGATCTTGCCGCGTTCGGCGGCCTTCGAGAGGGAGTTGTGCAACCGGGTGCGGCCGATCTCCAGCGCCTCACCGGTGGTCTCGGCCACCAGGACCTCGAGACCGCTGCGGGCGCACACTTCCGCGATGCCCGCGCCCATCTGGCCACAGCCCACCACTCCGACGCGTGCAATGTCGGCCATAGAGTCCGTCACCTCGTGCCTTTCGCTGTTCTCCGTGTCGCAGGTTCCCGTCTGATTCCGGTGCCCGCCCCGACCCCCCGACGTTACTCCGCGTCCTGCGGGTCATCGCGGGCCGGGGCGGGCATGCTCTGCGTTACGCCCGATTACGGGGGCGACGGATGATGACGACGATGCCAAAGAGACGGCAGGTGCAACAAATGCGGCAGATGGCCAGAAGAGGCTTCGTGGCGGGTGCGGCCGGGGTGGTCGCGGGTGCGGTGAGCGGTGTCGCCGCGGCGGGCGACGCCTTCGCGGGCCCGTCCCGGGGGGCCGGTGATCCCCTCGCCGCCCCGTCCGACGGCCCCGACGGGACGGAGGACGCCGGACGGGGCCGGGTCGCCCGGCGCGAGCTGCGCGGCATGTGGGTCGCCACCGTCGCCAACCTCGACTGGCCCTCGGCGCCGGGCCTGACGGCGGCCGCGCAGCAGGCCGAGCTGATCGCGTACCTCGACGAGGCCGTCGACCGGCGGCTGAACACCGTGATCCTCCAGGTGCGGCCGACCGCCGACGCGCTGTGGCCCTCGCCCTACGAGCCCTGGGCCCAGTACCTCACCGGTGTCCAGGGCAAGGACCCCGGCTGGGACCCGCTGGGCACCGCCGTCCGCGAGGCGCACCGCCGCGGCCTGGAGCTGCACGCCTGGTTCAACCCGTACCGGGTCGCCAACCACACCGACCCGTCCCGGCTGGCGTCCGGACACCCGGCCAGGGTGCACCCCGACTGGGTGCTGCCGTACGGCGGGAAGCTCTACTACAACCCCGGCATCCCCGAGGTCCGCCGCTTCGTCCAGGACGCGATGCTCGACGCGGTCCGCCGCTACGACATCGACGCGGTGCACTGGGACGACTACTTCTACCCGTACCCGGTGGCGGGGCAGGTCTTCGACGACGACGCCACGTACGAGAAGTACGGCGCGGGCTTCCCGGACAAGGCCGCCTGGCGGCGGGACAACACCGACCGGCTGGTGAAGGAGACCGCCGAGCGGATCAAGCAGATCAAGAAGAACGTCCAGTTCGGGGTCAGCCCGTTCGGCGTGTGGCGCAACGCCGCCACCGACCCGCTCGGCTCCGACACGAAGGCCGGTGTGCAGACCTACGACGACCTGTACGCCGACACCCGCGGCTGGGTCAGGAAGGGCTGGATCGACTACATCTGCCCGCAGATCTACTGGAACATCGGCTTCGCCGCCGCCGACTACGCCAAGCTGCTGCCCTGGTGGGCCGAGACGGTCCGGGGCACCGGTGTCGACCTGTTCGTGGGGGAGGCGCTCTACAAGGCGGGCGACCCCGCCCAGCCCGCCGCCTGGCAGGACCCGGCCGAACTCTCCCGCCACGTCACCTTCGCCGCCGGCTACGACCAGGCGCGCGGCCATGTCTACTTCTCGGGGAAGAGCGTGGTGAACGACCCGATCGGGGCCATGGACCGGGTGGTGGCCGACCACTACCGCAACCGGGCGCGCCCGCCCCGCTGACCGGAAGGACGCGCCCACCCCGCCGACAGCAGGGGCGGGGTGGGCGCGACGGGCGCCGTGGCCGGGCCGGCCGGTTTCCCGGCGGCCCGGCCACGGCGCCCCGGGGCGAAGAACAGCGCCGGGCCACCGGAGGCCGCTACGAAGCCCTGTGGGCCTGCTTCCGGGGGTCGGCGTGCTGTACGACGCTGTCGGGGCCGGGTGAAATCAGGTGCTCGTGTCCGTCCTCGAAGCGGACGCGGTACGGGGGAGTGCCCCCGGCCCCGAGCACTTCGACGATCTCTGCGACCCTGTCGTGCTGCCCCACGGTCCTGCCGTGTGTCAGCAGCCGGTCGCCCGCGTGTGCCTCCATCGCGACTGACCTCCTCACGGGTGGCGGTCCATGTCGACAAGTCTATGTCCGAAGGACGACTTCGCCCGGTGGAGGGCAAAGGTCCCGGTATCGGCCGGACGCGGGGCGACGGCCCGGTACCGGCCGGGCGCGGGGCGGGCGGGGGAGCCACCGGGGGAAGGAACCAGGTGTTCCGGGGCTCCGAACCACCCCGATGGGCCCAACTCGCTTGTGGATCAGGCGACTTCAAGCCATCGAAGAGAGTGTGGCGCCGGAGCGGACCGGGCGGCCCGGTGCAGGTTGACCCGCGTAGACCCCCTTGACCGAAAGGACGTTCGGCCCCACGATCACGGCCATGACTTCTCGAGTCTCGCTCGTGGTGGCGGCGCGTGGCTCCGCGCTGCTCGCCGAACGTTTCGACGACGACCGGCCGCTCGACCAGGCCGGCTGGCACGAGGTCCAGCTCGCCGCGCACGCCCTGATGCCCCTGGGCGCCGCCGAGTTGCGCTACTGCTCGCCCACCCCGCGCAGCCGTGCCACCGGGGACGCGCTCGGCTTCGCCCCGCTCGTCCAGCCGGCCCTGCGCGACTGCGACATGGGCCGCTGGCGCGGATACACCCTCGCCGACATCACGGCGTGCGAACCGGCGGCGGTCGACGCCTGGCTCGCAGACCCGCGCTCCGCCCCGCACGGCGGGGAACCGCTGCTCGCGTTCATCTCGCGGATAGGGGGCTGGCTGGACACCCGGCCCGCGTGCGACGGGGCCATCGTCGCCGTCGCCGAACCCGCGGTGGTCCGGGCCGCGCTCGTCTACGCGCTCAAGGCCCCGCCCGCGACGTACTGGAGCGTGGACGTCGGACCGCTCTCCACGGTCACGCTCACCGGGGTGCCGGGCCGCTGGAGCCTGCGGCTCGAAGCGGGGACCCGCTGACCGTCCGGCTCCGCCGGGCGGGGGCTTTCCGCCGGTCCGGCAGGCCGGTACGTTGCGTGTCCGGTGCATCCGACAGGTGCCGTACGGGTGAGGGAGGCCGCCGTGCCACGGATCCACGGCCGGTGCGACGAACGTTTCTCCGCGGTGCGCGCCGCGTTCGAGGAAAATTTTCGGGAGCGCGGGGAGCTGGGCGCGGCCGTCACCGTGCTGATCGCCGGGGAGCCCGTGGTCGACCTCTGGGGGGGCTGGGCCGACAGCGCCCGTACCCGCCCCTGGGAGCGGGAGACGCTGGTCAACGTCTGGTCCACGACCAAGGGGCCGACCGCACTGTGTGCCCACGTCCTCGCCGACCGGGGCCTGCTGGACCTCGACGCGCCGGTCGCCGTGTACTGGCCGGAATTCGCCGCGGCGGGCAAGGAGGCCGTGCTCGTGCGCCATCTGCTCTCGCACCGCGCGGGACTGGCCGGACTGCGCGAACCGCACACCCTGGCCGAGCTCTACGACTGGGACCTGACCACCGCCCGGCTGGCGGCGACCGAGCCCTGGTGGGAGCCCGGCACCCGCTCCGGCTACCACGCCCTCACCTACGGGTTCCTGGTCGGCGAGGTGGTCCGGCGGATCACCGGACTGCTGCCGGGGGAGTTCCTCCGGCGGGAGGTGACCGGCCCGCTCGGCATCGACTTCACGATCGGACTGCCCGAGAAGGAGGCGGACCGGGTCGCCGAACTCGTCGTCCCGAGGACCGACGCGCGCACGCGGGCCGGGTTCTTCGCCCGGATGCCGCCCCTGGGTGTCGCCTCGCTGCTCAACCCGCCGACGGGTGCGGCCGCCGCCAACACCCCGCAGTGGCGGGCGGCGGAGATCCCCGCGGCCAACGGCCACGGCACCGCCCGCGCCGTCGCCGCGCTGTACGGGATCCTCGCCGGGCGGGGCGCCCGGGACGGCCGCCGGATCCTCTCCGGGGCGGCGGCCGAGCGCGTCCGCGAGGGACAGGGCGTCTGCCGGGACCTGGTGCTCGGCGAGGGCCTCGGCCACGACACGGAGATCGCCCTCGGCCCCTGGCTGAGCGGCCCCGAGGGCTCGTACGGGCCCAATCCACGGGCCTTCGGCCATGACGGCGCCGGCGGTTCCTGCGGCCTGGCCGACCCGGAGGCCGACCTCGCCCTCGGGTACGTGATGAACCGGATGGGGCCGGGGATCTCGGACGACCCGCGCAAGAAGGCCCTGGTCGAGGCGGTGTACGGGGCGCTCTGACCGTATGGGGCGCTCGGCGGCCGCACGCGGCGGAGCCCGGTGGCCCGTACGACGACGGCGCGGGCCCCGAAGGTCCGGATGCCCGGACGCCCCGGGGGTGCCGGTTCACCGGCACGCCCGGGGCGGGGGCTCACCTCCTCCGGCTCACTCCTTTCCGGAGGCTTCCTCGGGGGTCCCCTCGGGGGAGACCGAGATGACGGCGAGCGCTTCGACGATGGCCGTCTCGGCGGTCGCCTTGTCGACACCGAGACCGGTCAGCACGCCCTCGCCGTCCTCCTGCTCCAGCAGGGCCAGCAGGATGTGCTCGGTCCCGATGAAGTTGTGGCCCATCCGCAGGGCCTCCCGGAACGTCAGCTCCAGCGCCTTGCGGGCCCCGGCGTCGTACGGGATGAGGTCGGGCACCTCGCCGGCCGGGCCGGGCAGCGCCTCGGTCGCGGCCCGGCGGATGTCCTCGGCCGTGACGCCCTGGGCCTTGATGAACAGGCCGGCCAGCCCCTCCGGCTCGCTGAGCAGCCCCAGTACGAGGTGCTCGGTGCGGATCTCGTCGTTGCCCGCCCCGCGGGCCTCGTTCTGCGCGGCCATCACCACGTTCCGGGCCCGCGGGGTGAAGCGGCTGAAGCCCTGGCCGGGGTCGAGGTCCGAGACCTCGCCCGGGTCCTTGGCGACGAACCGCTTCTGGGCCGCCTGCCTGGTCACCCCCATGCTCTTGCCGATCTCCGTCCAGGAGGCGCCCGAGCGCCGGGCCTGGTCCACGAAGTGCCCGATCAGGTGGTCGGCCACGTCGCCGAGGTGGTCCGCGGCGATGACGGCGTCGGCGAGCTGGTCGAGGGCGTCGGTGTGCACCTTCTTGATGGCCTCGATCAGGTCGTCGAGGCGTACGGGGTTGCTCATGCGTACGGGATTCTCCATGTGTCAACCGTAAGTTGACAGTGCCCGGGTGTCAACCTTCGGTTGACAGTGCACGGGCGGTCCCTCCGCCGGGCTCCTTCACCGGTTCGAGAGGCAGAAGACGCAGTCCTCCCACCAGGCCGGCGCGGACAGGATGCGGTGCCGTACGCACATGGCCGTGGCGGCCTCCTCGGGGGTGGGGAAGAGGGAGGGGTTCCGCTCGCCGGCGTCGACGCCGGCGGGGTCGAAAGCCTCGACCATCTCCCGGTAACGCCGCAGGCTGTTCTCGATGAACGGCGGATCGTAGCCCAGCTCGTCCCACCGGTGCCTGCGCAGCGCGAGGTCGAGCACCCGCAGCACGAAGTCCTTCGCCGCGTCCCGTTCCTGCGGGGAGCCGCCCCAGTCGATGTCCTCCAGGTCGAAGCCGACCGCTCCGCGTCCCATGACCGACTGGTCCTGCCGGCAAAGCAGCGCGGCGAAGCGGTGCTCCCAGAGGGTGTCGGCGAGTTCGGACACGGCCAGCATCAGCACGTCGACGAAGACTTCCGTGCCCCCGTTGGTCAGGTACAGCGTGTGGTCCCCGACGCCGAAGTCGTTTCCCATGCCGTCACCGTACCGAGGGTGACGGAGCCCGTGCGGGGAGGCGGAAAACAGCGAGCCCCCGACGGGACCGTCGGGGGCTCGCTGCGTTTCAGCGGTTCGGGGTGCGGGTCAGAGGACGCCGCTGTCCGCGATGGTGATCTTCGCCTTGGGGCGGCCGCTCTGCGAACCGAGGGCCTCGATCTTCTTGACCAGGTCCATGCTCTCCTGGTTGTCGACCTCGCCGAACACCACGTGCTTGCCGTCCAGCCACGACGTCACGATCGTCGTGATGAAGAACTGCGAACCGTTGGAGTTCGGGCCGGCGTTGGCCATGGACAGCAGGCCCGGCTTGGTGTGCTTGAGCTCGAAGTTCTCGTCGGCGAACTTGGCGCCGTAGATGCTCTTGCCGCCCGTGCCGTCGCCGCGGGTGAAGTCGCCGCCCTGCAGCATGAATTCCGGGATGATGCGGTGGAAGGACGATCCCTTGTAGCCGAAGCCCTCCTCGCCGGTCGCCAGCTTCCGGAAGTTCTCCGCCGTCTTCGGGACGACGTCGTCGAACAGCTTGAAGGTGATCCGGCCCTCGGGCTTGTCGTCGATGGTGATGTCGAAGTAAACCTTGCTCGTCATGGGACCATCCTGACATCGACGGGCCCGGTGTCGACAATCGGGAGCCCCGTGCGGTGCCGTGCGCGGCAGCCTGTACCGTACCGCCGCCGCGCATCCCCTGCCCGCCGCCCCCTTCCGTCGCCCCCTCCCGCCCCCGCCCGGGTCCTCCGCCCGGCCCGATCCGGGCGGAGGACCTAGCCTGGTAGAGGGGCTGCCCGAGGAGGTCCGACGTGACGGTGGAGCCCGATGCGGTGGCCGGGACACGGCGGGTTCCCGGTGGTTTTCCGGGTGCCGAGGACGTCCGCTACCCGCCCGTCGCCGAGCACGGTCTGATCGGCGACCTGCGCAGCGCGGCGCTGGTGGACACCCGGGGCACCATCGACTGGTACTGCTGCCCGCGCTTCGACGCGCCCAGCGTCTTCGCCTCGATCCTGGACGCCGACCGGGGCGGGTCCTTCGAACTGGCCGCCGATGTCCCCGCCCGTACCAAGCAGTTCTACTTCCCCGACACCAATGTGCTGATCACCCGCTTCTTCGCCGAGGACGGCGTCGGCGAGATCCAGGACTTCATGCCCGTCGTCGACGACTCGCGCGAGGCCGGCCGGCACCGGCTGATCCGCCGCGTGGTGTGCGTACGCGGCTCGCTGCCGTTCCGCGCCCGGGTGGCACCCCGCTTCGAGTACGGGGCCCGGCCGCACACGGTACGGGCCGGGCACGGCCAGGCGGTCTTCGAGACGCCCGGACTCACCCTCGCCCTGACGGCCAGTGTGCCCCTGGAGGTCGCCGGGCCGGACGTGTGGGCACTGTTCAAGCTGCACGAGGGCGGGGCCGCCGTCTTCGCCCTGGACCGGATCGGCGGCGACGTGGCCCCCCGCTTCTGCCCGCTGTCCGAGGCGGAGCAGCAGTTCAACGCCACCGTCGGGTACTGGAGGCGGTGGCTGTCCCGGTCGCGCTACCGCGGCCGCTGGCGGGAGATGGTGCACCGCTCCGCCCTCACCCTGAAGCTCCTCACCTACGCCCCGACCGGCGCCATCATCGCCGCGCCGACCACCAGCCTGCCCGAACGCATCGGCGGCGAACGCAACTGGGACTACCGCTACGTGTGGATCCGCGACGCCGCGTTCTGCGTGTACGCGCTGCTCAGGCTCGGCTTCACCGAGGAGGCCGAGGCGTTCATGGGCTTCCTCTCCGAGCACGTCCGACTGGAGGTGCCGACGGGGGCGGACCGCGGCACCGGCCCGTTGCAGATCATGTACGGCATCGACGGGCGCCGTGAACTGCCCGAACGCGAGCTGCCCCATCTGGAGGGCTACCGGGGTTCGGCCCCCGTGCGCGTCGGCAACGGCGCCGTCGGTCAGCTGCAACTGGACATCTACGGGGCGCTGATCGACGCCCTCTACCTCTACGACAAGTGGGGGCAGCCCATCTCCAGCGCGCACTGGGAGAGCATCGGCGAGGTGGTCGACTGGGTGTGCGACCACTGGGACCAGCCCGACCAGGGGGTCTGGGAGAGCCGCGGCGAGGGCGAGAACCACCTCTACTCGCGGCTGATGTGCTGGGTGGCCGTCGAACGCGCCATGCGGCTCGCCCAGCACCGCGGACTGCCCGTCGACATCGTGCGGTGGGGGCGGGCCCGCGACGCGATCTACCGCCGGATCATGGACCACGGCTGGTCCACCGAACGGAACGCCTTCGTCCAGTACGAGGGGGGCCATGTCCTCGACGCCTCTGTGCTGATGATGCCGCTGGCGAAGTTCATCTCCCCCACCGACCCGAAGTGGCTCGCCACGCTGGACGCGCTGGGGGAGGACCTGGTGTCCGACTCGCTGGTCTACCGCTACGACCCGCAGGTCAGCCCGGACGGCCTGAGCGGCGACGAGGGCACGTTCTCGATCTGCTCGTTCTGGTACGTGGAGGCGCTGACCCGGGCCGGCCGGCTCGACGAGGCCCGGCTCGCGTTCGAGAAGATGCTCACGTACGCCAACCACCTCGGCCTGTACGCGGAGGAGATCGGCCGCACCGGGGAGCAGACGGGGAACTTCCCGCAGGCGTTCACCCATCTCGCGCTGATCAGCGCGGCCTTCAACCTCGACCGCGCCCTCGGCTGAGCACCGGCCCCCGCGGGAAAAGGAGTGCGCCGCGCAGGCGCGCCTCGGGCAGGATGGCCGCCGTGCATGAGGACGGGAACCGCCGCGGACACGGGCGGTACACGCTGACGGAGACGGAGCACGGCCGACCCTGGGGGGTGTGCGACGCGGTGGACGGGTTCTTCGGGGAGCCGCGGCGAGGCACGTACGAACTGTTCGGCTGGGTGCCGGAGGGCGCCGGGGTGCGGGGCTGGGTCGGCAACCGGACGTGGCTGGTGCCGGACGACGGGACGATCGGGCCCTGGCTGCTGGAGGACGCGGAGAGCCCGGGGCCGCTCCCCGGTGCGGACGGCCTCGTGCTCACCGGCACGGACGACTACGAGGGTCCGCCCGAGGGACACCGGGGCCGCGTCCGGGTGCACGACGGGCGCCGCTGGCTGGGCTCCTGCCGGGAGTTCACCCGCATCCTGCCGCGCGAACGGCCCGCACCTCCCTTCGTCCTGCGGGGGCTCGCCCCGGACGACCGGCTGCGGGCGGCACTGGCGAAGGGCACCCGGCGGGCGCTGGACCTGGAGCAGGCCGCCCTGGAGATACGGGACGACGGGGGCCGGCCGCTCACCGAACGACTGCTCTGGGCCAGGGTCACCGACTGGCGCCCGTCCTCGCACGGAGGCGGTCTGATCGACCTGGAACTCGACGGGTACTTCTTCGAGCCCGCCCCCGAGGCCGTCCGGCCGGTCTGGGAGCGGTGGCTCGCCGGGCCGCCGGACGTGCCGGGCGCCTGGGCGGGCCTCGACACCCGGCGCCGCTGGGCCTGGCACGACCTCGTCCGGGAACGGGCCGCCCACCGCACCGCCGGTGACCGGCCGGCCGGTCACGCCTACGAACTCGACGGCCGGTACATCACCGACGAGCCGGGCTTCCACCTGGCGCTCGGCGAGGCGGTGAACGGGCCGGGCGGCTACTTCGGCGGCTGCCTGCCCGCCCTCGACGACTGTCTGCGCGGCACCTTCGGCTACACCGCCCCCGCGACCCTGCTCTGGCGGGACTCCGCGACCGCACGCGAGCACCTGTCCCGGACCCTGACGCCGGAGGGCCTGCCCTGCGACCTGTTCGCCGTCCTCCTCGACGTCCTCGCCCAGGGCGGCATGCGCGTCACCCTGGCGTGAGCCGGGGTCGCCGGCCCCGAAAACCCGTCGGCCCCCGCAGGGCGTGCCGCCTACACTGCGCCCATGGCTGATCCGGAGACCACCACGAGCGCCTGCGACCGGCTGGTCCGGCTCGTGGCGCCACCGACCGCCCCCGTGGACGCCCACGGGGACTGGGCCGCCGCGGAGGCGGCGGCCGGAACCCGGCTGCCCGCCGACTACGGACGACTCGTCGACACCTACGGCCGGGGAGAGTTCTGCGACTTCCTCTACCTCCGCACGCCCTTCGGCACGAGCGAGCACAACGGCATCGAGTGGCAGCACGCCCATCTCACCGGAGTCGCCGAACGGGACCGCGAGCGCCACCCGTACCCGCTGCACCCGGCCCCCGGCGGACTGCTGGTCTGGGGCACGACCATGGACGCCGACCGGCTGTGCTGGCTGACCGCCGGGGCTCCCGACGACTGGCCCGTGGTGGTGTGGAGCAGCGAGGGCGGGTACGAGACCCATCACATGGGGGCGGCCGCGTTCATCGAGGGCTGGGCCGGCGGACGGATCGGCTCCCGGCTGCTCGTGGACATGGAGCCGGACCTGGCACCGTGGTTCAACGCCTTCCGCCCGCGCGTCCACCGCTGCCTGCGCCTGTCCGAGGGCTCCGCGCCCCACGACGAGCGCCTGCGGCTGCTGCGCGAGGCGCTGGCCCCCACCACGGACCGGGGCACATGGCGTTCCGAGGACGGCCGCATGGGACAGGACCACTTCGCGACCGTCGACACCGACTGGCTGCTCACGTACGACATGTCCTGCCCCCACCAGATCCGCGTCGACTTCCCGCCCGAGGACGGTGAACGGGCCCGTCGGCGCCTCTTCGCCGCCGCGCGGCTCATGGGGTGCGAGGTCCTCCGGGTCACGGGCGCGCCGGGAACGCCCCTGCCGTCCTGGGACGCGGCCACGGACGGGTGAGGGCCGCCGCGCGGACGAGTGCGGTCTCCCTGCCGCGCGGCGTCCCCGCGTCAGTCCGTTCCCGCGTCAGCCCGGCCCCGGGCCGTGGGTCCCGTCGTGGAAGGTGAGGACCGACATCTCGGTGTCGTACTCCTCGCGCAGGTATCCGCCGTATCCGCAGCCTTCGACGTGGGGCGCCAACAGGTCCATGACCGTGGTGAGTTCGCCGATGTCGTCGTCCAGCCAGAGGTTCCGGGTGAACAGGCCCCAGGCGTCCCGGCTCCCGAGGGACTGATACCGCAGGGACGCGAATTCCCCGCCCGGCAGCCGGCTGTCCGGGTCCGGTTCGAGCAGCCGGTACGGGTGCTCGTCCGCGTCGAGGTGCGGCGGCCGCTCCTCGCTCGCGCCGGTGTGCCACCGCAGTGCCTCCAGGACGGGTTCGGGCGTCCCGTCCCGGAGGAAGCAGGTGAAGACCACTTCGTAGTGAAGGCTCACGTCCGTACTCTCCCGGCCCGGCTCAGTCCTTGACCGCCTCGGCGATCCGCAGGGCGGCCTGTTCGGGCGTGAGGTGCGTGGTGTCGACGACCTCGGCCTCGGCGTGCAGCCAGGTGCGGGCCGCCTCGGCGTAGGGGGCGAGGTGTTCGAGACGGAACCCCCAGGTGCCGGCGGGACTGTCCCCCTCGATGCGCCCGCGGAGGGTGTCCTGGTCGGCATGGAGGACGAAGTGCCGTACCGGGATGGAGTGCCGGGCGAGGCCCGCGCTGATCTCGCGCCAGTACTCCTCGACCAGGACGGTCATGGGGACCACCAGGGTGCCGCCGGTGTAGTCGAGCACATGGCGGGCGGTCTCGACGACGAGCGGCCGCCACGGCGGCCAGTGCTGGAAGTTGCCCGTCCAGGGAAGCCCCGGCTTGATGTCCATGAGTGTCTCGCCGACCTTCTCGGCGTCGAACACCCGTGATTCCGGGATCAGTTGCTGCACGAGCGCACTGGTCGTCGTCTTGCCCGCGCCATGGGTGCCGTTGAGCCATACGATCATGGGCCCCAACGGTAGTCCCTCCCCGGTCGGGCCCGCCCGACGCTTCCGGGCCGTCAGCCGTCGACCTTTGGTCATTCGGCCGGTCGGCGTCGGCGGGCCGCGGCGAACCCGTCAGACGGTCATGGGGCCGTCGTCCTCGGCCGGCTCGTCCCGGGCCATCAGGCCGGCCACCCACAACGGCATCAGCCAGTGCACCACGAGGACCGCGATGAGCACCGGTGCCGCGTACGCCGTGGGGGCGTCGCCCTCGATCGCGCCCGCGGTCAGCAGGCCGACCGCGGCCGCGAGCAGGAGGAGGGTCATCGCCCGGTGGGCGTGGGCCTGCACCCGGGCGCGTTCGGCGGACTGGCGCTCGTCCAGCGCCCGTTCGCGCAGTTCGAGCAGGCCGCGGGTGGCCGCGTTGATCGCCCCGGTCGCCACCATCCACGGCAGCATCAGCACCGCCATGGCGACGGCGGTCGCGATCGGCTCCCCCTCCGCGAGGTAGAGGTGGGCCATGAGCCCGCCGATGGCCGCGGTCAGTGCCACGTGCGCGGTGACCACCAGGCGCCGGCGGGCGGCCGTGGCGTACAGCGACTGGGCCCGGCGGTCGTTCATGAGCCGCAGCATCCTGCGGTCGTAGCGCGTCAGCGGCGTGGTTGTCATGACGTCTTCCTCCCGTAGATCTCATCCGTGAGCGGCCGGAACGGTTCGAGCGAGAACAACGCCTCCACCGGCAGTCCGAAGAACTTCGCGATCTTCAGAGCCAGGTCGAGGCTCGGGTTGTACTGCCCCCGCTCGATGTAGCCGATGGTCTGGTAGTGCGCTCCCACGGCCTCGGCCAGGTGCTGACGTGACACCTTCCGCTCGGCACGAACCATGGCCAGTCTGTTGTGCACCTGCTCACTCATGTATAAGAAGTACTACATTGAGAGTGAGGGTTGCAACGCCGCGCAGTAGATCGGCGAATCCGGGGTCGGGTCGGATCCGGGGGGCGGGCGTCCGGGGTGGCCCGGATGCCCGGTCGCGCCGCGACCATGCGCGAGATGCGCAAGTCTTTGCATAAAAGTGCGGCGATGCGTATAGTCATGCCATCGACGAGGAGGCTTTCGATGGTGGTACGTGCAGCGGTGGCAGGGGCGAGCGGATACGCCGGCGGGGAGCTGCTCCGCCTCCTGCTGGTCCACCCCGGGGTCGAGATCGGCGAGCTCACCGCCAACTCCAACGCGGGACAGAGGCTCGGCGCGCTCCAGCCGCATCTGAGGCCGCTCGCCGACCGGGTGCTCCGGCCGACCACCCCCGAGGTGCTCGCCGGGCACGACGTGGTCTTCCTCGCCCTGCCGCACGGGCAGTCCGCCGCCGTCGCCGAGCAGCTCGGGGACGAGGTGCTCGTCGTGGACATGGGCGCCGACTTCCGGCTGGAGGACGCCGCGGACTGGGAGAAGTTCTACGGTTCGCCGCACGCCGGCACCTGGCCCTACGGGCTGCCCGAGCTCCCCGGCCGACGCGCGGCGCTGGCCG
This sequence comes from Streptomyces sp. NPDC006435, assembly GCF_040612315.1. NCBI lineage: Bacteria > Bacillati > Actinomycetota > Actinomycetes > Kitasatosporales > Streptomycetaceae > Streptomyces > Streptomyces sp. NPDC006435. Next base: position 15,595 of record NZ_JBEXPY010000034.1, read on the forward strand.
GTTCCAAGCGGATCGCGGTGCCCGGCTGCTACCCGACCGCGGTGTCGCTCGCGCTCTTCCCGGCGTACGCGGCCCGGCTGGCCGAGCCCGAGGCCGTGATCGTCGCGGCGTCCGGCACCTCCGGGGCGGGCAAGGCGGCCAAGCCGCACCTGCTCGGCTCCGAGGTGATGGGCAACATGTCCCCGTACGGCGTCGGCGGCGGCCACCGGCACACCCCCGAGATGATCCAGAACCTCAGCGCGGCGGCCGGCGAACGGGTCACGGTCTCCTTCACCCCGACCCTGGCGCCGATGCCCCGCGGCATCCTCGCCACCTGCAGCGCGAAGGCGCGGCCCGGGGTGAGCGCCCGGTCCCTCCGCGACGTGTACGAGAAGGCGTTCGCCGACGAGCCGTTCGTCGATCTGCTCCCCGAGGGGCAGTGGCCCGCCACGGCGTCCGTCCAGGGTTCCAACGCCGTACAGATCCAGGTCGCCCACGACGAGGCGGCCGGCCGGATCATCGTCATCAGCGCCATCGACAACCTCGCCAAGGGCACCGCGGGCGGTGCCCTGCAGAGCATGAACATCGCCCTCGGACTTCCCGAGGACACAGGTCTTTCCACGATCGGAGTCGCACCGTGAGCGTCACGGCAGCACAGGGGTTCTCCGCGGCGGGCATCGCCGCGGGGATCAAGGAGAACGGCAACCCGGACCTGGCCCTCGTCGTCAACCGCGGGCCGCGCCGCGCCGCCGCGGGCGTCTTCACCTCCAACCGCGTCAAGGCCGCCCCCGTCCTGTGGTCGGAGCAGGTGCTGAAGGGCGGCGAGGTCACCGCGGTCGTCCTCAACTCCGGCGGCGCCAACGCCTGTACCGGACCCAAGGGCTTCCAGGACACCCACGCCACCGCCGAGAAGGCCGCCGAGGTCCTCACCGGCCACAATGCGGGCGAGATCGCGGTCGCCTCGACCGGTCTGATCGGCACCCTGCTCCCGATGGACAAGCTGCTGCCCGGCATCGAGCAGGCCGCCGCCGCCCTCAGCGAGCACGGCGGCGAGAAGGCCGCCATCGCGATCAAGACCACCGACACCGTCCACAAGACCGCCGTCGCGGGCGGCGAGGGCTGGACCGTCGGCGGCATGGCCAAGGGCGCGGGCATGCTCGCCCCCGGCCTCGCGACCATGCTGGTCGTCCTCACCACCGACGCCGACGTCGACGCCGCCGGACTCGACTCCGCGCTGCGCGCCGCCACCCGCACCACCTTCGACCGGGTCGACTCCGACGGCTGCATGTCGACCAACGACACCGTGCTCCTGCTGGCCTCCGGGGCGAGCGGGGTCACCCCGGAGCAGGACGAGTTCGCCGAGGCCGTACGGACCGTCTGCGCGGACCTCGCCCGGCAGCTGATCGGGGACGCCGAGGGCGCCTCCAAGGACATCCGGATCGAGGTCGTCAACGCCGCGAGCGAGGACGACGCCGTCGAGGTGGGCCGCTCCATCGCCCGCAACAACCTCCTCAAGTGCGCCATCCACGGCGAGGACCCCAACTGGGGCCGGGTGCTCTCCGCGATCGGCACGACGAAGGCCGCCTTCGAGCCCGACCGGCTGAACGTCGCGATCAACGGCGTGTGGGTCTGCAAGAACGGCAGCGTCGGCGAGGACCGCGACCTGGTCGACATGCGCTACCGGGAGGTCGCCATCACCGCCGACCTGTCCGCCGGCACCGAATCGGCCGTCATCTGGGCCAACGACCTCACCGCGGACTACGTCCACGAGAACAGCGCGTACAGCTCATGAGCACGGCGCGGAAGCACACCGCACTCCCGAAGGCGCAGACCCTCATCGAGGCGCTGCCCTGGCTGACCCGGCACAACGGCAAGACCGTCGTCATCAAGTTCGGCGGCAACGCCATGGTCGACGAGGAGCTGAAGGCGGCCTTCGCCCAGGACGTCGTCTTCCTGCGCCAGGCGGGCCTCAAGCCCGTCGTCGTGCACGGCGGCGGACCGCAGATCAGCGCCCAGCTCGACAAGCAGGGCCTGGTCAGCGAGTTCAAGGCGGGGCTGCGCGTCACCACGCCCGAGGCGATGGACGTCGTACGGATGGTGCTGGCCGGACAGGTCCAGCGCGAACTGGTCGGCCTGCTCAACCAGCACGGCCCGCTCGCCGTCGGCATGACCGGCGAGGACGCCCGCACGATCACCGCCGTCCAGCACCGGCCGACCATCGACGGCGAGAGCGTCGACATCGGCCGGGTCGGCGAGATCACCGCCATCGACACCGGGGCGATCCAGGCGCTGCTGGACGACGGCCGGATCCCGGTGGTCTCCTCCATCGCCCGCTCCGCCGACGACGACCACGTCTACAACGTCAACGCCGACACCGCGGCCGCCGCGCTCGCCGCCGCGCTGAACGCCGAGACGCTGATGGTCCTCACCGACGTCGAGGGCCTCTACGAGGACTGGCCCAACAGCGACGACGTGATCAGCCGCCTCACCGCCACCGAGCTGGAGAAGCTGCTGCCCGAGCTGTCCAGCGGCATGGTCCCCAAGATGCAGGGCTGCCTGCACGCCGTGCGCAACGGCGTCGAGACCGCCCGCGTCATCGACGGCCGGGTCCAGCACTCGATCCTGCTGGAGATCTTCACCGACGAAGGAATCGGCACGATGGTCGTGCCCGACGCGCAGCCCGCGCAGGGGGATTCATGAGCAACCAGGAGCTCGTCCGGCGCTGGAACGACGCGCTGATGGACAACTACGGAACCCCCCGGCTGCCCCTGGTGCGCGGCGAGGGGGCCAGGGTGTGGGACGCCGACGGCACCGAGTACCTCGACTTCGTCGGCGGCATCGCGGTGAACGCGCTGGGCCACGCCCACCCCGCCGTCGTCGAGGCGGTCTGTGCCCAGGTCGCCTCGCTGGGCCACGTCTCCAACCTTTTCATCGCCGAGCCGCCCGTCGCGCTCGCCGAACGGCTGCTCCAGCTCTTCGGCCGCACCGGCCGGGTCTACTTCGCCAACTCGGGCGCCGAGGCCAACGAGGCCGCCTTCAAGATCGGCAGGCTGACCGGGCGCACGCACATGGTCGCCACCGACGGCGGCTTCCACGGCCGGACCATGGGCGCCCTCGCGCTGACCGGCCAGCCCGCCAAGCGCGCCCCGTTCCTCCCGCTGCCCGGCGACGTCACGCACGTCCCGTACGGCGACGCCGAGGCGCTCCGGGCGGCCGTGACCACCGACACCGCGCTGGTGATCATCGAGCCGATCCAGGGCGAGAACGGAGTGGTCGTGCCGCCCGCCGGTTACCTGGAGGCCGCCCGCGAGATCACCCGGGCCACCGGCACCCTGCTCGTGCTCGACGAGGTGCAGACCGGCATCGGCCGCTGCGGCCACTGGTTCGAGCACCAGGCCCACCAGGGCGTCGAGCCCGACGTCGTCACCCTCGCCAAGGGCCTCGGCGGCGGACTGCCGATCGGCGCGACCGTCGCGTTCGGCCCGGCGGCCGAGCTGCTGGGGCCGGGGCAGCACGGCACGACGTTCGGCGGCAACCCGGTCGCCTGCGCCGCCGGACTCGCCGTCCTGGACACCCTGGCGGCCGACGGAGCCCTGGACCGGGTGAAGCGGCTCGGCGAGAGGATCCGCGAGGCCGTGGAAGGTCTGGGCCACCCGCTGGTCTCCCACGTCCGCGGCTCCGGGCTGCTGCTGGGTATCGTGCTCACCGAGCCCCTTGCGCCCCAGGCGCAACAGGCGGCTCAGGGAGCCGGAATCCTGGTGAACGCACCCGCCCCCGATGTCCTGCGGCTGATGCCGCCGCTGATCATCGGCGACGCGGAGGTGGACGCGTTCCTCCGGGCACTGCCCGGTGTTCTCGACGCGGCAAGAGGGGACGGACGATCCGGAGAATGAGGCGACGACGATGACCGAGGCGCAGGAGACCGAGCACGGGGGACCGGCCGTGCCGCAGACCCGCACCGCGCGCCACCGCCGGATCGTGGACATCCTGAACCGGCAGCCGGTGCGCTCGCAGAGCCAGCTGGCCAAGCTCCTCGCCGACGACGGGCTGAGCGTCACCCAGGCGACGCTCTCCCGGGACCTGGACGAGCTGGGCGCGGTGAAGATCCGCAACACCGGCGGCGAGCTGATCTACGCGGTTCCCAGCGAGGGCGGCTTCCGCACCCCGCAGGCACCGCTGGGCGGCTCCGCCAAGGAGGAGCGGATGCGGCGCCTCTCCGCCGAACTGCTCATCTCGGCGGAGGCCTCGGCCAACCTCGTGGTGCTGCGCACCCCGCCGGGCGCGGCCCAGTTCCTCGCCTCGGCCATCGACCAGGCCGAACTGCACGACATCCTCGGCACCATCGCGGGCGACGACACCCTGATGCTGATCAGCCGCGACCCGGCGGGTGGCCAGGCGCTCGCCGACCACCTGCTGCGGCTGGCCCAGAACGAACGCTGAGAGCCGGCCGGGTCCGTCGGCCGCCCGGGGCTCCGGGCGGCCGACGACGCGTGACGGGATCCCGGGCCGTCAGTAGCGCGTGATCGCGGTCGGGCCCGACCGGGTCCCGATCGCGATGTGCGGGCGGCGGGCCGGGTTCACCCAGTCGAGGATCCGGTCCATCGCGGACGCCGGCACGGAGACGCAGCCGGCGGTCGCGCCGCGCCCGTCGACGTGCAGGAAGATCCCGGCGCCCCGCCCGCGCACCGGCCGCTCGTAGTTGAACCCGATGACGAGCGCGCGGGCGTACTGCGTCGGGTACGCGATCAGGTGCTCCGCCTCGCCGGCCCGGCAGTCCGCGGGGCGCGGCTCGACCCAGCGGTTGTAGTCCCGCGCCGCGTTGTCCTGGCACCACCACGACCGGTCGTTGATCCGCCGGTAGGGGTGGGTGGTGCCGGCCGGTGCGGGCCCGGTCCCGAAGGCGTACGGCAGGTCGTACAGGCCGGTGGGGGTGGTGTTCGTGCCCTGCTTGCGCGAGGCGCCCTCGGCCAGGCCCTTCGCGCCGAAGCGGGCCGGTGCGGAGCCGGCCCTCACCCAGACGCCCCGGCGCAGGTTCCACCAGGTGACGGTGCCCGTGGTGGAGCCCGTGTCCGGCGCCTCGGCCGTGATCAGCTGGGTGCCGCCGCCGGTGTCGGCCAGCCGTCCCGGAGGGGTCGGCGCCGGGGCGGGCCGGGCCGCGACCGAGCCCGCCAGCGCGAGCAGTACCGACACGGTCACCACGGATCTGCGCATGCCCCGGACGTTAGACGCTCCGCCCGGCCCGCACCCCCGGATCTGCTCCGTACGGCTCAATCCCCCTCCCCGCGCGGCAGGGCCGGCAGCGGGAGCGGCAGTCCGGGCAGCCCGTCGATGCTGGTCGCTATGTGCTCCTTCTTCTCGAAGTAGGCGCCGAGCGAGGCGTCGTCCTCCCGGGCGAAGCGCCGGGCGTGCAGTGACCGGTCCTCGTCGTACGACATGAAGGGCACCCCGTAGCCGCAGGTGTCCCGGATCAGCTCGGCCCGCACCACGATGACGGCGCGCAGTCCGTGGAGGCGGGGGTCCACGTCCGGGAAGTGGGCGAGCAGCGGGCCGAACCGGGGGTCGTCCCGGAAGACCGGCTCGCCGCGGCCGTGCACCCGCACGATGTTCGGCGGGCCCTGGAAGGCGCACCACATCAGCGTGATGCGGCCGTTCTCGCGGAGGTGGGCGACGGTCTCGGCGTTGCTGCCGGCGAAGTCCAGATAGGCCACGGTCAGCTCGTCGACGACGGCGAACGAGCCGCTGACCCCCTTGGGGGAGAGGTTGACCGTGCCCTCGCCGTCCAGGGGCGCGGTCGCCGTGAAGAAGATGTGCTGTTCCTCGATGAAGGTCCTGAGCCGTCCGTCGATGCGTTCGTACGTTTTTCCCATACCGGCCATTGTCGTCGGCAACTCCGCCGAGGACAGGGCCGTTTCGGCTGTCGGGACGCCGGTGGGGGAGCCCCGGCCGGACGGGGCTCCCGGCCCGTCGGCACGCCGTCCACCAGCACCTTTGACAAAACATACGGAGGACTGCATAGTTATACCCATCAGTGATTGCACCGTAAGGAGAAACCCGTGACCGAGCGCGTCGTACTCGCCTACTCGGGCGGCCTGGACACCTCCGTCGCCATCGGCTGGATCGCCGAGGAGACGGGCGCCGAGGTCATCGCCGTTGCCGTGGACGTCGGCCAGGGCGGCGAGGACCTGGACGTCATCCGCAAGCGCGCGCTCGCCTGCGGTGCCGTCGAGGCCGAGGTCGCGGACGCCAAGGACGAGTTCGCCGAGGAGTACTGCCTCCCCGCGATCAAGGCCAACGCCCTCTACATGGACCGCTACCCGCTGGTCTCGGCCCTCTCCCGGCCGACCATCGTCAAGCACCTCGTCGCCGCCGCCAACAAGCACAACGCCGGGATCGTCGCCCACGGCTGCACCGGCAAGGGCAACGACCAGGTCCGCTTCGAGGCCGGCATCTCCGCGCTCGGCCCCGACCTGAAGTGCATCGCCCCGGTCCGCGACTACGCGATGACCCGGGACAAGGCGATCGCCTTCTGCGAGGAGAAGAACCTCCCGATCGCGACCACCAAGAAGTCCCCGTACTCCATCGACCAGAACGTCTTCGGGCGCGCCGTCGAGACGGGCTTCCTGGAGGACATCTGGAACGCGCCGATCGAGGACATCTACGAGTACACCGAGAACCCCGCCACCCCGCGCGAGGCCGACGAGGTCGTCATCTCCTTCAAGGAGGGCGTGCCGGTGGCCATCGACGGCAAGCCCGTCACCGTCCTCCAGGCCATCCAGCAGCTCAACCAGCGGGCCGGCGCCCAGGGCATCGGCCGGATCGACATGGTCGAGGACCGGCTCGTCGGCATCAAGTCCCGCGAGGTGTACGAGGCCCCGGGCGCGATCGCGCTGATCACCGCCCACCAGGAGCTGGAGAACGTCACCGTCGAGCGCGAACTGGCCCGCTACAAGCGGCAGGTCGAGCAGCGCTGGGGCGAGCTGGTCTACGACGGCCTGTGGTTCTCGCCGCTCAAGCGCGCCCTGGACGGCTTCATCAACGAGGCCAACCAGCACGTCACCGGCGACATCCGGATGACCATGCACGCGGGCCGCGCCGTCGTCACCGGCCGCAAGTCCGAGCAGTCGCTCTACGACTTCAACCTCGCCACCTACGACTCGGGCGACACGTTCGACCAGTCCAAGGCGCAGGGCTTCATCGAGATCTTCGGCCTCTCGACGAAGATCGCCGCCAAGCGTGACCTGGCCTGACCCCCAGCAGTTACGTCACCGCCTCCCCGGACCCTCCGTGCGGGGAGGCGGTCGCACATCCACCCCTTGTCCTTCCGAGGAGCACGCAGTGAGCAACGGCAACGGCACCAGCGACGTACGCCTCTGGGGCGCCCGCTTCGCCGACGGTCCGGCCGAGGCGCTGGCCAGGCTGTCCGCCTCCGTCCACTTCGACTGGCGGCTCGCGCCGTACGACATCGCCGGCTCCCGCGCCCACGCGCGTGTCCTGAACAAGGCGGGCTTGCTCACGGACGACGAGCTGACCCGCATGCTCGCCGGTCTCGACCGGTTGGAGGCGGACGTCGCCGACGGCTCGTTCACCGGCACCGTCGCCGACGAGGACGTGCACACCGCGCTGGAGCGCGGACTGCTGGAGCGCCTCGGCCCGGACCTCGGCGGCAAGCTGCGGGCGGGCCGGTCCCGCAACGACCAGATCGCCACGCTCTTCCGGATGTACCTGCGCGACCACGCCCGGATCATCGGCGGCCTGATCGCCGAGCTCCAGGGCGCCCTGGTCGGTCTCGCCGAGGCGCACCCCGACGTCGCGATGCCCGGCCGCACGCACCTCCAGCACGCCCAGCCGGTGCTCTTCGCCCACCACGTCCTGGCCCACGCGCAGGCCCTGTCCCGGGACGCCGAGCGGCTGCGCCAGTGGGACGAGCGGACCGCGGTCTCCCCGTACGGCTCCGGCGCCCTGGCCGGATCGTCGCTCGGCCTGGACCCGGAGGCGGTCGCCGCCGACCTCGGCTTCGAGCGCGGCTCCGTGGGCAACTCGATCGACGGAACGGCCTCCCGCGACTTCGTCGCCGAGTTCGCCTTCGTCACCGCGATGATCGGGGTGAACCTCTCCCGGATCGCGGAGGAGGTCATCATCTGGAACACGAAGGAGTTCTCCTTCGTCACCCTGCACGACGCCTTCTCCACCGGCTCCTCGATCATGCCGCAGAAGAAGAACCCGGACATCGCGGAGCTGGCCCGGGGCAAGTCCGGCCGGCTGATCGGCAACCTGACCGGCCTGATGGCCACGCTGAAGGCCCTCCCGCTCGCGTACAACCGCGACCTCCAGGAGGACAAGGAGCCGGTCTTCGACTCCTGCGACCAGCTGGAGGTCCTGCTGCCCGCCTTCACCGGAATGATGGCCACCCTCACCGTCAACCGCGAGCGGATGGAGGAGCTGGCCCCGGCCGGCTTCTCGCTCGCCACCGACGTCGCCGAGTGGCTGGTCAAGCAGGGCGTGCCGTTCCGGGTCGCGCACGAGGTGGCCGGCGAGTGCGTCAAGGAGTGCGAGCAGCACGGCATCGAGCTCGACGAGCTGACCGACGAGCAGTTCGCCAAGATCTCCGAACACCTCGCGCCCGAGGTCCGCACGGTCCTCGACGTGGCCGGCGCGCTGGCCTCCCGGAACGGCCGCGGCGGCACCGCCCCGTCGGCCGTGGCCGTCCAGCTCGCCGAGGTGAAGGACGACCTCGCGGTCCAGCAGGCCTGGGCCACCGCGAGGAACTGACCGCCGCGGGGGCGGATACCGGAGGCGGGGAGCGTTCGCGCTCCCCGCCTCTCGGTTCTCGTGAGCTGGGTTACGTTGACGGGGGAGAGCACCCGACGACGAGGAGCCCACGATGCCTTTCGCCAGGCTGGCCACAGCGACGACTCCGACCGCCCACATCGGGCTCGGGCTGGCGGCGGTCGGCAGGCCCGGCTACATCAACCTCCACCGCGACCGCGACCTGCCCGCGGACCGCGGCGTCGAGGCGCTGCGCGCACGCACCCACGAACTGCTCGACGCCGCCTACGCCCAGGGCGTCCGCTACTTCGACGCGGCCCGCTCCTACGGCCGGTCGGAGGAGTTCCTGGCCGGCTGGCTGACGGCGCACCCGGAGGCGGACGACGTCGTCGTCGGCAGCAAATGGGGCTACACCTACACCGCCGACTGGCGCGTCGAGGCCGAGGAGCACGAGGTCAAGGACCACGGCCTCGACACGTTCCTGCGCCAGCGGGCCGAGACCGGCGCGCTGCTCGGCGACCGCCTCGACCTGTACCAGATCCACTCGGTGACCGCCGACAGCCCGGCCCTGACCGACCGGGAACTGCACGCCCGGCTCGCCGAGCTCGCCGGGGAAGGGGTCAGCGTCGGCCTGAGCACCAGCGGACCCGCCCAGGCCGACGCGATCCGGGCCGCCCTCGCCGTCACCGTGGACGGCGAACCGCTCTTCCGCACGGTGCAGGCCACCTACAACGCGCTGGAGACCTCGGCCGGGGCCGCGCTCGCCGAGGCCCACGCCGCCGGGCTCACCGTGATCGTCAAGGAGGCCGTGGCCAACGGACGGCTCGCCGGTACGGAGGCCCCCGCGGTGCTCCAGGAGATCGCCGCCGGGTCCGGTGTCGGCAGCGACGCGGTGGCCCTGGCGTTCGTGCTGCACCAGCCCTGGGCCGGGGTGGTGCTCTCCGGTGCGGCGACCGTCGGCCAGCTCGCCGGGAACCTGCACGCGCCCGTCGTCGACCTCGACGAGGAGCTGCGCGCCCGGCTCGACGCGCTGGTGGAGGAGCCCGAGGCGTACTGGCGGCACCGCGCCGGGCTGCCGTGGAGCTGACCGGCCGGGACACGGACCCCGGGGAGTGTTCCGCAAGTACCGTCCGGCCGGGGGCACCCGTCACATCCGTGCGGTCCGATCCGTCAGTACGGTGACGGACCAGGATCCGCCGACGCGCCGGGTGACACGGCCGGCGGCGCGGTGAGGAACACGACGGAGGAAACGCGACTGTGGACGGACACGAGTTCCTGGCGGAGCGCTTCGAGGCGAACCGGCCCCGGCTGAGGGCCGTGGCCCAGCGGATGCTCGGCTCGACGGGCGAGGCGGAGGACGCCGTCCAGGAGGCGTGGATCAGGCTCGGCCGTTCCGACAGCCGGGCGATCGGGAACCTGGACGGCTGGCTGACCACGGTCGTCGGGCGGGTGTGCCTGGACATGCTCCGCTCCCGCCGCTCCCGGCCCGAGGCGCCCCTGGACATTGGGGCGCCCGAGGAGAGCACCCCCGGCGACCGGCCGGGGACCGACCCCGAGCAGCAGGCGCTGCTGGCCGACTCGGTCGGCCTCGCGATGCTCGTCGTGCTGGAGACGCTCGACCCCGCCGAGCGGCTCGCCTTCGTGCTGCACGACATGTTCGCCGTGCCCTTCGACGAGATCGCCCCGGTCGTGGACCGCACCCCGGCCGCGGCCCGGCAGCTCGCCAGCCGGGCGCGCCGCCGGGTGCGGGGCGCGGAGCCGGTCGCGGACCCCGGCCTCTCCCGCAGGCGGGAGGTGGTCGACGCCTTCCTGGCCGCCGCCCGCGACGGCGACTTCGACGCCCTCGTGGCGGTGCTCGACCCGGACGTGGTGGTGCGGTCCGTCACCGGTACGCCGTCCCTGGTGCGGGGCGCCGAGGCGGTGGCCCGCCGGGCGATGATGTTCGCCCCGTTCGCCCGGTCGTCGCAGCCGGCCCTGGTCGGCGACCGGCCGGCGGTCCTCTCGGCCCTCGACGGCGGGAAGTTCTCGGTCCTGGTCTTCACCATCGAGCGGGGGAGGGTCGTCGAGATGCTCGCGATCGACGACCCGGCCGGACTTCCCGGCCTGGACCTGGTGGTGCTCGACGCCTGAGCCGCGGCACGCCGGTCACCGGGCCCCGGTGACCGGCCCCGCCCATTCCCCCTCCCGGCCGTCCAGGGGCTTCAGCGCCCGTCGCCGGTCCGGGCGTCCGCCCACGCGGCGAGCGCCGCGAAATCGTCCGGCAGCAGCCCGAGCCCCGGATCGACCCATCGCAGCAGTGCCTCGGTGACCCCGTGCCCGAGGATCCACTCCCGGTCCCGCAGGGTGATCTCGTCGTCGATCCAGGCGAACGGCCGCCCGGCCGCGTACTCCACGACGTACTGCGTCTTCCAGTAGGTGCCGGCGGGGGCGTCGCCGTGCATCGCGGGCCAGTCGATGTACGGCAGCGGGGGCAGCCCGAGGCGCGGCCCGACCCACTGGTTGGCCTCGCCCTTCCACGTCGTCGCCCAGACCAGTTCGTAGCGGCCGGACAGGGTCCGCAGGGCTCGCCCGTGGTCCGGGTTGAGCAGGACCGGCAGCGGCGGTCCCTGGTCCCACCCGGTCGGCCGCATCGGGTGTCTCGTGTATCCGTCCGGCGCCCCGGGGCGCGCGAGCGCCAGGTAGGGGTTGAGCGGGCCGTCGATGTCGATCAGCAGGAGCGGCTTCACGGCGACATGCGTCATGGACGCCATGGTCCTCCCGTGCCGGGCCGGAGGGCGACACCTTTCCCGTGAGACATTGATGTCTCAAATGGTCTATGGTTGTCTCATGACTCTCGACCGTGAGCAGGTGCTGCGCAGCGCCGCCGCCCTGCTGACCCGCAAATCGACCGCCACCATGGACGAGGTCGCCAGGGCCGCGGGCATCGGCCGCGCCACCCTGCACCGGCACTTCGCCGGACGGGACGCGCTGGTCAGGGCGCTGGAGGAGCTGGGCATCCAGGAGTTCGAGGCGGCGCTGGACGCCGCCGGGCTCGACGAGGGGACCTCGGAGGAGGCGCTGCGCCGGCTGATCGCGGCCGTCGAACCGGGCGCCGGACTGCTGTCCTTCCTCGTCACCGAGAACCAGCTCTTCGAGGGCGAACAGGTCAACGAGGGCTGGAGCCGGCTCGACGCCCGCGTCGCCGCCTTCTTCAGACGCGGCCAGGAACGCGGCGAGTTCCGGATCGACCTCACCCCCGCCTGGCTGACCGAGGCCCTCTACGGGCTGGTCTCCAGCGGGGCCTGGACGGTCCAGACGGGCCGGGTCGCGAGCAAGGACTTCCAGTACATGATCGTCGAGTTGCTGCTCGGCGGCGCACGCCGGAGCGTGGAGCAATGAGCCGTATCGAACAACGGGTGAAGACCTCGGACGAGCTGTACCGCCCCGGGCGGTGGATCGCCCTGGCCGTACTCGTCCTCGCCGTGTTGCTCGTGGCGATCGACGCCACCGTCCTCGGCCTGGCGACCCCGTTCCTCACCGAGGACCTCGAACCGACCGGCACCCAGCTGCTGTGGATCGGCGACGTCTACTCCTTCGTCATCGCCGGACTCCTCGTCTCCATGGGCAGCCTCGGCGACCGCATCGGGCGCAAGAAGCTGCTGCTGTGCGGCGCCACCGCGTTCGGCGCGGTCTCCGTGCTCAACGCCTACGCGCACACCCCCGAGATGATGATCCTGGCGCGGGCGCTGCTCGGTGTCGCGGGCGCCACCCTCATGCCGTCCACGCTCGCCCTGATCCGGAACCTCTTCCACGACCCGCGCGAGCGCAGCCTGGCCATCGGGATCTGGGGGGCGATGGCCTCGGCGGGCGCGGCCGTCGGACCCGTGGTCGGCGGGTTCCTGCTGGAGCACTTCTGGTGGGGCTCGGTCTTCCTGATCAACCTGCCCGTCATGGTGATCCTCGTGATCGTCGGCGCGAAGATGATCCCCGAGTCGAAGAACCCGGCCCCGGGCCCCTGGGACCTGGGCAGCGTCGCGCTCTCCTTCGCCGGCATGATCGGCGTCGTCTACGCCGTCAAGGAACTGGCGGCGCACGGTCCGAGCTGGGAGATCGCCGTCACGGGCATCGGCGGCCTGGCCGCGCTCTGCTGGTTCGTGCGCAGGCAGCTCACCCTCCAGTCGCCGCTGCTGGACATGCGGCTCTTCCACCACCGGGGCTTCTCGGGTGCGGTCCTGGCCGACCTGCTGACCATCCTCGGCCTGTCCGGACTGGTCTTCTTCCTCTCCCAGTTCCTCCAGCTGGTGCAGGGGCGCAGGCCGCTGGAGGCCGGTCTCGCCGAACTGCCGGCGGCCGTCGGCGCGGTCGTCGCGGGCCTGCTCGCCGGGAAGGCGGCCCGGCGCTTCTCGGTGCGCTCGGTGGTGACCGGCGGCCTCGGGGCCGTCGGCCTGGCGCTCGCCGCGGTCACCCTGATCCATCAGCAGACCGCGTACCCGCTGATCGGCGCGGTGCTCCTGGTCGTCGGCCTCGGCGCGGGCTTCGCCTTCACCGTCACCTCCGACGTGATCCTCTCCAGCGTCCCGAAGGAACAGGCGGGTTCCGCCGGAGCGGTCTCGGAGACGGCGTACGAACTCGGCGCGGCCCTCGGCATCGCCCTGCTCGGCTCCATCGTCACCGGCGTCTACCAGAAGTTCGAATCGCCCGCGGGCGTCCCGGCCGACCACGCCGCGGCCGCCCACGAGTCACTGGGCGGCGCGGTCGAGGCGACCCACGGGCTGCCCGCCGGGCAGGGGCAGGAACTGCTCGCCGCGGCGCAGGAGGCGTTCGTGGACGGGCTGCGGGTCGCCGCGGGCGTCGGCGCCGCGGTCCTGCTGGCGACGGCGGTCGCCGCATGGTTCCTGCTGCGGGGCCAGAAGCTGGAGGAGGGCATCGTCCACCAGTGACCGCGCCCGCCGGACCGGCGCGCGGGAACACGGGAAGGGCCCGTACCACCGGGGTACGGGCCCTTCCCAGGTCATGCTCGGCGCGGCGCGCCCCGGCTCACGCGGCCTTGGCCTTCGTGGCGTACATGTCGACGTACTCCTGACCGGACAGCCGCATCACCTCGGCCATCACGGAGTCGGTCACCGCCCGCAGCACGTAGCGGTCGCGGTCCATGCCCTCGTAGCGGGAGAACTCCATCGGCTCGCCGAACCGGACCGTCACCTTGCCGGGGCGGGGCAGACCGGCCCCGCCGGGCTGCAGCTTGTCCGTGCCGATCATCGCGAACGGCACCACCGGCGCGCCCGTCATCAGCGTCAGCCGGGCGATGCCCGTACGGCCCCGGTACAGCCGGCCGTCCGGGGAGCGGGTGCCCTCCGGGTAGATGGCGAACGCCTTGCCCTCCTCCAGCACCCGACGGCCCGTCATCAGCGCCGCGACACCGCCGCGCCCGCCGTCCCGGTCCACCGGGATCATGCCGCAGCCGCTGAAGAACCAGGCCATCGCCCGGCCCTTGAGGCCCTTGCCCGTCACGTACTCGTCCTTGCCGATGTAGAACACCGGGCGGTCGCAGCAGATCGGCATGATCATCGAGTCGATGAAGGTCAGATGGTTGCCCGCGAGGATCACCGGACCGTCCCCGGGAATGTTCTCGGCACCCTCCACCTGGGGGCGGAACATCAGGCGCAAGATCGGTCCGAGCACTGCCTTGATGAGTGCGTGTCGGGACAACGGTTCCTCCGGTGTAGTGGCCGGGCCGGCCGAGGTGCGGGATCGTGACGGTCCATGCAGGTGAGGACGATACTCGCGGCTTCTCGCTGATCGCACATCGGGTTCAACCGGCGGACACGGGGCGTTGACACGAGTTTCCGCCATGTTCGTCCAGGAGCTGCCTCCACGACCGTACTGCTGCTTACGCTCGGGCCGCGCCCGACAGGTGCCAGACATCACACGCGAGGAGCATTCATGACAGAGCGCGCGCAGACCGGTCCCGCCCGCAGAACCATGCTGGGAGCGGGCGCCGCCGTACTGGGCACGGCCGCCCTCGGGCTGGCCGGCGGCCCGGCCGACGCCGCCGACAACCCCACGGCGAGCGCCTCCGGACGGCACGGCGGGCACGGCTTCCGCCTCGACCTGCCGGTCCCCACCGTCATCGGGCACCGCGGCGCCAGCGGCTACCGGCCGGAGCACACGCTCGGCTCCTACCAGCTGGCCCTCGACATGGGCGCGCACGTCATCGAGCAGGACCTGGTGCCGACCAAGGACGGCCACCTCGTCTGCCGCCACGAGAACGACATCACCGCCACCACCGACGTCTCCGAGCACCCCGAGTTCGCGAGCCGCAGGACGACGAAGAAGGTCGACGGCGTCCCGCTCACCGGCTGGTTCACCGAGGACTTCACCCTCGCCGAGCTGAAGACGCTGCGGGCCAAGGAGCGCATCCCCGGCACCCGCCAGAAGAACACCCTCTACGACGGCCGCTGGGAGGTCCCCACCTTCGAGGAGGTGCTGCGCTGGGCCGACCGCGAGGGCCGCAGGCGGGGCAAGCCCGTCTGGCTGTACGTCGAGACCAAGCACCCCACCTACTTCCGCGGTCTCGGTCTCGGCCTCGAGGAGCCGCTCGCCAAGCTGCTGCGCCGCTACAACCGCCACCGTGCGCACTCGCCGCTCATCCTCCAGTCCTTCGAGCCCGGCAGCATCCAGCGGCTGGCCCGGCTCGTCTCGACCCCGCGCGTCGTGCTGCTCTCGGGCGCCGGCGAGCGCCCCTGGGACTTCGTGACCTCCGGCGACCCGCGCACCGTCGCGGACCTGGTGAAGCCCGAGGGCCTGAAGTGGATGGCCTCCTTCGCGCAGGGCATCGGCCCCACCCTGGACCTGATCATCCCCAAGGACGCCTCGGGCCGGCTCACCGAGCCGACCTCGCTGGTGAAGGACGCGCACGCGCAGGGCCTGGTCCTGCACCCCTACACCATGCGCAACGAGAACACCTTCCTGCCCGCCGACTTCCGGCGCGGCACGGACCCGGCCGCCTACGGCGACGCGTTCGGCGCGCTGCGGACGTACTTCGGGACGGGCATCGACGGGATCTTCTCCGACAACCCGGACACGGCCCTGCTCGCCGCGGCGGACTTCAACGGCCGCTGAGCCCCTCCGGACGCTCCGTGGAACCGGCGTCAGCACCCGGCCGGGCCGTGCCCCGGTCGGGTGGTGACCGCCCGTCACGGCAACCGGCCGTCGCCGTACGGGCGTCGGCCGGGGCATGACGCTTATCGATCATGTTCCCGCGGCAGCCGCCCCCGGCGCCCCGGCGGTCGTCCGGGCCCTGTACCCGCTGGTGAGCGCCGAGGCGCTGGCCGAGGCGGCCGCCTCGGCGACGGGCCCGGCCGTCGAACCCGCCGACCTCGAACAGTCCGTCTGGCTGCGGCTGCTGGAACGGCTCGCGGGGGAGGGGCCACCGGCGGACACGGCCCGCTGGGTGCGCGACTGCGTACGGGCCGAGGGCCGCAGGGCCCGCCGCACCGCCCGGTTCGAACGCCCCTACCGCGACGAGACCGCCGCGGACCCGGCCGGCTGCCCCGAACGGATGGCCGTCGGCGCCGACGAACGCCGGGCACTGCGCGCCGCGGTGGACCGGCTGCCCGCCCGGTGCGCGCGGCTGCTGTCGGCGATGCTGGCGCCGAGTGACCCCACCTACCGGGAAATCGCAGGAAAGTTGGGTATGTCACAGGGGAGTTTGGGCCCCGTCCGTTCCCGATGCCTTGGATGTCTGCGCAGAATGCTCGCGGCGGAGGTTGCAGCTCCTGAACCGTGGGGAAAGGAGCGATAGACAACCGGTGGATCAGGTGGGCGGAGGCATGCGCAGATGGGCATGAGCGTGATCATCTCGGCGGCGACGGAACAGGACGCCGAACAGATCTTGAAACTCCAGTACCTCAGCTTCCAGAGCGAGGCGGAGCTGTACGGGAACTACCGGATCGACCCGCTCACCCAGACCCTCGACTCGATGCGCACCGAGATCGCCACGAACCTGGTGTTCGTGGCACGCCTCGGCGACGAGATCGTCGGCTCGGTCCGGGGGACCCTCGAAGGGGACGGGGTCGGGGAGATCGGCCGGCTCTGCGTCCACCCGCGGCTCCAGGGGCACGGTCTCGGCGCCCGGCTGCTCGGGGCGGCCGAGTCGGGCCTGGCCGCCGAACGGTCGGCGACCCGCTTCCGGCTGCACACCGGACACCGCAGCGAGGGCAACCTGCGGCTCTACCGGCGGGCGGGGTACACCCCGGTGGGCAACGAGACCGGCGGGGACGGTGTCCTGATGATCCTGCTGGAGAAGGACGCCACCGCGCCCGCGGCGTACGTCGCCAGCGCCTAGGACCAAACGGAACCGGAACGTGCGACCGGCCGCGAGCGGAACCGGCCGGTCGCACGTTCCCGGTACGGGGCGCCGGGCGGTCGGCCACCCGCTCCCGCGTACGGAGTGGAGGGCGACCCGTCAGGCGGTCCTGGCCCGGCGCAGCCACATCATCCCGGTGACCGGCAGGATCACCGGGATGAACAGATAGCCCATGCCGAAGTCCGACCAGACGGTGTCGTCCGCGAACGCCGAGGGCTCCACCATCGTCCAGGTCCCGACCACCAGCACCCCCAGCAACTCGGCGGCGCAGCAGACCAGCGCCGTCCTGCGGGCCCGCTCGCCCCCGCGCACCAGCGAGTACGTGATGAACCCGTACACGAGCGCGGAGGCGGCCGACAGCACGTAGGAGAGCGGCGCCCGGCCGAAGTCCAGGATCATCTGGACGATCGCGCGGGAGGCCGCCGCGACGGTGAACACCCCGTAGAACCAGACCAGGACCCGGCCGGGGCCCGTGCCCAGGTCGAAGGGCTGCTTCTCGCCGGTGGCCGCCGAGGGGGAGCGGTCGGTGTCGGTCACGGTCAGTTTCCCCAGATGTCGTGGAGCCGTACTTCGAGGACGGCCAGCACGACCGCACCCGCCGCCACCGTCACCGAACCCCACCGGGTCCGCTCGGTCAGCGACAGGAAACCCGCGGCGGGCACCGCGAAGAACGCCCCGATCAGATACGCGATGAAGATCGTCATGCCCTGCTCGGGCCGCTCGCCCCGGGACAGCTGCACGATGCCCACCACCAGCTGGGCCAGCGCCAGCAGGGAGACCACGGCCATCCCGATGAAGTGCCAGTCCTTGGTCGGCTGGTCCCGGTAGGCGGCGAAACCGCACCAGGCGGCGAGGGCGAGCGCGGTCACGGAGACCGCGACCGTCAGGGCGACAAGCATGAGGCCGAGGGTATTACGGACCGTGCCGCACCCTGCGTGCGCCCCCGCCCGGACCGCGGACCGGACGACCGGGGGCGGTCCGGGCCCCGAACGGCGGCCGTCCGTGGCCTTGACCACAACCGGGAGCCGTCCCGGCCCGGTCGCGGAAGCCGTCCTCACTCCCACCCGAGGCATGTTTCCGCAGGTCACGGCCTCGGGGGTCGAGATTTCGGGCGGCGGCCGCCCCGGTCCGGCCCGGTGTCCACGAACGTCCGCCATCCGGACAACCGGGTCGCGAGGCCCGTTACGTCTGTTTTACTTGGGCCATGACCACGACGAGCAGCCGCATCCTTGCGACCGAGGCGATCACGACGCCCGGTGCTCGTTGTATGTGTCGAATGCGCACCTTCTGAGGGCCCCCGCCCGATCCTCGCGCCCCGAAGCGAGACCGAGCCCGCGCCGTCCGCACCCGGCGGAACGAGCCTGCCCCGACGCCACCGCCCGGCCCCTGCCGCGCCGGCCCGCGTCGGAAACTCCCGCTCGGAACGTCCGATCGAAGCGTCCCGACAGTCCCATTCAGACGAATGCCCCGTGCCCGGCGGACACCGCGCCGCGCACTCGACAGTGACGGAAACCCCCTGTGATCACCACTACGGGCCTCACGAAGGTCTACCAGTCGCGCGGCCGGGAGGTCACCGCCCTCGACGGCGTCGACCTGCACGTCCGCGAGGGCGAGGTGTACGGCGTCATCGGACAGAGCGGTGCCGGCAAGTCCTCCCTGATCCGCTGCGTCAACCTCCTGGAACGCCCCACCTCCGGCACCGTGACCGTGGCCGGCCAGGACCTCACCGCCCTCGCCGGGCGCGGCAGGCGGGCCGGCAGGGAACTGCGCGAGGTGCGCAGCCGCATCGGCATGGTCTTCCAGCACTTCAACCTGCTGGCCTCCCGCACCGTCCAGGGCAACGTCGAACTCCCGCTGGAGATCCTCGGCGTCCCCGGCCGGGACCGCTCCCGCAAGGCCCTCGAACTCCTCGACCTGGTCGGCCTCGCCGACAAGGCCAAGGCGTACCCGGGCCAGCTCTCCGGCGGCCAGAAGCAGCGCGTCGGTATCGCCCGCGCACTCGCCGGGGACCCCAAGGTGCTGCTCTCCGACGAGGCGACCTCCGCCCTCGACCCCGAGACCACCCGCTCGATCCTCCAGCTGCTGCGCGACCTCAACCAGCAGCTGGGCCTGACCGTCCTGCTCATCACGCACGAGATGGACGTCGTCAAGACGATCTGCGACTCCGCCGCACTGATGCGGAAGGGGCGCGTCGTCGAATCCGGAACCGTCGGCGACCTGCTCGCCACCCCCGGCTCCGAACTGGCCCACGAGCTGTTCCCGGTCGGCGGCACGGCCTCCGGCCCCGACCGCACGGTCGTCGACGTCACCTTCCGCGGCGAGGCCGCCACCCAGCCGGTGATCTCCCAGCTCTCCCGCACCTACAACATCGACATCTCGATCCTGGGCGCCGCGATGGACACCGTCGGCGGCAACCAGATCGGCCGGATGCGCATCGAGCTGCCCGGCCGCTTCGAGGAGAACGTCGTCCCGATCGGCTTCCTGCGGGAGCAGGGCCTCCAGGCCGAGGTCGTGGAGGACGCGGCCACCGCCATTCCCGTACAGACCCCCGCCCCGCTCACCAAGGAGGTGGCGAAGTGACCTGGTCCGAAATGCAGCCGCTGCTCACCCAGGGGACCGTCGACACCCTCTACATGGTGCTCTGGTCCGCGGTCGTCACCATCCTGGTCGGGCTGCCGCTCGGTGTCCTGCTGGTCCTCACCGACAAGGGCGGACTGCTCCAGAACACCCCCGTGAACAAGGTCGTCGGGGCGATCGTGAACGTCGGCCGCTCGCTGCCGTTCATCATCCTGCTGATCGCCCTGATCCCCTTCACCACCTGGATCGTCGGCACCTTCATCGGCCCGACCGCGATGATCGTCCCGCTTGCCGTCGGCGCCATCCCGTTCTTCGCCCGGCTCGTCGAGACGTCCGTCCGCGAGGTCGACCACGGACTCGTCGAGGCCGTCCAGTCGATGGGCGGATCCATCCCGACGATCGTCCGCAAGGTCCTGCTGCCGCAGGCACTTCCCTCGCTCATCTCCGGCGTCACCACCACCGTCATCGTGCTCATCGGCTATTCCGCGATGGCCGGGGCCGTCGGCGGCGAAGGGCTCGGATCCAAGGCCGTCACCTACGGATTCCAGCGCTTCGACAACCAGTTCATGCTCATCACCGTCGCGCTGCTCGTCGTCATCGTGACCGTGGTCCAGCTGATCGGCGACGTGGTCGTACGCCTGCTGGCCCGCCGGGGCCGCGCCACCACCTGAGACCTCCTCCCCTCAAAAGCCCGCACTCCTTGTCCGGGCGCACCACCCTCATCACCGGAAAGAGGCACTTTTCGTGCGCAAGAACATCAAGATCACCGCGGCTGCCGCTGCCACCGCCGCCCTCGCCCTCGGCCTCAGCGCCTGCGGCACGGACTCCGACCCGTCCGCCAAGAGCGACACCGGCGCAGGGGCCGACACCTCCAAGGCGCTCGTCGTCGCCGCGTCCCCCACGCCGCACGCCGACATCCTGGAGTTCGTCCGGAAGAACCTGGCGGAGAAGGAGGGCCTCAAGCTGGAGGTCAAGGAGTTCACGGACTACGTCCTGCCGAACACCGCCACCGAGACCGGCCAGGTCGACGCCAACTTCTTCCAGCACCAGCCGTACCTCGACGACTTCAACAAGAAGAAGAACACCCACATCGTCTCCGTCGGCGCCGTCCACCTGGAGCCCCTCGGCCTCTACTCCAAGAAGGTCGAGGACCTCAAGGACATCAAGGCCGGCCAGACCATCGCCGTCCCCAACGACACCACCAACGAGGGCCGCGCCCTCCAGCTGCTCGCCGAGAACGGCCTCATCACCCTCAAGGACGGCGTCGGCACCAGCGCCAAGCTGAGCGACATCACCGACAAGAAGGGCCTGGAGTTCAAGGAGCTGGAGGCCGCCACCGTCCCCCGCGCCCTGAACGACGTCGACGCGGCCGTCATCAACGGCAACTACGCGATCGAGGCCGACCTCAAGCCCGGCAAGGACTCCCTGGTCCTGGAGAAGGCCGACGGCAACCCCTACGCCAACATCATCGCCGTGAAGGAGGGCAACGAGAAGGACGCCCGCGTCCAGAAGCTCGTGAAGCTCCTGCACTCCGACGAGGTCAAGAAGTTCATCGAGGACACCTACCAGGGCTCGATCATCCCGGCCTTCGGCACCGCGACCAAGTCCTGACCCCCGCACGGCATTTGTCCGGCGAGCCCCGCGCACCCCATCAGGGGGGCGCGGGGCTCCGCCGTGCCGGACCCGACCATGCGCACCGGTGGCCCGATGCTGCATGCTGTGCATTCACACGGCCTTCGGCATGGAGCTGCGCATGACTTCCACCTTTCCGGACATCTCCATCAGCACGGACAGGTTGGTGATGCGCCCCTTCGACATGGCGGACATCCCCGCGTACATCGAGATGATGAACGACGAGCTCGTCACCGCCTGGACCGACGCCCCCCACCCCTACACCCGGATCGACGCCGAACGCTGGGTCCGCAGGATCGCCCCCGCCCGGCGCACCAGCGGTGACGGCATCGTCCTCGCCGTCACCGAGTTCCTCACCCAGCGACTCGTCGGCTCCGTCCGGCTGTGCAACACCGACTGGCGCACCCGCGCCACCGAGGTCGCGTACATCACCGCCCCCTGGGCGCGCGGCGAGGGCTACGCCACCGAGTCCGTGCTGGCACTGGCCCAGTGGCTCTTCGACGACCGGGGCTTCGAACGCATCGAGCTGCGCACCGCGGCCGACAACACCGCCGCCCAGCAGGTCGCCCAGAAGCTCGGCTGCATCAGCGAGGGCGTCCTGCGCAACGCCCGCATAGCGCGCACCCGGACCGAGAACGGCACGGACGGCGGCTGGACCGACATCCGCACCGACCTGATCGTCTGGGGCCTGCTCCCCGAGGACCTCGAAGGCGTCGCCGAGCAGCTCGCCGACGCGGGCGGCTACGGTGCCTACAACGACTGGAACTGACCTCCCGGAGGGGTCCTGACGCTCCGTGGGCACGGACCGGGTAACCTCGCCCTGCCCCCTTCACGAACATCCCCACCTGCGACGACTCCAGGAGACTGACGACACATGGCCGATCGGGTCACCGTGATCGGCTGGGACGGCTCACCACTGACCGGAGCGGCCACGGCCGCCCTCTCGGCCGCCACGCTCGTCGCCGGAGCCGCCCACCACCTCGCACTGCCCGAAGTACCGGCGCAGGCCGAACGCATCCGCCTGGGCTCCATCGACCTGGCCGCCCGCCGGATCGCCGGACACCGCGGCAGCGCCGTGGTCCTCGCCGACGGGGACCCAGGCTTCTTCGGGGTCGTACGCAACCTCCGCGCACCCGAGCACGGCCTGGAGGTGGAGGTGGTCCCGGCGGTCTCCTCCGTCGCCGCCGCGTTCGCCCGCGCGGGAATGCCGTGGGAGGACGCCCGGATCGTCGTCGCCCACCCCCGCACCCTGCGCCGCGCCGTCAACGTCTGCCGCGCCCACCACAAGGTCGCCGTCCTCACCTCGCCCGGGGCGGGCCCCGCCGAACTGGCCCTGCTCCTCGAAGGCGTCCACCGCACCTTCGTCATCTGCGAGGAACTCGGCACCGACCGCGAACAGGTCACCGTCGTCACCTCCGACAAGGCCGCCGACCACGTCTGGCGCGACCCCAACGTCGTCATCGTCATCGGCGGAGGCCCCGAACCGCAGGCCGCCGGCGGGTGGATCGCGGGCGGCCACCCCGCCTGCCCCCGCGGAGCACGCGGCTGGGCGCTGCCCCCGGAGGCGTACCCGGACGACGTCGCGGGCGGCGGGGCGACGAGCGGCGAAGGCGGGTCCCCGGGGCTGCGCGCCGCCCAACTGGCCCGCCTCGGCCCCCGCACCGGCGACCTCCTGTGGGACATCGGCTCCGGCGGCGGGGCCCTGGCCGTGGAGGCGGCCCGCTTCGGCGCGGCGGTCCTGGCGGTCGACAGCGACCCGGCCGCCTGCGCCCGCACCGCGGCGGCGGCACGGGCCTTCGGGGTCCAGATCCAGGTCGTCGAGGGCCGTGCGCCGCACGTGCTGGAACGGCTGCCGGAACCCGACGTCGTCCGGATCGGGGGCGGCGGGGTCCCCGTCGTCACCGCCGTCACCGAACGCCGGCCGGAACGCATCGTGACCCACGCGTCGACCCGCGACGAGGCCGAGGCGCTCGGCGCCGCGCTCACCGGGAACGGATATGCCGTCCGGTGCTCGCTCCTCCAGTCCGTCGAACTCGACACGGCCGCATGGTCGGAGCGTGAACGCTCGGTCGTGTTCCTGCTCTCCGCGACGCGTTCCGACCTCGCCCCCTGACCCGGCCGCGTGCGGCGGGAGGTAGGCTGGCCGATCGTTGTACCGCGGTCGGACGTTCGTCGTTTCGCTCGTCAATGTCCGGAAAAGGGGACTGTTTTGGTCCCCGCTGTGGTACGGCGGAACCGGGGGATGCGCAACGTGGCGCAGTCCACAGCGGGCCGTGGCGAAATGGGCTGCCGCGGCGGCGGACGGGCGTGAGAATGCAGTATGTCCACGACCGTTTCGTGCCGCGCGGCGAGCCCGCTCGTTCTTGTTGACGAGCACCGGGGCGCCGTGTTCGGACGTCCCGGACGAAGGGCCGAAGGAGCACTGACGATGGGCGAGGGGTACGCATGAGTGACACCGGCCAGATCCCGGTCGAGGGACTGCCGGAGAACGCGGGCACGGTGGAGCAGCCGGGCGTCGCCGCCCCGGACGCCTACACCTACCTCGCCCCCTCCGAGCACGTGCCCGAGGACGACGACCTCCTGCTGATGCCGAGTCCGCAGGGCGCCTGGAGCGACCCGCAGACCGTGCCGGCCCCCGGCCAGTACCCCGAGGCCGCCGCCGTCCACGCACCGGTGCCCGGACAGGGCGGCCACCCGGCCCAGCCCTACGCCCAGCCGGCCGCCGGGACCCCCGTCCAGCCGCAGGGACCCGTGCAGGTCCAGGTGCAGGAGCCCGTGCAGGCGCCGGCCGCCGACAGGTACGCCGCCGCTCAGCAGGCGGTGGCGGAGCACCCGGTCGTGACCGGCCAGGGAACGCATGAATCCGGTGGCCGCGACTCCGGTTCGGTCGACCTGAGCGGTGTGCGCATCCCCTCGCCCGCTCAGGTTCCCGCCCAGGCCGCACAGCCCCAGACCCCGACGCGCCGGCCGCTGCACCGCGGCCCGGCCGTGGCCGACGGAGGCCCGTCGTACGGCGGCGCGTCGACCGGCGGCGTGGTCCGTTCGCTCGCCGACCGCGGGCCCGCGGGCGCGCCCCAGGCCCCGGTCCAGCCCCAGGCCCCCGTGCAGGCCCAGGCTTCCGTGCCACAGGCCGCCGGCCCCGAGTACTTCGCGCCGGGCGAGGACGCGGCGGTGCTGCCGGGTCCGCAGCTCGGCGAGATCCTCCCGCAGGGCGGCAGCCCGTGGGCGGCGCAGCCGGCGGCGGTTCCGGTGGCGGCGGAGGCGACAGCAGAATCGGTCGTTCCGGAGCAGGGCACCGAGCCGGCCGCGGAGTCGGTCGCCGAGCCGGTGGCAGCGGCACAGCCGGTGCAGGCCGCTCCGGCCGTGGTGCCGGAGGCCGCGGCGGCCCCGGTTGCCGAGGCTCCCGCCGGAACTCCGGCCGAGGGCTTCGTCGAGGCCGCAGGGCCCGTCGAGGCCGCAGTGTCCGTGGAGACCGCAGTGTCCGTGGAGACCGCAGCGCCCGTCGAAGCCGCAACGCCCGTGGAGACCGTGGTACCCGGTGAGGCCGCGGTCGTCGAAGCTGCGGTGTCTGTCGAAGCCGCGGTGTCTGTCGAAGGCGCCATGCCTGTCGAAGGTGCCGTGCCCCAGGAGGCCCGGGGGGCCTCGGAGGCTCAGGAGATTCAGGGGGCCCCGGAGGCACAGGGCGTCCAGGAGGCCCAGGGGACTCAGGAAGCCGTTCCCGTGGGGCAGTTCGTGCCCGTGGAGGGTTCGGTGCCGACTACCCCGAACCTGGCCCCGACACCCGTCGCGGAGCAGGTCCCGGTACAGGCCGCCGAGCAGACCGCCGGGGCGGGGGACGCGGAGGCCGACTCCGTGGCCGGGCCCGAGCACGGGGCGGTCGCGACGGAGCCCGCCCAGGGCCCCCGGCCGGACGCCGAGGCGGTGCCGGCCGGTGACGCCGGGGAACCCGTCGCGCCGGTGGAGGTCGCCGAAGGCGTTACCGGTGCCGCGCCCGCCGAGATGCCCGAGCAGGTTCCCGGACCCGTCGCGGACGCCGGGGCACCGAACCCGAACGCGCCCGAACCGGAGGCCGAGGCGGGCCCGGAGGTCATCGAGACCCCGGCCCCGACCGCCCCCGTGGACGCGGCGGAGGCCGCCCCCCCCGCGGAGCCGGTGGCGGCCGCGCCCGTGCAGGACACGGTGACCGAGCACGACGAGATCGTCTTCGCGCAGGCCGCGGACCGGCCGCAGGAACTGCCCGGGGAGGCCCCGGCACCCGGCACCGAGCCCCTCGCGGCGGAAGCCCCCGAGGCGGCCGGGG
Organism: Streptomyces sp. NPDC006435; assembly: GCF_040612315.1. Lineage (NCBI taxonomy): Bacteria > Bacillati > Actinomycetota > Actinomycetes > Kitasatosporales > Streptomycetaceae > Streptomyces > Streptomyces sp. NPDC006435. Next base: position 41,196 of record NZ_JBEXPY010000034.1, read on the forward strand.
TTCCCGGTACGGCCGAGACCCCCGAGGCGCAGGCCGCCGAAGTGCCGGTCGCCGAAGCCCCGGTCGTGGAGGAGATCCCGGCCACCGGGACGGCCCCGGCCACCGAAGCCCCCTCGGCCCACGAGACCGGGACCCCTGCGGCCGGGACTCCTGCGGCAGAGGCCCCCGGGACGGAGGCGCCCGAGTCCGACGAGGCCGCGGTCCCCGTCGGCCCGCCGGCCCCCGGCTACGACGACGCCGAGCGCGAGGCGGTGCTCCGCGTCATGCGCGAGCGGCGCGACATCCGCAACGGCTTCCGCAACGACCCCATCCCGCACGAGGTCCTGCTCCGCGTGCTCGAAGCCGCGCACACGGCACCCAGCGTCGGCCACTCGCAGCCCTGGGACTTCGTCGTCATCCGCTCCGCGGAGACCCGCCGTGCCATGCACGAACTGGCGCAGCGTCAGCGCGACGCCTACGCCAAGTCGCTGCCCAAGGGCCGGGCCAAGCAGTTCAAGGAACTGAAGATCGAGGCCATCCTCGACACCCCGGTGAACATCGTCGTCACCGCCGACCCCACCCGCGGCGGTCGGCACACCCTCGGCCGGCACACCCAGCCGCAGATGGCCCCGTACTCCTCCGCGCTCGCCGTCGAGAACCTCTGGCTCGCCGCCCGTGCCGAAGGCCTCGGCGTCGGCTGGGTCAGCTTCTTCGACGAGCGCGAGATGGTCCGCGCCCTGGGCCTGCCCGAGCACCTCGAAGTCGTCGCCTACCTGTGCGTCGGCTACGTCGACGAGTTCCCCGAGGAGCCCGAGCTGATGCAGGCGGGCTGGTCCAAGCGCCGCCCGCTGTCCTGGGTCGTCCACGAGGAGACGTACGGACGGCGCGCCCTGCCCGGCGAGGAGCCGCACGACCTGCTCCAGGAGACCATCGCCAACATCCGTCCGCTGGACGCCAAGGCGCTCGGCGAGGCGTGGGAACGCCAGAAGCGGATGACCAAGCCCGCCGGTGCCCTCGGCATGCTGGAGATCATCTCCGCGCAGCTGGCCGGGCTCTCCCGGGTGTGTCCGCCGCCGATCCCGGAGCCCGCGGCCGTCGCGATCTTCGCGGGTGACCACGGCGTGCACGCCCAGGGCGTCACCGCCTGGCCGCAGGAGGTCACCGGCCAGATGGTCGCCAACTTCCTCGGCGGCGGCGCGGTCTGCAACGCGTTCGCGTCCCAGGTCGGCGCCGAGGTGTGCGTGGTGGATGTCGGTGTGGCCGCGGAACTGCCCGCGACGCCCGGTCTCCTGCCCCGCAAGGTCCGGGCCGGGACGGCCGACTTCACCACCGGTCCCGCGCTGACCCGCGAAGAGGTGCTCGCGGCGATCGAGGTCGGCATCGAGACCGCCCGCGACCTGGTCGCGGCGGGCAACAAGGGCCTGCTCACCGGTGAGATGGGCATCGCCAACACCACGGCGTCGGCCGCGCTGATCTGTGTGTACACGGGCATGGACCCGGCCGAGGTGACCGGTCGCGGCACCGGCATCAACGACGAGATGCACGCCCGCAAGGTCGATGTGGTCCGGCGGGCCCTCGAATTCCACCAGCCGGACCCGGCCGACCCGATCGGCGTCCTGGCGGCGGTCGGCGGCCTCGAACACGCGGCGATGGCCGGCTTCCTGCTGGGCGGTGCCTCGCTGCGCACCCCCGTCATCCTCGACGGCGTCAGCGCGGGTGCCGCGGCCCTGGTCGCCCGTGCGATCGCCCCCGAGGCCCTGGCCGCCTGCATCGCGGGCCACCGCAGCGCCGAACCCGGCCACGTCGCCGCCCTCAACAAGCTGGGGCTGCGTCCGCTGGTCGACCTCGACCTCCGCCTCGGCGAGGGCACGGGCGCGCTGCTGGCACTGCCGATCGTGCAGAGCGCGGCGCGGGCGATGCACGAGGTGGCGACGTTCGACACGGCGGGCGTCACGGAGAAGTAGCCCCGGGGCCGGGACCCCGTCGGTCCCGGCCCTCCGGTTCCTCCCTGCCCACCGAGCCCCTTCCTCCCACCGGGCCTTCCGTCCTCCAGGCGCTCCCGGTACTCCGGCCCCGTTTCCCGGCCGGTGCCGGGGGACGGCCGGGGAGGAAACGGGCCGGGGGAGACCGGCCGCCGCAGGCACCCCGTCCCGCCCGCTCCCCGACGCGTCGCGGCCGTCCCACCGCGTATCGTTGACCCGCCCCGCGAACCCGCACGTCACAGCCGCTCCACCGCCGCAGCGGCCTCCGCATTCAGTCCCCTGCACGAGGAGCCCGCACCGCCATGGCCGAGCACGCAGAGCGCACCGATCACCCCGCGTACCCCGTCGGACTGCGGCTCGGCGGCCGCCGCGTCGTCGTGATCGGCGGCGGCCAGGTCGCCCAGCGCCGCCTCCCCGCGCTCATCGCGGCGGGCGCCGACATCGTCCTCGTGTCCCCGGCCGCCACCCCGTCCGTCGAGGCGATGGCCGACGCCGGCGAGATCCGCTGGGAGCGCCGCCGGTACGCCGACGGGGACCTGGCCGGCGCCTGGTACGTCCTCGTCGCGTCCGACGACCTCGCCGCGAACGACGCCGCGTCGGCCGAGGCCGAACGCAACCGGATCTGGTGCGTCCGCAGCGACGACGCCGACGCCGCCACCGCCTGGACCCCGGCCACCGGCCGCGGCGAGGGCGTCACCGTCGCCGTTCTCACCGCCGGCACCCATGACCGCGACCCGCGCCACTGCGCCGCCGTCCGCGACGCCATCGTCGAGGGCCTGCGCGACGGCACCCTCGCCGCACCCCACCACCGCACCAGGGCCCCGGGCGTGGCCCTGGTCGGCGGCGGCCCCGGGGACCCCGACCTGATCACGGTCCGCGGCCGCCGCCTCCTCGCCGGGGCCGACGTCGTCATCGCCGACCGGCTCGGCCCGCGCGACCTGCTCGACGAACTGCCGCCGCACGTCGAGGTGATCGACGCCGCGAAGATCCCGTACGGCCGCTACATGGCCCAGGAGGCCATCAACCAGGCGCTCATCGACCACGCCAAGGCGGGCAAGGCCGTCGTCCGGCTCAAGGGCGGCGACCCGTTCGTCTTCGGCCGCGGCATGGAGGAGGCCCAGGCGCTCGCCGCCGAGGGCATCGCCTGCACCGTCGTCCCCGGCATCTCCAGCTCGATCTCCGTGCCCGGCGCGGCCGGAATCCCCGTCACCCACCGGGGAGTGGCCCACGAGTTCACCGTCGTGAGCGGCCACGTCGCCCCCGACGACGAACGCTCGCTGGTCGACTGGGAGGCCCTCGCCAGACTGCGCGGCACCCTGGTGCTCCTGATGGCCGTCGACAAGATCGGCGCCATCGCCCGCGCCCTCATCGCCCACGGCAAGGCCCCCGACACCCCGGTCGCCCTGGTCCAGGAGGGCACCACCGCCGCCCAGCGCCGGGTGGACGCCACCCTGGAGACCGTCGCCGAACGGGCCGCGGCCGAGGAGGTGCGCCCCCCGGCGGTCATCGTCATCGGCGAGGTCGTCGCGGTCGGCGCGGACATCGCGCCGCTCCCCGCCGAATGACCGGCACGGACACCCGGGCCTCTCGTCCGGACCGGGCCGGGCTCGCGCGCCCCGGTGCGCACGCCGATCCGGCCCGATCCGAACGCAAGATCCTCACGGACCCCATTGAGTAACCGGCGGTAACGGAACTTCTTCCGATCCGTTGGCACCACACACCGGACAAGGCAGTATCGAACCCGTGGCCGACCTCATCACCATCGACGACCCCGACGACCCCCGTCTGCACGACTACACCGGACTGACCGACGTCGAGCTCCGGCGCAGACGGGAGCCCGCCGAGGGGCTGTTCATCGCCGAGGGCGAGAAGGTGATCAGACGCGCCAGGCACGCCGGGTACGAGATGCGGTCCATGCTGCTCTCGGCGAAGTGGATCGACCTGATGCGGGACGTCATCGACGAGGTCCCGGCCCCGGTGTACGCGGTCAGCCCCGAACTGGCCGAGCGCGTCACCGGCTACCACGTCCACCGCGGCGCCCTCGCCTCGATGCAGCGCAGGCCGCTGCCGACGGTGGACGAGCTGCTGACGACGGCCTCCGACACGACGGCCTCCGACACGACGGCCGCGGAGACGACGGCCGACGACCGCACCGGCCCCGCGGCGGTGCCGCCCCCGGGCCCGGGGGACCGCACGGTCCGGCGCGTCGCCGTCTTCGAGGACATCGTCGACCACGCCAACCTGGGCGCCGCCTTCAGGAACGCCGCCGCCCTCGGCATCGACGCGGTCCTGCTCACCCCGCGCTGCGCCGACCCCTTCTACCGGCGGTCCGTGAAGGTCTCGATGGGGGGCGTCTTCCAAGTGCCGTGGACCCGCCTGGAGTCCTGGCCGAAGGACATCGGGATCCTGCGTTCCGCGGGGTTCACGCTCGCCGCCCTCTGCCTGAGCGAACGGGCGATCACCCTCGACGAACTCGCCGCGCGCGACGACGAGAAGCTCGCGCTGGTCTTCGGCACGGAGGGCGCCGGACTCACTCCCGGGACCCTCGCCGCGGTCGACGAGCACGTCCGCATCCCGATGGACGCCGGTGTCGACTCCCTCAACGTGGCGGCCGCCTCGGCCGTGGCCTTCTACGCCACCAGGCCGCGAACGGCCTGACCCCGCGGGCGTCCCGCGCCCGCCCTTCCTGCCCGAGCCGCCCGTGCGTTCCGCCCCGTGGAACGCACGGGCGGAAGTCGTCGGGGCGGGCCCGTGCGTCCGCACCTCCTTCCGGACCGATGGAGCCGGGAAGTCCGGGGCCGTCCGGGGTCAACCGATCGGATGACCCCCGGGTCGGCTTTCCCGCTCGTCACATGCAGCCGGTACGTCGACGGGACGGGCGGGTGCCCGGGCCCACTCTTGATCCGAGCGGGACGGCAGGAGCCGGCGGGCCCGGAAGCCGGATTCCCCGGGCGGACGGGGCCGCGCCCCCCATCCATCACAGGAGTGACCGGAATGAAGCACGCCAGGAAGACCTCGAAGCGCACGCGCATCGTCATCGGCGGCACGGTGGCCGGCGCCGTCGCGCTCGGGACCTTCGCCGTGGTGACGGCCAACGCGGGCTCGTCCGCGACCATCGCCCCCGGGGTGGAGGCGGCGGGCAAGAACCTCACGCGGTCCACGCACCTGACGATCGAGGCGGCGACGAAGGCCGCGCAGGCGACGCTGGACGCGGCGGAGAAGGAGAACCAGCGGGTCTCGGTCGCCGTCGTCGACCGCAACGGCAACACCGTCGTCACCCTGCGCGGCGACGGCGCCGGCCCGCAGTCCTACGAGTCGGCCGTGAAGAAGGCGTACACCGCCGTCTCCTGGAACGCCCCGACCTCCGAGCTGGTCAAGCGCCTGCAGAACGCCCCGACGCTGAAGGACGTCCCCGGCACCCTCTTCCTCGCCGGCGGCGCCCCCGTCACCGCGAAGGGCGCCCCGATCGCGGGCATCGGCGTCGCCGGCGCCCCGTCCGGCGACCTGGACGAGAAGTTCGCCCGGGCCGGCGCCGCGGCCCTGAACAAGTAGGACAGGAGGAGGTCGCATGATGCCGCTCTTCGACGACACCGCCGCGGGCGGGAACGACGCGTCCTCCCGGTTCCGGCCGGCGCACGGCACTCCCCGTGCCGTGCGCCGTCGGCTTCTCGACCCCGTCCGTGTCCGGGCCGGTCTCAGGGCGGGCATCGGCATCGCGGTGCGTACGCGGGTGAGGACGATGTCGGCCGTGCTGCGCGGCGCGAGCAGCCCGAGGAGCACTCCCATGACCCCGGCCGGACACGCCCTGCTGGCGGCGGCGGGCACGGGCGACACCGCGGGCGTGCGGGCCGCGCTCGCCGCCGGTGCCGAGGCGGAGGTGCGGGACCCCCACCGCCGTACCCCGCTCCTGCTCGCCGCGGCGGGCGACCATGTGGCCGCGGCCGAGGTGCTCGTCGCCGCGGGGGCCGACCCCGATGCCCGGGACGACCGCGAGGACAGTCCCTGGCTGGTGACCGGGGTGACCGGCAGCGTGGCGATGATGCGCACCCTGCTCCCGGCCGGCCCCGACCTGTCGTCGTGCAACCGTTTCGGCGGCACCGCCCTGATTCCCGCCTGCGAACGCGGCCACGTCGGCTACGTACGGGCCCTGCTGCGCGAGACCGACATCGACGTCGACCACGTCAACCGCCTCGGCTGGACCGCCCTGTTGGAGGCGGTGATCCTGGGCGGCGGCGGCCCCGTGCACGAGGAGGTCGTGGAACTGCTCATCACGGCGGGCGCCACTGCCGGCCTCCCGGACGGCGACGGCGTCACGGCCCTCGAACACGCGGAACGGCGCGGGTTCGAGCACATCGCGGGCCTGCTGCGGGCCGTGAGCTGAGACCCGCCCACCGGGTCCCCGCGCGGACCTGCCCCGTACGCGCCCCGAGCCGCGGAGCCCCCCGGCCCGGACGCCGTGCCCGGATGCGCCGGGCCCCGTGCCGGGCGCATCCGGGAGCGGATGTGCGACAGGGGTGCGAATTTGCTGATGCGCCGCCCCCCTTCATCCGCTCCGGATCCGTGCCGGTCGGGGTCTTGACGTGACGGTGGACACGCTATTGGATGTGCGACCAATACGTAATTGGCCGGGCGCTCAATAGAGGCACCGCGGTCCGTGGATCCGAGAGGTCTCGATGGCGACGAACTCCACCCCTTCCGTGAGGTCCTCGGAATCCTCCCCGGGGTCCCGCGACAGTCATGGCTCCGAACGCGCGGGGCAGCTGGAGACCCGGGGCATCGACCTGGTGCCCGCGGACGAGCGCGGCGGGCACCCGCGCCGGCTGTTCGCGGTCTGGGCGGCGCCCAACGTGAGCTATCTGAGCTTCGTCGTCGGAGCCACGCTGATCCTCATGGGACTCACGCTCCCGCAGGCCATCGGCGTGATCCTCGCCGGGAACCTGCTGTGGATCTGCACGGGCGTCCTGGCGGCGAGCGGTCCGGTCGCCGGCACGAGCGGATCGGTCATCTCGCGTGCGGTGTACGGGGTCGTGGGCAACAAGGTCGTGCTCGTCCTGACCGGCTGGCTCATCGCCGCGGCCTACCTCGCCCTGAACTGGTCGGCTGCCTCGGTCGCGGGCATCGGACTGGCGGGCCGGATGGGGCTGCCGGACAGCCGGGCCGTCGACGCGGTCGTCATCTGCCTCATCGCCGGGGGGACGCTGCTGATAGCGATCTTCGGACACGCGACGATCGTGCGCCTCTATGCCGCGCTCAGCGTCCTCCTGACCGTCGTGTTCGTCGTGGTCACGGGGTACGTGCTCGCCGGGACCGACTGGTCCTACGCCCCGGCCGAGCCGCTGCGGGGTGCCGCGCTCGTCGCGACGCTCGGTGCGGGCTTCACGATCGTCGCCTCCGCCCCGCTCTCGTACAGCAACAGCCCCGACCTCGCCCGCTACCTCCCCCGTGACAGCAGCCCGGTCGCCATCGCCGGGTGGACGGCTCTCGGCGCGTACCTGCCGAGCGTCGTCTTCACCGCCGTCGGCGCGTTCGCGGCGACCAGTCTTGACATGAGCGACCCGCAGGCCGCGCTGGAGACCATCCTGCCGGGCTGGTTCGTCCCCGTCTTCGTCATCGCGGTCGTCGTCAACACGATGACGAACAACGGCATGACGGCCTACAGCGCCGGCCTGTCCATCCAGTCGGTCGGCGTCCGCCTCGCCCGCATCCCGGCGGTCCTGGTCATCGGCGTCCTCGGCACGGCGATGACGTTGTACGCGATCCTCGTCTTCGACTTCCTGACCAGCGTCAACACCATGCTCCAGCTCGTGGTCGTGGTGACCGGCCCGGCCATGGCGGTGGCCGTGACCGATCTGGTCCTGCGACGCAACCGCTACGACGGCGCCACCCTCCTGGAGGCGCGGCGCGGGGGACCGTTCTGGTACCGCGGCGGTGTCCACTGGGCGGGTGTCCTGGCACTCGTCGTCGGCGGCATCGCCGCCACGATGTGGGTGACCACCAGCTTCTGGGCCGGCCCGGCGGCGAAGGCCCTGTGGGGCGTCGACGCGGCGATCTTCGCCGGCATGATCACGGCTTCCGCCGTCTACTGGGCGGCGACCCGCGTTCTCGGGAGCATCCCGCGCGGCTGACGCACGCCCCGGCCGGCTCCACGTGCACGGGCCGGCCCCGTACCACCGCTTGTCGTGGCGAACCACGAGAGGCCCCCGCGCCGGGTGGGCGGCACGGGGGCCTCTCGTATCGGACGCCGGGGGTCACGCGTAGACGATGCCCGCGTCCAGGTCGCCCCGGATCTCGGTGCCGACCTTGCGGGCCAGCAGGTCGTCCAGCCGGCTCAGCGGACCGATGAGCGCGCGGCCGCCCGCGCGGGCGACCCGGATGGCGGCGTCCACCTTGGGCTGCATCGACCCCTCGGCGAAGGAAATCTCGGAAATGGCGTCGGCGGAGGCGGTCCTGATGTCCCGCTGCTGCGGGGTGCCCCAGTTCTCGCTGACGTAGTCGCCGTCCGTCAGCATGATGAGCGTGTCGGCCGCCAGTTCCGCGGCCAGCGCCGCACTGGCGAGGTCCTTGTCGACCACCGCCTGCATCCCGACCTCGCGGCCCTTGCCGTCGGTCCTCACCGGCACGCCGCCACCGCCGACGCACACCACGAGCCGCTGGTTCTCCAGCAGGAGGCGGACGATCGGCGCCTGCACCACCCGGATCGGGTCGGGCGACGGCACGACCCGGCGGAACGTCCCGCCGTCACGCGCGATCGTCCACCGGTACTCCGCCGCCGCCTCGGCCGCGTCCTGGGCCGAGTAGGTCGGCCCGATGAGTTTGGTCGGCCGTTCGAAGGCCGGGTCGTCCTCGTCGACCACCGTCGTGGTGAGCACGGCCACCACCTCGCGCTCGCCGGCGAGCGCGTTGGACAGCTCCTGCTGGATGACGTAGCCGATCATGCCCTGGGTCTCCGCCCCCAGGACGTCCAGGGGATAGGCGGCGACGTCCTGGTGCGCCAGGTTCTGCAGCGCGAGCAGGCCGACCTGCGGCCCGTTCCCGTGCGTGATGACGACCTCGTGCTCGCGGGCGAGCCCCGCCAGGGCCTGGCAGGTCGACCTCACATTGGCCCGCAGCCGTCCTCCCGTCCTTTCGAAGGAGACCGTCCTGCGATGAACCGGTACCTGCTCGCCACCGCGACGTTCACCGGCCCGCTCTGCGGCCTCTGGGGAGGTTTCGCCGGCCTCGTGGCGTGGGCCTTTCCGCGTGGGCCGGGTTCGTCGGCTGCACCGCCTACTTCGCCTGCGGCAGGCGCCTCCTCCCGGGCGCGGCGCTCACCCTGTCGACCACCTTCGCCAGCTCGCTGTGCGCCTGGCTGATGATCCGGGGAGCGGTGCTCCTGGGCAGCGCCGACGCCGCGTACGCGCTGACCGTGGGCGTCTTCGTCACATGCATCGTGCTGCTCGGACGGTTCCGGTGGACCTCGTTCGTCCCCGGTACGTTCGTCGGCTGCTACTCGCTCTTCGCCATCCAGGACAACGACTGGGCCCTGCTCCTGGCGTCCCTGGCCGCGGGCACCCTGCTCGGCGTCCTCTGCGACTGGGGCGGCAGCACGCTCTTCGCCCGCTGGAAACCCGCCGCCGAACCGGGGACCACCGAACCGGAGACCACCGGCCCCGGCGTCGCCGGCCGCCCCGGCTGACCCCCGGACCTACCGGCTCTGACCCTGTGTCTGTTCGTGGCCCCGATCGGACCCCAGCCCGCGGGCCGGTCCCTGACAGCCCTGAGCCGCCGCGATGCCCAGCGCCACCAACAGCGTCACCACGACGAAGACGACGAGCCGCTGCCGCAGCAGCCGCGGATTGGCGGGCCGCAGACCCGCCGAGGTCGCCCGGTTCCCGGGCCGAGTCCCCGGCCTGCCGTTCGTCGGCCTGCCGTTCGTCCCGTTCGTGCCCTGCGGACGCCGGTCGGACCGGGTGGTGCCGCGCGGCTGCTGCGGACGCGAACCCCCGGTACGTGCGCCCCCGGTGCGTGAACCGCCGGTACGCGAACCATCGGTACGGGAACCGCCGGTGCGCGAGCCCCCGGCCCTGGACGACGGGCCCTGCCTGCCGTCCTGCGCGAGCTTCTGCTGACGGGGCCCGGGAGGCGCCGCGCGCCGGGTCTGCTGCTCGGTGTACGGGCCGTCGAGACGGCCGGTCGGCCGGTCCGGATCCTGCGTCGAGCGCTGCGCGGGCGGCCGCCCCGCGCGCAGCCCCTGCGCCTCCCGCGCCGCGATCTCCTTCAGCCGCATGGAGAGTTGGAGCGTGCTCGGCCGCTCCTCGGGGTCCTTCGCCAGACAGGCACTCACCAGCGGCGCCAGCGCGTCGTGCACATCGTGCAGATGTGGCTCCTCGTGCACCACGCGGTACAGCATCACCTCGGAACTGCCGTGCCCGAAGGGCGAGTCGGCCATCGCCGCGTACGCCAGCGTGGCACCGAGCGAGAACACGTCGGTCGCGGGCGTCACCGCCGCGCCGCGCACCTGCTCGGGGGCGAGGAAGCCCGGCGAACCCACCGCCGTGCCGACATGGGTGAGCGTGGAGGCCCCGGTCGCCCAGGCGATCCCGAAGTCGATGATCCGGGGGCCCTTGGGGGAGAGGAGGATGTTCGACGGCTTCAGGTCACGGTGCACCACACCGGCCTCGTGCACCGCCACCAGACCCTCGGAGAGCGCGGCCCCGATCGAGGCCACCTCGACCGCCGACAACGGTCCCTCCTCGGCCACCTTGTCGTGCAGCGAGGGCCCCGGGACGTACTGGGTGGCGAACCACGGGCGGTCCGCCTCCAGATCGGCGGCCACCAGCCGCGCCGTGCAGCCACCGCGGATCCGCCGGGCCGCGGACACCTCGCGCGCGAACCGCGAGCGGAACTCCTGGTCCTCCGCGAGGTCGGGGCGGATCACCTTCAGCGCCACCCGCTGACCGCGCCGGTCCGAGCCCAGGTAGACGACACCCATGCCGCCCGCCCCGAGCCGCCGGTGCAGCCTGAACGAGCCGACGACACGCGGGTCCTCGCGCCGGAGCCGCATCATCGCCATGTCTGCCCATCCCCGCTGCCTGGTCCGCCTGACGAGGCACAGCTTACGTACCCGGCGCCCGGGGCGCTCAGAGGCCGCGCCCTCGCCGGACGACCGATTGTCGGTACGCGGCACGGGCCGTGACGGGCCGTGGACCGGGAGGCGACCCGCGCCGCGGCGGCCCCCGGTCCCAAAGCGGTTGTCCCGACAGGCCGTTGGAGCCACATGGCCGAAAACCATACGGTGTGGCCCCGGTCGGCGCGGGCGCGCGCGGACCGGCGGAGGACCGGCCGGTCGCGTCGCCCGGCCGACGGGGGGAGAGGGAGGGTGAGTGAAGTCACGGTCACGGACGGTTCCGCCGGACCCCCGGCGGCGGGTCCGGCGGCCCGCGGACGACGTCCCGTGCCCCGGAACCGGACCGTGTCCGACGGAAGTACGACAACGGCATCAGAAATCGGGTGAATGCCCGACCGCACGGTCTGCCGCCCGCCCGGAAGGTTTCACGAACCCGGAAGCTTTTCCCCTGGTCAGAGCCTTCTCATCCGGCCGTCCCGGCATCCGTCGGACGCCTTGATACGTCGGAGGTCGTGTGTGAGGGGTACCCGACAACCCCTCAGGGATGTCCCCAAGGACGTGCACCCGTTCTCCACCCAGGGGAGTACATCGACTACCGGCGGCTCATCCTCCGGGAGGCCCGGCATTAGGTACGCGGGCATGACGTCGGCCGTCCCCCGCGTCCCTACTGTTGAGGTCAAGCGGCGGGCGCAACACTCGTCCCCCGAGGTCACACGCCCGCCGCTCCACATCGAGTCGGGAGAGGAACCATGGCGGACACGGCAACGCGGACCATGATCCGTGCGCGGGGACGCAGGTTCCACGCCGCGTTCGGCGCCCGCCCGTCGTCCGGTACGCGCCACCCCCTGGTGGCGACGGCGATGGTTCTTCCCCTGGCGGCCCTGCTCGTGGTCGTCTTCGGCGGCTGGGACGCGGTGGTCACACAGGCGTCGTCCGTGGGCGTGATGCTGGGGCGCTGAGCGGCGCCCGGGGTCCGGAAGAGCGGTCCGGACCGGGACATCCGGCCAACAGCCCCGTGGGGACGGGGGTGCGGCGGACGGCAGCGTTTGTCCGGTCAGCTGGGGAGCTGACCGGACATCGCGTTTTCCGGGCCCGTTCACGACGGAGCGTCCGTCCCGCGGCCTCGAAGCGCCTCCCCGGCCCCGCACCGCCCCACGTACGCTCGTCGACGGGCCCGGCGCGGACCGGGCCGCCCGTGCATCCGCTCGTCACCGGGGGAGACCGTGACCACCGCAGTCATACGCGCGCTGGGCGACCTCGCCCACCGGGCCGCTCACCCGGGCCCCGGGAGCCCCTGCGCCTGCCCGCCCCCGGCGGTGCTCGCGGACCGCGCGGACGGCACCGTGGTCCGCAGCGGGACCGTCGTCGCCAAGGCCCACGCCCCCGGCACGGACACCCCCGGCCTGCTCACCCGCCTCGCCCTCGCGGACGACCCCCGGCTCGCCGGCGTCCTGCTCGCACCGCTGCACCCCCGCCCCGCCCGGAACCCCGAAGCACCCGGACCGGACCCGCTCCCCGACCGCCCCGTCACGCTGTGGCCCCACGGCGCACCCGTCGACCCCGGCGACCCGGACGCCGCCCCCTGGGAGGAGGCCGCCGGCCTGCTGGCCGCACTGCACCGCACCCCGGCCCCGCCCTCCCTCGCGCTCCCGCCCATGCGGGGCCCCGCGAAGGCCGCGCTCGCCGTCGACCGGATGCGTGCCGCCCGCCCGGACGACCCGGCCACCGCCCCCGTGCTCGCGGCCTGGCGCGGGCTGCCCGCCTGGGCCCGCGACGAGGCCGCCCAGCCCCCGCCCCGCTCCTCCTTCCTCTGCCACGGCGATCTGCACCTGGGCCAGCTCGTCCGCCACCCGGCCCCGCACGGGCCCTGGCTGCTCATCGACGTCGACGACCTCGGCCTCGGCGACCCCGCCTGGGACCTCGCCCGCCCCGCCGCCTGGTACGCGGCCGGCCTCCTGCCCCCCGAGGTCTGGTCCCGCTTCCTGGGTGCCTACCGGGCCGCGGGCGGCCCCGCCGTACGCGCCGAGGGCGACCCCTGGCCCGAACTGGACGTCCCGGCCCGCGCCCTGACCGTCCAGTCCGCCGCGCTGGCGATCGCCAAGTCCACGGCGGAGGGCCGGGCTCCGGACGAGGTGGAGCGGACGATGCTCGACGCCTGCGCCCGAATCGCTTCCCTCCCGCCACAGTTGGCCGCCGGGCGGTCGTCGTAGGCTGAACCGACCGTCGGCGGACATCCCTTCCGGCGACGGCGGTCCCAGAACGAGGAGTGAGCCGAAACCATGCAGTGTCCCAAGTGCCACGCGCAGATGCACACGTACAACCGCAACGGCATCCAGATCGAGCAGTGCAGCGGCTGCCGGGGAATCTTCCTCGACTACGGCGAGCTGGAGTCCCTCACCCGAATCGAGGCGCAGTGGGCGCAGCAGGCCCCGCCCGCGCCGCCGGCCCCGCAGGCGTACCCCGCCGCCCCGGCGCCCGCCTGGGGCGCGCCGCAGCACCACGGCGGCCACTACCGGCACAAGAGCTTCGGCCGCATGCTCTTCTCGTCCTGAACCGGACGACCGCACCGAGCGCCTGACCGCGTGGGTCCGGACGTCCCCGTCCGGACCCACGGGCGTCCACCGCGCCCGGCGGGAACGAAGAAGCCCCGGTCGTCGATGACGACCGGGGCTTTCGCTGGTGCGCGATACTGGGATTGAACCAGTGACCTCTTCCGTGTCAGGGAAGCGCTCTCCCGCTGAGCTAATCGCGCAGGGTGAACCTGCGTGTACTGCGTGCGCGATACTGGGATTGAACCAGTGACCTCTTCCGTGTCAGGGAAGCGCTCTCCCGCTGAGCTAATCGCGCGGGGATCCTTGCGGACCAGTGGACGATACTGGGATTGAACCAGTGACCTCTTCCGTGTCAGGGAAGCGCTCTCCCGCTGAGCTAATCGTCCTTGGAGGTGGAGACGGGATTTGAACCCGTGTAGACGGCTTTGCAGGCCGTTGCCTCGCCTCTCGGCCACTCCACCCGGAGTGAGGGTTCGGGAAGATCCCCCACTTTTCTGCGAGCGGACGACCAGGTTCGAACTGGCGACCTCAACCTTGGCAAGGTTGCGCTCTACCAACTGAGCTACGTCCGCTTGTCTTTCCCGTTCCGCTTGCGCGTCCCGGCGACGTGTTGAACTCTAGCGGATTCCCGGGCCAGTACAAAAACGCGTTTGCGCAGCGTGCTGAGGTGCACCCGCCCCGGCGCGGGTCGTCGCACGCGGCCCGGGTGTCCCTCCCGGCAAACCCCGCCCCGTGGCACCCCCCGGTGCGCGTGCCCGCGGCGGCGGCCAAAAGCCCTGGTGGCCCCGGTGGGGAAGCGCCGGCCGGGGCGCGGCCGCGGACCCGGACGACCCTCCTGCCGGGCGGGTACCGCCGGTCGCGACACTAGACTCGACCGCGTGCACGACCTTGCTCCAATGGCCCGCTTCGACGGCCTCCTCGCGTCCGACCTGCGGGATGTGACCAGTGATCCCGCGGCCCTCGAATCGACCGGGTTCTGGGCCGTGTCCGCCGATTTCGAGGGCCGCCTCGTCTGCGCGCGCTTCGGCTCCGTACACAGACGGCCGGTGCCCGCCCCGGTGCCCGGCGCCTGGCGCGGCCCCGCGGCCGGCGACTGGACCTCGTCCCTGGACCGGGCCATGTACACCACGGGCGTACGACGGATCCGTGAACACATCGCGACGGGCGAGGTCTACCAGGCCAACCTCTGCCGGGTGCTGACCGCGCCCCTGCCCGACCCGGCCGCCGCGGACGTGGACGCGCTGACCGCGCTGCTGGCCCGGGGCAACCCCGCCCCGTACGCAGGAACGATTCGGCTGCCCGCGCACGGCGTCGAGATCGCCACCGCGTCCCCCGAGCTCTTCCTCCGGCGGGACGGCCGGACCATCGAGTCGGGGCCGATCAAGGGCACCGGCCGGACCGAGAGCGACCTGCTGGAGAAGGACCACGCCGAGAACGTGATGATCGTCGACCTGGTCCGCAACGACCTCGGCCGGGTCTGCGCCACCGGCTCGGTCACCGTCCCCGACCTCTGCGTGGTCGAGAAGCACCCCGGCCTGGTCCATCTCGTCTCCACCGTGCGCGGCGAACTCGCCGAGGGCGCCGGCTGGCCCGAACTCCTCGACGCCGCGTTCCCGCCCGGATCGGTCACCGGGGCGCCCAAGTCCAGCGCCCTGCGGATCATCGGGGAACTGGAGACCGCGCCGCGCGGGCCCTACTGCGGAGGCATCGGCTGGGTCGACGCCGACCGCCGCACCGCCTCGCTCGCCGTCGGCATACGCACCTTCTGGATCGACCGGACCGGAACGGTTCCGGTGCTCCGCTTCGGCACCGGGGCCGGCATCACCTGGGGCTCGGATCCCGAACGCGAATGGGACGAGACCGAACTCAAGGCGTCCCGACTGCTCGCGGTGGCGTCGGGCGAACACGGAACAACAGGAAGGACCGCATGATGAGGATGTGGGTGAACGGCGGCCTGCGGGACGCCGACGACGCCAGGGTGTCCGTGCTCGACCACGGGCTCACCGTGGGGGACGGCGTCTTCGAGACGATCAGGACCACCGACGGCAGGCCCTTCGCCCTCACCCGCCACCTCGACCGGCTGGCCCGGTCGGCCCGCGGTCTCGGCCTTCCCGAGCCCGACCTGGACGAGATACGCCGGGGCTGCGCCGCCGTCATCGACGCCAACCCGATGCCGCTCGGCCGGCTGCGCATCACCTACACCGGCGGACTCTCCCCGCTCGGCTCCGACCGCGGCGACGCGGGCCCCGGGCTCGTCATCGCCCTCGGCGGGGCCGCCCGCCGCCCCGACACCACCGCCGTGATCACCGTCCCCTGGACGCGCAACGAACGCGGTGCGCTCGTCGGACTCAAGACCACGTCGTACGCCGAGAACGTCGTCGCCCTCGCCCGCGCCCACGAGCACGGCGCGTCGGAGGCGCTCTTCGCCAACACGGTCGGACAGCTCTGCGAGGGCACCGGCTCCAACGTCTTCGTCGTGCTCGACGGACAGCTCCACACCCCGCCCGTCGCCTCCGGCTGTCTCGCCGGGATCACCCGCGCGCTGGCCGTGGAATGGACGGGGGCGCAGGAGACCGAGCTGCCGTTCGACGTCCTGGAACGGGCCGAGGAGATCTTCCTGACCTCCACGCTGCGCGATGTGCAGGCCGTCCACCGGGTGGACGACCGGGAGCTGCCCGGCGGACCGGGGCCGGTGACCACGAAGGCGATGCGGATCTTCGAGGAGCGGGCCGGGAACGACCTCGACCCGTAGGACCGGCATCCCGGATCCGTAAAACCGGGTGACGCGGCGGGATCCGGCGGATAGAACAGCACGGATGACCACCACCCTCCGGCCGACCGGGCCGATCCAGCAAGGCGCCGACGGCGCGAAGACCCGCGCGTACGACGTGTGCGACAACGGACGGCCCGTCGGTTCCGTCGAGATCGGCACCGACACGGGCTTCGGCGCGGCGGCCGGCGTGCTGCGCTCCGTGCGCATCGACGAACCGGCCCGGCGGCGCGGGCGCGGCACCATCGCCGCGCTCGCCGCCGAGGAGGTGCTGCGCGGCTGGGGCTGCGCCCAGGTCCGCCTGGAGGCGCCGGCGGACGACGAGGCCGCCCGGGGCCTGGCGGCCGCGCTCGGCTACACCGAGCGCAGCCGCAACATGCTCAAGGAACTCGGCCCCGAGGCCCCCGCGCTCCCGGACGGGGTCGTCGCCAGGCCGATGTCCGCCGAGGAGTTCGACACCTGGCTGAGCACCAGCGTCGAGGGGTACGCGAAGTCCTGGACCGACCGGGGAGTGCCGGCCGAGCAGGCCATGCGCAAGTCCGTGTCCGACCACGAGCGCAACCTGCCGGACGGCCGGGACACCGAGGGCATGCTCATCCACGTGCTGGTGGACCGGGACGCGGTAGTCGGCCACGTGTGGGTGTCGGTGCGCGAGGAGATCGAGGGCGTGGGCGCCGGATTCGTCTTCGACGTCGAGGTGGCCGAGGAGCACCGGGGCCACGGCCACGGGCGCACCCTGATGCTGCAGGCGGAGCGCCTCGTCCTGGCCGCGGGCCCCCGTCGGCTCGGGCTGCACGTGTTCGCCTCCAACACGCCCGCCCTGCGGCTGTACGAGTCGCTCGGCTACCGAACGGTCCAGTACAACCTGGCCAAGACGCTCTGACTCACCCGCCCGGCCTGTCCGCTCAGCCCCGTTCGGCGAGCAGCCGGTCGGCGATCTCCACGATGCGCTCGCGCAGCCCGTCCTGGCTCCTGCCGCCGTCCAGCCGCTCGTCGCCGATCACGTAGGTCGGGGTGCCGGTGACCCCGATCGCCTTGCCCTCGGCCTGGTCGGCGTCGACGATCAGCATGTGCCGTCCGTCGATCAGGGCGGTGTCCATCTCCTCGGTGTCCAGGCCGAGTTCCCGCGCCACCTCGATCAGCAGCGGCTCGCCGACGCGGCCGAGGTCGCCGGTGCGGGCGAGGAGGGCCTCGACGTACGCCCGGTCCTCGCCCTGGGCCGCGGCCTCCTCGGCGGCCTGCGCGGCGGCGTAGGCGTGCTTGTTCTTCTCCAGCGGGAAGTGCCGCAGCCGTACCTCGAGCCGGTCGCCGTACTGGGCCCGCAGGGCCCGCAGGTCGTCGAGGGCCCGGTGGCAGTCGGGGCACTGGAGGTCGCACCAGACGTCGAGGACGACGGGCGCGGCAGGGGTGGAATCGCTCATGGGACCAGTCTCCCAGGGGCCGCCCGCACCTCCCAACCCGCACCCCGCCCCGGTGGCGGCCCCGGCGGGCCCGGTCGGCACCTGGGGAGGATCCCGGCCCTGAAAAGTCCCTGATGTGGTCCCCGATCGTGGCCGCACGCCCGGTCGCCGGTGCAGGATGGAAGGGACGTTTCCCCGTGCGCCTGGAGGCACCGATGCTTGCCGAGACCATCTGCGCCGCGGTGTCCGCCGCGGGCCTGGGCATCGCCGCCGTCACCGCGTACCGCAAGCGCTTCCTCGCCGCCGCCCGGATCGCCGCCTACTCGCTGGTCCCGATCGGGCTGGCGCTGACCGGGATCGTGGACTGGGTGGCCGGGATCGCCTTCAAGCCGAGCATCTGGGCCGGCTTCGGGCTGCTCGCACTGGCCTGGGTGCTGTTCACGACCACGCGCGCGGTCGAACGCCGCAGCGGCGGCACCCGCAAGGAACGCAGGGCCGCGGCCCGGGCGGCGCGGGCGGACGCCGTCGCCCCCGGGGCGTCGGCACCCTCCCTGGGAGCCGGGGCCCAGGCGGCCCCGAAGGCGAAGCCCCGGCAGCAGCAGCCCGCCTCGTCCGCCGACGACTTCAGCGACATCGAGGCCATTTTGAAGAAGCACGGCATCTGACCCCCGCCGCCGGGGACGGCGGGCCGCCCCGGGGCGCCGTCCGTACGATGGGACGACGCCGCGGACGGGCGCGGCCGAGGGCATCGGTGGGGCAGGACGAGTGGCGCGTGTGGCAGGGATCAAGGACGTGGCCCGACGGGCCGAAGTCTCCGTGGGCACGGTCTCCAATGTGATCAACAGGCCCGAGGCGGTGCTGCCGGAGACCCGCGCCCGGGTGCTGGCGGCCATCGAGGAACTCGGTTACGTGCGCAGCGAGTCGGCGCGCCAGCTCAGGGCGGGCCGGAGCCGGATCATGGCACTGCTCGTCCTCGACATGGGCAACCCGTTCTTCGTGGACGTGGCCCGCGGCGCCGAGCGCGCCGCCCGGAAGGCCGGCCTCGGCGTCATGGTCTGCAACAGCGACCAGGACCCGGCGGAGGAGGCCGAGTACCTGGGGCTCTTCGCCGAGCAGCGGGTGTGCGGCGTCCTGGTCACCCCCGCCGACGCGACCGGCCGGAACCTGGCGGCGTTCCACCGCCACCGCATCCCCTTCGTCCTGGTGGACCGGGTGGCGTCCGGCGGGGGGACCTGCTCGGTCTCCGTCGACGACGTCCGCGGCGGCGCCCTGGCCGTCGGCCACCTGGTATCGGCCGGGCATCGCTCGGTGGCGTACGTCAG
The DNA here is from genome assembly GCF_040612315.1 of Streptomyces sp. NPDC006435. Taxonomy (NCBI): domain Bacteria; kingdom Bacillati; phylum Actinomycetota; class Actinomycetes; order Kitasatosporales; family Streptomycetaceae; genus Streptomyces; species Streptomyces sp. NPDC006435. The sequence goes on from NZ_JBEXPY010000034.1 coordinate 60,307, forward strand.
CGGCCCCGGCGACCTCCAGCAGATCAGGGACCGGCGCGAAGGCGCCCTGGCGGCGCTGGCCGAGGGCGGACTGCCGCCCGGGGCGCTCGTCGAGATTTCCTCCGAGCGCCTGGACGTGGCGGCCGGCCGCGACGCCGGGGCCCGGCTGCTCGGCCTCGTGCCCCGGCCGACCGCGGTGTTCTGCGCCAACGACCTGCTCGCCCTCGGCGTGCTGCAGGCGCTGTACGCGGCGGGCGTCCGGGTGCCGCACGACATGGCCATCGTCGGGTACGACGACATCGAGTTCGCCGCCGCCGCGGCCGTGCCGCTCACCTCGGTCCGCCGGCCCGCGGCCGTGATGGGGCGGATGGCGGCGGAGCTGCTGCTGGAGGAGTCGGACGACGAGGACGGCACCCACGAACACCGCGACGTGGTGCTCCGGCCGGAACTCGTGGTGCGGGCCTCCAGCACGATGCCGGATGGAGGGCGCGCGGGCGGGGCGGCGTCGGCCCCGGCGGGTCCCGGGGCCCCGGGAGCACTGCCGAACACGTGACGGCGGATCGGCCGCCGGAGCGAATCACGGACGACCCGGTACGAGTGAACTCCCGTCGTGATGAGGGCTATTGGCGTTCGGCGGGTCCGGAGTGCGTCATGATCGTCCCGAGATGGTGGACACCTCCCGGGGCGATGCCCCCGCACCCCCTGCCGAAGAGCCGCGCGGCTGCCTCTTCGCGCTTTCCCAGCCCCCGTTGATGATCTTCCTCGGGGTGATCGGCAGCCTGCTGCTGATGGCCGCGCTGCACGATCTGTTCATGCTGTGAACGGTCAGCCGGCCGCTTCCTTGCGGCGTGCCCGGTACGCGGCCACGTGCAGACGGTTGCCGCACGTGCGGCTGGAGCAGTAGCGGCGGGAGCGGTTGCGGGACAGGTCGACGAAGGCGTGCCGGCAGTCCGGCGCCTCGCACCTGCGCAGCCGTTCGAGCTCGCCCGCCACCACGATGAAGGCCAGCGCCATGCCGCAGTCGGCCGCGAGATGGTCGGCGATCGAGGCGTCCGGCGCGAAGTAGTGCACATGCCAGTCGTAGCCGTCGTGATTGCTGAGCTGCGGCGTCGTGCCGGCGGCCGCGACGAGCGTGTTGACGAGCGAGGCGGCGAGCTGGAGGTCGTCCGTCGCGAAGATCTCCGCGAAACGGGTCCGTACGTCCCGCACCGCCCGCAGGTCCTTCTCGTCGAGCGTGCCGACGCCGCTGATGCGATGGCGTCGCGCGAAGTCGTACAGCGTCTCGACGCCGGCGAGACCGTCGCCCAGTCCGTCCCCCGGCCGCGCCCCGCCCGACGGCGGTTCGCTCTCCGGTGCGGTGTTGAGCAGATCGACCACTGTGTCGAGGGCGATCCGGGTGTCGTGTGGGATCAGCACGCTTTCGCTCCCTGCCTCCGGCGGGCGGGTGCCCGCCGATGCCGGCTGACTCTACTGGCTCGGCGGCGGGGCGCAGAGGGCCGAGAGGGCCCGTGCGGGGTGCGGTGAGCGCATACCGGCCACGGGCCGGTCCCGGAGGGGCCGGTGGGCGGTCGCGGGCCCCGTACGGGCGCGTTCCGGCCCGGCGCGGGGGCGGGCTGGCCGGGCGGGGCCGTACGGCGGACGCGTACCGGCGCCGTGACCACGGTGGATCGTGTGGTCACGGCGCCGGTACCGGCCGTATGAGGTTGTCCGCGCGACGCCGTCTCCCCGAGTCGGACGGCGCCGCGCGGCTCTCCGCCTGGCTCAGCTCTCGGCCAGGATGTGAGAGAGCTCCGTATCGAGGTCGAAGTGGCGATGCTCGGTGCCTGGTGGGACCGCGGCGTCGGTCCGCTTCAGGAACGACTCCAGGGCCCGCGCCGGGGCTTCGAGCAGGGCCTCGCCCTCCGGGGAGCTCAGCGCGATGCAGACGACGCCCTGGCCGTGACTACGGGATGGCCAGACGCGGACGTCTCCGGTGCCGGTGGGGCGGTGCAGCCCCTCGGCGAGGAGGTCGCGGGCGAATACCCATTCGACCGTCTCCTCCGCTCCGGTGTGGAAGGTGGCGTGCACGGCATACGGATCGGCCGTGTCATACCGCAGGCCCGCGGGGACAGGCAGTGAGGACTCGCTCGACACAACGAGGCGCAGGTGCAGCTCGCAGCTGACCGTGGTGTTCATAAGCGCCAGGGCCTTTCGCTCAGTGTGCGCTCGGGGATTCGCACGTCGGCGAAATCGACATGCCACCTACGGTGGCGTTGTAAACCCCTCTGACCTTTTTGTGTTCCTTCGGATAGCTCGTACGGCGGTGTGTAACTTTCGGTTATGCGGCCATTCCGGTGACGAAGACCGTTCCGGTAGGTTGTCTTCCATGAATGCGGAGCGTGACGAGCGGGGCGGGAGCGCCGGACGGGCAGCCCCCGGGCCCGCCGCGGGGGATGGGGCGGACGGCGTGACGGGGGAGGTCGCCCAGGAGGTGGCGAAGGAGGACCGGGAGCTCGGATCCAGGGCGCCCGGCTTCATCAAGGCGTCCAGGACGCTGCACCTGAGCTGGCAGGTCGGCGTCTTCGTGGTCGGTCTGGCCGTGGTCGTGGCGGGGATCATCATGCTGCCGCTGCCCGGCCCCGGCTGGTTGGTGATCTTCGGCGGCATGGCGATCTGGGCGACCGAGTTCGTCTGGGCCCAGCTGGTGCTCCGCTGGACGAGGCGGAAGGTCACCGAGGCCGCCCAGCGGGCGCTCGACCCCAAGGTCCGGCGGCGCAACATCATCCTCACCGTGACCGGGCTGGTGATCGTCGCGGTGCTGGTGGGGATCTACGTCTGGAAGTTCGGCATCGTCATGCCGTGGAAGATCAACGAGTGACCCCGGGGCGGGTGCGGGGCTGATCCGGGGGTGGTCACGGGGCACCGCTGACATGGGGTAATGTTTGGTCCGCACCCGGGCGATTAGCTCAGTGGGAGAGCGCTTCGTTCACACCGAAGAGGTCACTGGTTCGAACCCAGTATCGCCCACCCCGGACGGAGGGCCCGTGAGACGCAGAGTCTCACGGGCCCTCCGTGTTTCCCGTTCCGCGTTCCTCCGGATCCGGTGCGCGGCCTTCCGGTACGGGACGTGAGCGCTTTCGTGAATGATTCGGTCCGGGCGGCGGAGGCCGGAGCGTGATCCGCTAATCGACAAGCCGTATCCGGATATCGCGTACGGGCAGGCCGCCGGGGCCGGCTGGAATTCCCGGAAAGAGTTCGCCGTGCCGCTCCGTGGGCAATGCCGCAGGCCATTCGAGAACTGCGTCGCAATTGCATTGCGCCGGTGGAGGGTGCGAACTGCTCCATTTCACGGGCGAGTTCGCGGCACTCGCTTCCCCGCCCGGCGGGCGACCGTCGCCGGACGGACGGCCGACGGCCGGTCCGGAGCCCCCGCGAAGGCACCCCGGACCGGCCGTGCGACGCCCCGTCAGCGCATCCTGCCCAGGGTCTCCTTCAACCGCCGCGCGTCGCGCAGCCGCTGCTCGTACGTCGCCCCGACGACCACCAGGAGCAGCCCGGCCAGCGCGGGCGGCAGCCAGCGCGGCAGCGCGCCGACGACCTGGACCACGTACGGCGCCAGTTCGTGCAGGGCGTCCAGCGCGAGCACCGCACCGCCGAGCAGCAGCAGCGCCTGCAGCCGCAGCCGCGCACCGGCCAGCGTGATCACGAGCGCCGCCGCGCCGAGCAACAGGGGCCGCAGCCAGTGCGGATCGACCCAGGCCGCGAAGAGGCTCGGCACCAGCGTCGCCGCGAGCCCCGGCCCGTAGGCCGTCCACGACGACGCCTCCGGGTCCCGGCGCCGGCGCAGCGCGCCGACCACCAGGGCGGGCACCGTCACCGGCAGCGTGTACGCCTCCGGGTCCGACACCCCCGAGGCCGACAGCCGAACCCAGGCGGCCAGGACGAACAGCGCCACCGCCAGGTACCCGGCGACCGGCCGCCGTTCGGCCCGTACGGCCGTACCCGCCGCCAGTACGCCGCACAGCGCCAGCACCAGGGCCAGGAACGGCCGGTCCGGCAGGGCCATGCAGATCGCCACCGCCGCGGCCGAGGCCCCGGCCAGTTCCACCGGGAGCGCGCTCGGACGGCTCCCCAGCCGGGCCCCGAGCAGCACCGTCGCCACGGGGACGACCAGCAGGACCGGCGCCGCCTGATGGACGGGCAGCCCCCACGACGCCCCGAGCGCACGGGCGAGCACCGTCGCACAGAGCACGGCCCCGCACGCGGTCACCGTCTGCGCGATCCACGGCAACCGGACGGAGGGCACCGCCGGGGCGGCGGGGGACTGCGCCACCGGTCCCGCGGCACCGTCGAGCAGTACGGCGGCCGCCGCGCACACCACCAGCAGGACCGCGAACACCGCGTACGTCGCACCCTGCGCGGCGAGCGAGAGGAGCCCCGTGCTCACCGCACCGGCCAGGGCGCACACCAGCGCGGTCGTCCCCAAAACGCCCGCGCCCCGGCGCAACCCCGCCACCGCCACCGCGAACGCCCCTGCGGTCAGCACCGACTGCACCGCCACCGCCGCCGGGTACGGGAACCCCAGCACCGCGGGCGACACGACGAGCCCCGCCCAGCCGAGCCCCAGCGCCACGGCCCCCGACGCACCCCGCCAGGAAGCGCCCGGCGACACCACCGGCCCCGCCACCCGGACCAGCCGGTCCCACGACCGGTGCGCCAGTGCCGCCGGACCGGCCACCGCCAGCAGCACCACCGGAGTCGCGGTCATGTGGGACCACGCCGGACCACCGGCCCCCAGCGCGCCCCGCACACCGTCGTCGGGCACCCCGGACCACACCTCTCCCAGCCGCGACACCGGCCCCAGCAACGACACCCCGACCGCGGGCAGCGCGTCCAGCACGGCGGCCACGACCACCGCGGCCGAGGCCCACAGCACTCCCTGCCCGACCGGTCGCGGCAACGGGGCGCGCACGGCCACCAGCAGCACCACCCCGCACAGCAGGTACACCGGGACCGACCAGTCCCAGTCCATCCCGGCCCGCAGCACACCGCCCACCGCGGCCACCCCGCAGAGCCCCGCCAGCAGGCCGCCGGCCACCGCGAACCCCGTCGGCGCACGCCACGCCCCGGCCAGCGCGATCGCCGCACCCGTGAGCAGCAGCGCGGCCGGAGCCAGCGCGGCCGGGGCGGACCCGGCCGAGACGGACTGCCCCAGGGCCACCAGCAGCCCCAGCAGCCCCGTCGTCCAGCAGCCGACACAGGCGGTCACCCGCACCGGAAGCCGCGTGACCCGCACGGCGATCGCGCAGTCCAGCGCGGCCGTCAGCAGCAGTGCCCAGCCGAACACCGTGGCACCGGCCCCCGCCGACCACGCCCACAGCAGCAGCGGCAACTGCGCGCTCACCACCGCCAGGGGCAGCGGCAGCCGCAGCCGGTCCAGCAGCAGCCCGTACGCGCACCACAGCACCGCGAGCACCGCCGAGGCGGCCGCGGCGAAGCCGGCCCCGCCGGCCTCCGGAACCGCCACCCGGTGCAGGGCGTACGCGTCCAGGACCATCAGCACCGACGCCAGGGCGGCGAGCGACTCGGCCGTCGAGGACAGTCCGCGGCGCAGCAGCACGGCGGGGGCGGCGAGCGCGGCGAGCGTCACCACGGCGAGCACCGCCGAACGGCCGCCGATCCCCATGTGGCCCCAACTGACCAGGGTGAAGGCGATCGCGGCGATCGCCAGCAGCAGACCGCCCAGGGTGAGCAGCACGTTCTGCGCGCTGCGCTGCTCGGCCCGCGCGGCCGGGGGAGGCCCGAACGCGGCCGGGCCGGCCGGGGGAGGCCCGAACGAACCGGCGAACTGCGGTGGGGCCGGCGCCGCGGGCGGCGTCAGCACACTCACCAGCCAGGCACGGCGAACCAGCAGCTGGGACCGGCGGGCGTCCAGTCGGGCCAGTTCGCGATCGAGGAGCGCCAATTCCTCGGCGGGCGGCGGCACATGTTCCATGCCACGGAGTGTGGTGCGAGCCACAGGTTCAAACATGCGCTCGGATACTCAGTTCCCCGGCTGAGTACGCGCAGACTGGGAGCATGGACTGGAGTCACTACCGCTTCCTGAGCATCTGGGACCTTCCGGGGCCGCCCGACACCGTCTACGAGATCCTCCTGCGCGCCGAGGACTACCCGCGCTGGTGGCCGCAGTTCCGCGAGGTCGCCTCGCTCGACGCCACCACCGGCACCGCCCGGATCCGCTCCGTCCTCCCGTACGACCTCGTCATGACCGTCCGTGAGAGCCGCCGCGATCCGCGGGCCCGGGTCGTCGAGGCGACGCTCGGCGGCGATCTGGAGGGCTGGGCCCGGTGGACGGTCACCCCGCACGGCGACGGCAGCCGGGCCGTCTACGAGCAGGAGGTCGAGGTGCGCAAGCGGCTGATGCGGCTCCTCGCGGTGCCCGGACGCCCGGTGTTCCGCGCCAACCACGCCCTGATGATGCGCGCCGGACGGCGGGGACTGACGGCCCGGCTGGAAGGAGTTTGAACCCGACCCGCCGAGCCCTGTATGGTTCAACCCGTTCCCGGGCGATTAGCTCAGTGGGAGAGCGCTTCGTTCACACCGAAGAGGTCACTGGTTCGAACCCAGTATCGCCCACCCGGAAGAGGCCGGTCCGTCAGCAGCAACGACGGACCGGTCTTCTGTTTCTCCCCGCGGTCTCCCTCCGCGCCCCTCCGTGTGCGCCGCACCGGTACCGGACCGGGCGGCCGGTCACCTCACGCCACGGCGGGAAGCGCCGGGCGCAGCGGCCACGCCGGATCCACCGCCTCCTCGGTGCCGTTCTTCGCGAACCACGCCTGCAGGCCGCGCGCCTGCGCCGCGTGCCACACGGCCTGCAGGGTGTGCAGCTCCGCCGGGGTCAGCCGCTCCAGACGCGACGAGAACCGCCGCGCCACGGCCCGCACCAGCTCCAGCGCGGCCGACGCGTCGGCCGCGGCGTCGTGCGCGCCGTCGAGCGCCACGCCGTACAGCTCGCAGAGGTCGGTGAGGGTGCGCCGTCCCTTGCGGTAGCGGTCCAGATGCTTGTCGAGCACACGTGGATCCAGCACGCACAGCGGCGCGTGCTGGAGGTAGTGGGAGAGCGACGAGGCCCGGTGCCGCTTCAGCTCCCGGTCCAGCAGCGTCAGGTCGAACGGCGCGTTCATCACGACCAGCGGACGTCCGGCCGCGGACTGCTCGGCCAGCGCCCGGCCTATCTCCTCCACCACCGGAGCCGGCCAACGGCCGTTGCGCTGCAGGTGGTCATCGGTCAGACCATGGATCTCGATCGCCCCGGGGGGCACCGGAATGCCCGGATTCACCAGCCAGCGGGTGACACGCATCCGCCCGCCCGTCACGTCCTGGACGACCAGGGCGGCCGAAACGATCCGGTCCCCCTCGACGTCGACTCCTGTTGTCTCGGTGTCAAAAGCGGCCAGCGGCCCCTCGTACCAATGAGTCATCCCCGAACTCCTCGTGTCCGGACGGCAGGCGGTGCGATTCCCCTGCCCGGTTCGGTGATACCCGCGCGCTTTGCCTGGTACGCCGTTTGCGGGCCGCTCCGTGCGGTGACAACACAGGTGACGGGTAAGGAAGTTGTCCGCCGCCCCGCACCGAAGAACCCCGATCGGCACAGCCCGGGAGGCACTCGCAGCCATGGCGCTCGCGCAGCCCGAACCGAGCGGACTGCTGCCTCAGCGGATCGTCCCGCTGCGCGGCACACTCGCCACCACCGCCTGTATGGAGACCCTCCAGGTGGGCTATCTGCATGCGGTCGCGGCCGCGGCCGGATGCTCCCTGTCCCAGCCCTTCCCCGACAACGGCATCGACTGGCACGTCAGCCACGGCGCCCCCGGCCACACCGTGGACGACGAGGTGACCATCAAGGTGCAGCTCAAGTGCACCTACCAGCTGCCGCCCCGGCCGCCGGGACCGGCGTTCTCCTTCACGCTGGACAACGCCCACCTCGTGAAGCTGGCCCGGACCCCGGTGTCGGTGCACAAGATCCTCGTCGTGATGATCGTGCCGCGCAGCCAGGACGACTGGCTGCGCGCCGGGCACGACCGGCTCGACCTGCGGCACTGCTGCTACTGGACCAACCTGGCCGGACACCCGGTGACGGGCCGGCACAGGACCACCGTACGGATCCCCACCTCGCGCATCTTCGACGACCGGGCACTCTGCGAGATCATGACCCGCGTGGGGGCCGGAGGGAGACCCTGATGCACCGGCCGATGGACGAACCCGCCGACGGAGCGATCCCGTCGGCCACCCGCCCGCGCCCCGGCGAGCCCGCCGGGCCGTGGGCCGGCCCCTCCGGGCCGCCGGGGGACATCCCCGACCCGGCCCGCGTAGATCCCGCGGTCCTCGGTGCCCTCCTCGCCCGGCACGGCTGGCGGCGCAGGGGCGGTGCGGCCGGGCGCTACAGCCGCTGGACCCCGCCGGGCCCGCCCGCCCCGCACGGCGGCGTCACCAGCCTGCTCGTCCCCGACACCACCGCCTTCCCCGACAGCGAGGACCTCCTCGGCGAGGCGCTGACCGCGCTCGCCCGCAGTGCCGTGCCCTCCGCCCGCGACGTACTGGTCTCCCTCGCCGTGCCCAGCGACGCGATCCGCTGGTGGCGCGAGGTCCCCGAACCGGCCGCGGGCACGGCGGGAGCGGCCGGCTGGGCCCAGGCCGAGCGGCTGCACACCGCCGCCCGGCAGATCCTGCTGGCCGGAGCCCTCGCCGTACGGGAGCGCACCGGCTACCACGGCGCACGGCACCGCCGGAGGGCCGGGGCGGCGCTGGACGACATCCTCGTCGGGCCCGAGCCCGGCGGCCGGGAGCTGACCGCCTACCTCCCGGTCGAGGCGGGCCGAGCCGTCGTCGTACGGCTCCACCACGCCCTGCACGCCGCCCGCGAGGCGGTGGACTACCAGCGGGCCACCGGCGGCTTCGACGCCTTCGACACGGCGGTCGGGGCGGGCGTCAGCCGGGAGCTCACCGAGGCCCTCGTCGCTCTGGTCCGGGGCTCGGAAGGGGCCGGGATCGCTCTGGAGTGGGCGCCCGCCGCCGGGACCCCCGGGGGCTGCCCGCCCCGGCCCGAGCCGGTGGAGTTCTCCCCGGGCGACCTGCCCGCCCTGCGCCGGGCGGGCGCCCGCTATCTCAGGAACGAACCCGCCGTGACGGTCCGGATCACCGGGACCGTGGTCAGGATGCGCCGCTCGGCACCGTGCGGACCGGGCATCGTGCGACTGCGGGTGCTGGCGGGCGCCGAGGTGCCGCACGTACGGCTGGAGCTGGACGAGGAGGCGTACCGGATCGCCGGACAGGCCCATCTGGTGGGGCTGCCGGTCAGGGTGGAGGGCCGGCTGGAGAGCCGCGGCGGCTTCCGGCGGCTGACCCGCACCACCCAGGTGGTGCCCGTGCAGGTCGACGAGGCGGAGCGGGACCGGCTGATGAAGTCGCTCCAGGAGAACGTCGACCATTTCGAGGAGGCGTGCACCGGCGAATAGGGCCGCGGGGAAGGGAGCGCGGGGGCGGCGGCGGGGCCCGGCGCCCGAACCGTTTCGCAGAGGGGGCCCGCGGCTCGGTACGATTCGTATCGCACGCGCACAGCGAACGCGTGCGTTCCCCCTGAGTCAGGAGAGACCGGTGTCAGACGTCCGTGTGACCATCCAACGCGATTCCGAGCGGGAAGAGCGCGTGGTGACGACGGGCACTACGGCGGCCGAGCTCTTCCCCGGCGAGCGCACCGTCGTCGCGGCCCGGGTCGCCGGCGAGCTGAAGGACCTCGCGTACGTCGTCGCCGACGGCGAGGTCGTCGAGCCCGTCGAGATCTCCTCCGAGGACGGCCTGAACATCCTGCGGCACTCCACCGCGCACGTCATGGCCCAGGCCGTGCAGCAGCTCTTCCCCGAGGCCAAGCTGGGCATCGGCCCGCCGGTCAAGGACGGCTTCTACTACGACTTCGACGTCGAGAAGCCGTTCACCCCCGAGGACCTCAAGGCCATCGAGAAGAAGATGCAGGAGATCCAGAAGCGGGGCCAGCGGTTCTCCCGCCGGGTCGTGACGGACGAGGACGCCCGCGAGGAGCTGTCCGACGAGCCGTACAAGCTGGAGCTCATCGGCATCAAGGGCTCCGCGTCCTCGGACGACGGCGCGGACGTCGAGGTGGGCGGCGGCGAGCTGACCATCTACGACAACCTCGACCCGAAGACCGGCGAGCTGTGCTGGAAGGACCTCTGCCGGGGTCCCCACCTGCCGACCACCCGGTTCATCCCGGCCTTCAAGCTGATGCGCAACGCCGCGGCGTACTGGCGCGGCAGCGAGAAGAACCCGATGCTCCAGCGCATCTACGGCACCGCCTGGCCCACCAAGGACGAGCTCAAGGCGCACCTGGAGTTCCTGGAGGAGGCCGCCAAGCGCGACCACCGCAAGCTCGGCAACGAGCTGGACCTCTTCTCCTTCCCGGACGAGATCGGCCCCGGCCTCGCGGTCTTCCACCCCAAGGGCGGCATCATCCGCCGCGCCATGGAGGACTACTCGCGCCGCCGGCACGAGGAGGAGGGCTACGAGTTCGTCTACTCCCCGCACGCCACCAAGGGCAAGCTCTTCGAGAAGTCCGGCCACCTGGACTGGTACGCCGACGGCATGTACCCGCCCATGCAGCTCGACGACGGGGTGGACTACTACCTCAAGCCGATGAACTGCCCGATGCACAACCTGATCTTCGACGCGCGCGGCCGTTCGTACCGTGAACTCCCGCTGCGCCTCTTCGAGTTCGGCACGGTGTACCGGTACGAGAAGTCCGGCGTGGTGCACGGCCTGACCCGCTCGCGCGGCTTCACGCAGGACGACGCGCACATCTACTGCACCAAGGAGCAGATGGCCGAGGAGCTCGACCGGACGCTCACCTTCGTCCTGAACCTGCTCCGCGACTACGGCCTGACCGACTTCTACCTGGAGCTCTCCACCAAGGACCCGGAGAAGTTCGTCGGCTCGGACGAGATCTGGGAAGAGGCCACCGAGACGCTGCGCCAGGTCGCCGAGAAGCAGGGCCTGCCGCTGGTCCCGGACCCGGGCGGCGCCGCGTTCTACGGCCCGAAGATCTCGGTCCAGTGCAAGGACGCCATCGGCCGCACCTGGCAGATGTCGACCGTGCAGCTCGACTTCAACCTGCCGGAGCGCTTCGACCTGGAGTACACCGGCCCGGACGGCACCAAGCAGCGCCCGGTCATGATCCACCGCGCCCTGTTCGGTTCCATCGAGCGCTTCTTCGCGGTGCTGCTGGAGCACTACGCGGGTGCGTTCCCGGTGTGGCTGGCCCCGGTCCAGGCGGTCGGCATCCCGATCGGCGACGCGCACATCCCCTACCTCCAGGAGTTCGCCGCCAAGGCGCGGAAGAAGGGGCTGCGGGTCGACGTGGACGCCTCGTCCGACCGGATGCAGAAGAAGATCCGCAACCAGCAGAAGGCCAAGGTGCCCTTCATGATCATCGCGGGCGACGAGGACATGGCCAACGGCGCCGTCTCCTTCCGCTACCGCGACGGGTCGCAGGAGAACGGCATCCCCGTCGAGGACGCCATCGCCAAGATCCAGAAGGCCGTCGAGGACCGCGTCCAGGTCTGACGCGCACGGCGTGAGAGGCCCCCGGAGAGCTACCCGCCCTCCGGGGGCCTCTTCTCGTCCTCGCGCCGGAACACCTGCAGCATCCACGACGAGAACGAGCCCGTTACCGCCCCCAGCAGCGCCAGCCCGCAGGCCATCAGGCCCGACGCGACGAACCGGCCGCTCGGCGTGATGGGGACCGCGTCCCCGTACCCCACCGTCGTGAGCGTCTCGCACGCCCACCACACCGAGTCCCCGAAGGTGCGGATCGAGGCCCCCGGCACCGTGTGCTCCTGGTGGTAGACGGCCAGCGCGGCGGAGAAGCCGAGCAGCAGCGCGCTCACCCCGGCATAGGCCATCACACGGGCGTACAGGCTCAGCCGCGGTTGCTGCCGGTGCCGCTGCACCGCGGTGTAGAAGCGGATCAGACGCAGCGGCCGCAGCAGCGGGAGCAGCAGGACCACCGTGTCCAGCCAGTGCACCCGGACGAAACGGAGGCCCAGGCCGCTGAGCCGGAGCCGTACGGCGTAGTCCCCGACGAAGACCAGCCAGGTGGCACAGACCAGGGCGAGGGCGAGGTCGCGCCAGACCCCGGCGTCGTCGGGGGCCAGGACGCGCACCGCGTAGCCGAGCAGGAAGACCAGTGAGACGACGAGGAGTGGTACTTCCGTGCGCTGCTCCCAGCGCCGGAAGGAAGGAGGTGCCGAGTCGGCGGGCCGGTCGCTCATCGCCTCAGCATCGCCGTCCGCGCACGGGGGCGGCCCCGGCGACACGCTCCGCGGGGGTGAAGCAATATGCTGATCGCCATGACGAGTGAGCCGGAGCAGCAGATCGGAGTGGGAACGCCCGACGCGTTCCAGCGCCTGTGGACGCCCCACCGGATGGCGTACATCCAGGGCGAGAACAAGCCGACCGGCCCGGAGGCCGGCGACGGCTGCCCGTTCTGCGGCATCCCGTCGAAATCGGACGAGGACGGACTCGTCATCGCGCGCGGCCGGAACGTCTACGCCGTGCTGAACCTGTACCCGTACAACGGCGGCCATCTGATGGTGGTGCCGTACCGGCACGTCGCGGACTACACGGAGCTGGACGGCCCGGAGACCATGGAGCTGGCCGACTTCACCAAGCGGGCGATGGTGGCCCTGCGGTCGGCGTCGGGCGCGCACGGCTTCAACATCGGCATGAACCAGGGGGCGGTGGCCGGGGCCGGCATCGCGGCCCATCTGCACCAGCACCTGGTGCCGCGCTGGGGCGGTGACACCAACTTCATGCCGGTCGTCGGGCACACGAAGGTGCTGCCGCAGCTGCTCGCCGACACGCGCAAGATGCTGGCCGACGCCTGGCCGGTCGACTGACCGGACCGCCGCCCCGCGCGAAGGCCGCCCCCGCCTCCCGGCCGGGGCGGCCTTCGCCGCATCCGCAGGGGACGGCCCCTACGCGTCGTACAGGTCGGCCTTGCGCGGGGACGGGTCCTGCACCTGACCGCTCAGCGCCATCGAGCGGCTGTCGAAGCGCTCGGTGTCGACGCCGTTCTCCTCCAGGACGCGCAGGGCGGCGCTGTGCACGGCGCGCAGCACGGGGGTCGCGGCACGCATCGCGTCGTCCGCCATGAAGCGGTGCCGCCACGGCTTCTCCGCCCAGGCGTGCCGCAGACCGAACGGCTCGGGCAGGGCGATCTTGCCGCCCAGGTAGTCCAGGATCGGCGGGTACCAGGTGAAGGGCGCGCGCAGGGCGAGGCGGACGACCTCCTCGGGCTCGACCAGGGCGAGGGTGATGTCGCGGGTCTCCCAGAACCGCACGGTCTTGTTGACCGTCTTGGTCTTGGCCGAGGGCTTGCTGGTGAACAGGGAGTGGACCGGGCCGAGCGCATGCCCGGTGACCTCGATGCGCAGGGTCTCGTAGAGGACCGTGACCGTGATCATCATGGTGATGACCAACTGGCCGTCCCAGAGGGTGAACTGGACGCCCAGGTAGTGCCGGTCGCCGCCGCCGAACTGCTGGTGGTTGCAGATCCGCTGTATCTCGTGCGGCTTGACCTGGAAGGTGGCGACGTCCTCGCCCTCGGGCCGGGAGACCGATCCGGCGTTCTCCCCGACGGGGGACACGATCCAGTGGGTGACCGACGGGGTGGGGAACCCTCCGGTGTTCAACGGGCCGCGCTCCAGCAGCTTGAGCTGGTCGTGGATGGCCCGGATCACGTCCCAGCTGCGGAACTGGTGGAACTCCTTGCTGGGCTCCTTGGGGACGAGCTCCTCGGCGAGCTGCCAGCTGCCCCAGCGGGTACCCATGCCGAGGATCCCCTTGGGGCCCGCGTAGAAGACCGAGTTGGACTGCTGCTCGGCGGAGAGCTTCTCCAGCCCCTGGCGCAGCGCCTCGCGGGAGGTCTCGTTGGGGTTCTTCGGCGCGGCCTCGGGGATCCTGGCGGTGACGCCGCCGCCGGACAGGAGCCCCTCCCAACGGGCCCGCATGTCCTTGGCGGAGGACTCGGCGATCCGCTTGGCGATGTACCAGCCGATGACGGGGGCGACGATCACCGCCCGTACGTAGATCGCCGCGAACCCGGTGAGCGGCAGCTTGACCAGGAAGAACAGAGCCACGATGCCGATGATCGGGAGCAGGGCGTTGCCCAGGGCGGAGAGGGCCTTGTCCTTGGTGCCGCTCAGCCAGTCGCGCAGCCGGAACGCGATGATCCACATGAGCATGCCGGGCAGGAAGAGGAAGCCGAACAGGGCGGTGACGGCGGTCAGTTTGGCATCCCGGGACCTGCGCAGGCGGGACGCGGACAGGCAGTGCTCGACGACGGTCTGAGGATCGGTCCCGAAGGACTGGATGAGGGCCTTGCGGGCGCCGCCCAGCATCCGTTCCTGGACGGCGCGGGAGAACGCCTCACCGAGATTCGGCTTGAAATAGTCGGCCTTGATGAACTTGGAACGGCCCGCTTTCACTTCGGACTTGTGCCACTCGCTGTTGGCTTCAAGGATCTTCTCCACCGGGCTGTCGCGGTACGCGGCGGAGGCGAGGGCATTCGTCGCCACCGCCTGACCGCCCGAGCCCTGGAGCGGGATCTGCGCTCCAGGAGAGAAATCGAATCCGTCGTTGGCCACTGTCGCCCCCACTCGCCGCCAAGAACCGCTCCTGCGGCTGTTTCCCAACTGCCGTGTCCGGCACACCTTCTGAGCTGGGACCAAAGCGTATCGTCCGGATCGGTACGCCGCTGGCGCCTGTGGACAAAGACGGCCGACAGTCCTGCTCAGGCGTCGTCCGGACGGTTCTCCCGCCGTTCCCCGAGGCGTTCCGCGAGCTGCGGGGGCATCGCTTCGTGCCGGGCGTACGCCCGGTCGAAGCGACCGGCGCCATGGGAGAGGGACCGCAGGTCGACGGCGTACCGGTCGATCTCCAGCTCCGGCACCTCGGCCCGTACGAGGGTGCGTCCGGAGCCGGACTGCTCGGTGCCGATCACCCTGCCGCGGCGCCCGGACAGATCGCTCATCACCGGCCCGACGTAGTCGTCGGGGATCACCACCCGCACCTCGTCGACCGGTTCCAGGAACCGGATGCGGGTGTCCGCGGCGGCCTCGCGCAGGGCCAGCGCGCCCGCGGTCTGGAACGCGGCGTCGGAGGAGTCCACCGAATGGGACTTGCCGTCCCGCAGCGTGACGCGCACGTCGACGAGCGGATGCCCGGCCACGACCCCGCGGGCCGCCTGGGCGCGCACTCCCTTCTCCACGGAGGAGATGAACTGCCGGGGCACCGATCCGCCGACCACCTTGTCGACGAACTCGACGCCCGACCCGGCGGGCAGCGGTTCCACGTCGATCTCGCAGATGGCGTACTGGCCGTGGCCGCCGGACTGCTTCACGTGCCGGCCGCGCCCGGTCGACGGTGCGGCGAAGGTCTCGCGGAGCGCCACCTCGTGCGGCACGGCGTCCACCTGGACGCCGTAGCGGTTGCGCAGCCGGTCCAGCGCCACGTCCTGGTGGGCCTCGCCCAGGCACCACAGCACCACCTGGTGGGTGTCCTGGTTCTGTTCGAGGCGCATGGTCGGGTCCTCGGCGACCAGCCGGGCGAGCCCCTGGGAGAGCTTGTCCTCGTCCGCCTTGCTGTGCGCCTCGATGGCGAGCGGCAGCAGCGGGTCGGGAGTGGTCCAGGGATCCAGCAGCAGGGGCAGGTCCGGGTCGGAGAGGGTGTCCCCGGTCTCGGCGGTGCCCAGCTTGGCGACGCAGGCCAGGTCCCCGGCGGCGCACGCGGTCAGCGGACGCTGCTGTTTGCCGAAGGGGGTGGAGAGCGCGCCGACGCGCACCTCCGCCTCGTGGAAGGGGCGGGCCTCGCGGGCGGGGTCGGTGAGGCCGTGGCCGAACACGTGGACGGTCTCGTCGGGGCGCAGGGTGCCGGAGAAGACGCGCACGAGCGAGACCCGGCCGACGTACGGGTCGGAGGACGTCTTGACCACCTCGGCCACCAGCGGCCCGTCCGGATCGCAGGACAGAACCGGGCGCGACGCCCCGTGCAGCGGGGTGACGCCGGGGATCGGGCGCTCCGACGGGGTCGGGAAGCCACCGGTGACCAGGTCCAGGATCTCGACGGTGCCGACGCCCTGCCGGGCGCCCTCGGCCGCGGGGGCGGCGGCGAGGACGGGATGGAAGGTGCCCCGGGCGACGGCGCGCTCCAGGTCCTCGACGAGGCTCGCGGCATCGATCTCGGCCCCGCCCAGGTAGCGGTCCATCAGGGTCTCGTCCTCGCTCTCGGCGATGATCCCCTCGATGAGCCGGTCGCGGGCCGCCCGGAGCGGTTCCCGCCGGGTGTCGTCGGGCGGCTTCTCCCGCCGCTCGCCCGAGGAGTAGTCGAGGACCTGCCGGGTGAGCAGGCAGGTCAGTCCGGTGAGTGGTGCGTGCCCGTCGGGGCCCTCGGGGCCGTGCACGGGCAGGTGGAGCGGGAGCACGGCGTCGGGGTCGTCACCGCCGAGGACCTCGCCGCAGACCCGGACCATCTCGTCGAACGGGGTGCGCGCCGTGTCGAGGTGCGTGACGACGATCGCGCGCGGCATGCCGACGGCCGCGCACTCCTCCCACACGGCACGGGTGGCACCGGCCACCGCGTCCGCCTCCTGGGCCGCGGAGACGACGAACAGGGCCGCGTCCGCCGCCCGCAGACCGGCCCTGAGCTCCCCGACGAAATCGGCGTAGCCGGGCGTGTCCAGCAGGTTGATCCGGCACCCGGCCCACTCCACGGGGACCAGGGAGAGCTGCACGGAACGCTGCTGCCGGTGTTCGATCCCGTCGTAGTCGGAGAGGGTGGTGCCGTCCTCGACCCGGCCGGCCCGGTTGACCGCCCCCGCGGTCTGCGCCAGGGCCTCGACGAGCGTGGTCTTCCCGGAACCGCTGTGGCCGACGAGCACCACGTTCCGTACGGACGAGGGCCGGCCGGCCGTCGTCGCCCCGCCGGCGGCCCCGGTGTGCGCGTGTGTCCTGTCACCCATGATGTGCCTCCCGGATGGTGGCGCCGGACGCAGGGGCCGGCGCGGGGTGGGGGAGAGAAGTCACGGGCACGGGGAGCCGCCGCGGCGGCCACGACGACACCCGCGGTAATTCGAGCTTTCCACTCGGGCCGGGATGCGTCCATACAACGCCCCCGCCCCGGTGCCCGGACGGTGGAGCCGGGCGGGCGTGACTACGATGGGCCAGCCGGTGGCCGATGGGGCCGCTCGGCCCACCGACCCTCGGGAAGGCCATGCTGAACAAGTACGCGCGTGCATTTTTTACGCGTGTCCTCACACCGTTCGCCGCACTGCTCCTCCGTCTCGGCGTGAGCCCTGACGCGGTCACGCTGATCGGTACGGCCGGAGTGGTGGCGGGTGCGCTGGTCTTCTTCCCGATGGGGGAGTTCTTCTGGGGCACGATCGTCATCACGGTCTTCGTCTTCTCCGACCTCGTCGACGGGAACATGGCCCGCCAGGCCGGCATCTCCAGCCGCTGGGGCGCGTTCCTGGACTCGACGCTGGACCGGGTCGCCGACGGGGCGATCTTCGGCGGTTTCGCGCTCTGGTACGCGGGCCGGGGCGACGACAACGTGCTCTGCGCGGTCGCGATCTTCTGCCTGGCCAGCGGCCAGGTGGTCTCGTACACGAAGGCGCGCGGCGAGTCGATCGGGCTGCCGGTCGCCGTCAACGGGCTCGTGGAGCGCGCCGAGCGACTGGTGGTCTCGCTGGTCGCGGCCGGGCTCGCCGGGCTGCACGAGTTCGGGGTCCCCGGCATCCAGGTGCTGCTGCCGATCGCGCTGTGGATCGTCGCCGTGGGCAGCCTGGTGACGCTCGTGCAGCGGGTCGTCACCGTGCGCCGCGAGTCCGCCGAGGCCGACGCCGCCGAGGCGGCCGCCGCGCGGGGCAGCGGGGCCGCCCAGTGAGCGACGCACCGGGGAGCGGCCGGACCGGTCCGCGCGACCGGCTGACGGACGGGCTGTACGGACTCGGCTGGGCCGCCGTCAAGAAGCTTCCCGAGCCGGTCGCCCGGTCCCTCTTCCGGACCATCGCCGACCAGGCGTGGAAGCGGCGGGGCAAGAGCGTGCTGCGACTGGAGTCGAACCTGGCCCGGGTCGTGCCCGGGGCGTCACCGGCCCGGCTGGCCGAGCTCTCCAGGGCCGGTATGCGCTCGTACATGCGCTACTGGATGGAGTCGTTCCGGCTGCCCACCTGGAGCCCGGAGCGGATCAAGGCGTCCATAGAGGTGGCCGACGCGCACCGGCTGACCGACGGACTGGACGCCGGCCGCGGCGTCGTTCTCGCCCTGCCGCACCTGGCGAACTGGGACCTGGCGGGCGCCTGGGTCACCACCGATCTCAAGGTGCCCTTCACCACGGTCGCCGAGCGGCTGAAACCGGAGACCCTGTACGACCGGTTCGTCGCCTACCGCGAGGGACTCGGCATGGAGGTCCTGCCGCACAGCGGCGGCGCCGCCTTCGGCACCCTGGCCCGGCGGCTGCGCTCGGGCGGACTGGTCTGCCTGGTGGCCGACCGCGACCTGTCGGCCTCCGGGGTCGAGGTGTCCTTCTTCGGCGACACCGCGCGCATGCCCGCGGGCCCGGCGCTGCTCGCCCAGCAGACCGGAGCGCTGCTGCTGCCGGTGACGCTCGGCTACGACGACACACCCGTGATGAAGGCGCGCATCCACCCGCCGGTCGAGGTGCCCGCCACGGGCGACCGCACGGAGCGGACGTCCGCGATGACCCAGGCGCTGGCCGACGCCTTCGCCGCCGGGATCGCCGAGCACCCGGAGGACTGGCACATGCTGCAACGGCTCTGGCTCGCCGACCTGGAGCCCCGGGAGGACCGGCCGTGAAGATCGGCATCGTCTGCCCGTACTCCTGGGACGTGCCCGGGGGCGTGCAGTTCCACATCCGCGACCTGGCCGAGCATCTGATCCGGCTGGGGCACCAGGTGTCGGTGCTGGCGCCCGCGGACGACGAGACCCCGCTGCCGCCGTACGTGGTGTCGGCCGGCCGGGCCGTGCCCGTCCCGTACAACGGCTCCGTGGCCCGGCTGAACTTCGGTTTCCTCTCCGCAGCCCGGGTCCGTCGCTGGCTGCACGACGGCACCTTCGACGTGATCCACATCCACGAACCGACCTCGCCGTCGCTCGGGCTGCTCGCCTGCTGGGCCGCGCAGGGGCCGATCGTCGCCACGTTCCACACCTCCAACCCGCGCTCCCGGGCCATGATCGCGGCGTACCCGATCCTGCAGCCGGCCCTGGAGAAGATCAGCGCGCGGATCGCGGTGAGCGAGTACGCGCGCCGCACCCTGGTCGAGCACCTGGGCGGCGACGCGGTCGTCATCCCGAACGGCGTCGACGTCGACTTCTTCGCCGCGGCCGAGCCCCGGACCGAGTGGCAGGGGGGAACGATCGGCTTCATCGGACGCATCGACGAGCCCCGCAAGGGCCTGCCCGTCCTGATGCGGGCCCTGCCCGCGATCCTCGAGGCGCGCCCGGACGCCAGGCTCCTGGTGGCGGGCCGCGGCGACGAGGAGGAGGCCGTCGCCTCGCTGCCCGCGAAGATGCGCGAGCGCGTCGAGTTCCTGGGCATGGTGAGCGACGAGGACAAGGCCCGGCTGCTGCGCAGCGTCGACGTGTACGTCGCCCCCAACACGGGCGGCGAGAGCTTCGGGATCATCCTGGTCGAGGCCATGTCGGCCGGCGCCCCGGTCCTCGCCAGCGACCTGGACGCGTTCGCGCAGGTCCTGGACCAGGGCGCGGCGGGCGAGCTCTTCGCCAACGAGGACGCGGACGCGCTGGCCGGAGCCGCGATCCGGCTGCTCGGCGACCCGGACCGCCGCACGGAACTGCGCGAGCGGGGAACCGCCCACGTGCGGCGGTTCGACTGGTCGACGGTCGGGGCGGACATCCTCGCGGTGTACGAGACGGTGACGGACGGCGCGGCCTCGGTGGCGGCCGACGAACGCCCGGGACTGCGCGCCCGGCTCGGCCTGGCCCGGGACTAGGCACTTCCGGACCGGCCCGCCGCCGTGCTGTCGTCCGGATCGTGCCGGGCCCGAGCGGTGTGCCTCCGGGCCTCCGTGCCGCGCCGTCCGGACGGGGTTTCGGGGCCTGCCCGGGCCCGGGGCGGCGGTTCCCCGGAGGCAGGTGCCGTCCGCGGCGGCCGGTGGGCGTCACGCCGTGTGCGCACCGGCGGTAGCCTTGCCGCCCGTGATCGAAACCCTCATCTGGATCGCCGTCGCGGTCGTCGCGATCGGCATGTACCTCAGCTGGACCGCCGGACGGCTGGACCGGCTGCACACCCGTATCGATGCCGCCCGCGCCGCCCTCGACGCGCAGCTCCTGCGCCGGGCATCGGTCACCCAGGAACTGGCCACGTCCGGTGTCCTCGACCCGGCCGCGTCCATCGTGCTGTACGAGGCCGCGCACGCCGCCCGCCAGGCGGAGGAGGAGAACCGCGAGGTCGCCGAGAGCGAGCTGAGCACCGCGCTGCGCGCGGTCTTCGGCGAGGCGGCGCAGGTGGAGGCGGTGAAGGAGATCCCCGGCGGCGAGGAGGCCGCACTCGAACTGGCCGCCGCCGTGCGCCGTGTGCCGATGGCCCGGCGGTTCCACAACGACGCGGTGCGCGCGGCGCGCGCGCTGCGCCGCCACCGCAAGGTGCGGTGGTTCCGGCTGGCCGGCCACGCCCCGTTCCCGCTCGCCTTCGAGATGGACGACGAACCGCCGGTGGCCCTCGCGGACCGCCCCGTCGGCTGAGCCGGAACCGGCCTTTCCGCGCGTGACCGGGGCCACATCCCGGCCCGTACGCGTGCAAAACGATCCACCGGCCTCCTATTGGCCCTTGTCGTGGACTGTTCCCGGAGAGTTTGCTCAGCTCTGCGCCAACCAGCGCTTTTCGGCAACTTTTTCTCCGAGTGAGGTCGATCCATGTCCACGCTTCCCTCCACCCCGCAGTCCACGGACTCCCCGGCCACCGGAACCGCGCGCGTCAAGCGCGGCATGGCCGAGCAGCTCAAGGGCGGCGTGATCATGGACGTCGTCAACGCCGAGCAGGCCAAGATCGCCGAGGACGCGGGCGCCGTGGCCGTCATGGCCCTGGAGCGGGTTCCGGCCGACATCCGCAAGGACGGCGGCGTGGCCCGGATGTCCGACCCGAACATGATCGAGGAGATCATCGAGGCCGTCTCCATCCCGGTGATGGCCAAGTCGCGCATCGGCCACTTCGTCGAGGCCCAGGTCCTGCAGTCCCTGGGGGTCGACTACATCGACGAGTCCGAGGTCCTCACCCCGGCCGACGAGGTCAACCACAGCGACAAGTTCGCCTTCACCACGCCGTTCGTCTGCGGCGCCACCAACCTGGGCGAGGCCCTGCGCCGCATCGCCGAGGGCGCGGCCATGATCCGCTCGAAGGGCGAGGCCGGCACCGGGAACGTCGTCGAGGCGGTCCGCCACCTGCGTCAGATCAAGAACGAGATCGCCCGGCTGCGCGGCTACGACAACAACGAGCTGTACGCCGCGGCCAAGGAGCTCCGCGCCCCGTACGAGCTGGTCAAGGAGGTCGCCGAGCTCGGCAAGCTGCCCGTGGTGCTGTTCTCCGCCGGTGGTGTCGCCACCCCGGCCGACGCCGCGCTCATGCGCCAGCTCGGCGCCGAGGGCGTCTTCGTCGGCTCCGGCATCTTCAAGTCCGGCGACCCGGCCAAGCGCGCCGCCGCGATCGTGAAGGCCACCACCTTCTACGACGACCCGAAGATCATCGCGGACGCCTCCCGGAACCTGGGCGAGGCCATGGTCGGCATCAACTGCGACACCCTGCCCGAGACCGAGCGCTACGCCAACCGCGGCTGGTAAGCAGCGATGAGCGAAACCCCTGTGATCGGAGTCCTGGCACTCCAGGGCGACGTACGGGAGCACCTGATCGCCCTGGCCTCGGCGGACGCCCTGGCCAGGCCGGTCCGGCGGCCCGAGGAACTCGCCGAGGTCGACGGCCTGGTCCTGCCCGGCGGCGAGTCCACCACGATGTCCAAGCTGGCCTCCCTGTTCGGCATGCTGGACCCCCTGCGTGAACGGGTGCGGGACGGCATGCCCGTCTACGGGACCTGCGCCGGAATGATCCTGCTCGCCGACAAGATCCTCGACCCGCGCGCGGGCCAGGAGACGATCGGCGGGATCGACATGATCGTGCGCCGCAACGCCTTCGGGCGGCAGAACGAGTCCTTCGAGGCCGCCGTCGAGGTCGCCGGCGTCGAGGGCGGCCCGGTGGAGGGCGTCTTCATCCGCGCCCCCTGGGTGGAGTCGGTCGGCGCGCGCGCCGAGGTGGTGGCGGAGCACGACGGCCACATCGTCGCCGTACGTCAGGGAAACGCCCTGGCCACGTCATTCCATCCGGAATTGACCGGGGACCACCGTGTTCACGCGTTGTTCGTGGACATGGTGCGCGCAGTCGGCTGACTCGATCCCGGTAGGATCTCCCGGGTTCGAATCGTTTTTGGTGACGCGAAGGAGAAGGCAGTGTCCGGCCACTCTAAATGGGCTACGACGAAGCACAAGAAGGCCGTGATTGACGCCAAGCGCGGCAAACTCTTCGCGAAGCTGATCAAGAACATCGAGGTCGCCGCCCGTACCGGCGGCGCGGACCCCGATGGGAACCCGACCCTTGTGGACGCGATCCAGAAGGCGAAGAAGAGCTCCGTCCCGAACAAGAACATCGACTCCGCGGTCAAGCGCGGCGCCGGTCTCGAGGCGGGCGGCGTCGACTACCAGACGATCATGTACGAGGGCTACGGCCCGAACGGCGTCGCGGTGCTCATCGAGTGCCTCACCGACAACCGCAACCGTGCCGCGTCCGACGTGCGCGTCGCGATGACCCGCAACGGCGGCTCGATGGCCGACCCGGGCTCGGTGTCGTACCTCTTCAACCGCAAGGGCGTCGTAATCGTCCCCAAGGGCGGGCTGACCGAGGACGACGTCCTGGGCGCCGTGCTCGACGCGGGTGCCGAGGAGGTCAACGACCTCGGCGAGAGCTACGAGGTCGTCAGCGAGGCCACCGACCTGGTCGCGGTCCGCACCGCGCTCCAGGACGCCGGGATCGACTACGACTCCGCCGACGCCAACTTCCTGCCCACCATGCAGGTCGAGCTGGACGAGGAGGGCGCGCGCAAGATCTTCAAGCTGATCGACGCGCTGGAGGACAGCGACGACGTGCAGAACGTCTTCGCCAACTTCGACGTCTCGGACGAGGTCATGGAGAAGGTCGAGGCCTGAGCCCGGCTCAGCGGCACGGCCTCCACGGACGGGCCGACGGGGAACACACCCCGTCGGCCCGTCGCATTGTCAGTGCGAGCGGATAGCCTGCGGGAACAGTTGAACGATCGGCACGGAAGGGGGCGCCCCATGCGGGTACTCGGCGTCGACCCGGGGCTGACCCGGTGCGGTGTCGGCGTCGTCGAGGGCGTCGCGGGCCGACCCCTGACGATGCTCGGCGTCGGAGTGGTGCGCACCCCCGCCGACGCGGAACTCGGCCACCGGCTGGTCGCCATCGAGCGCGGCATCGAGGAATGGCTCGACGAGCACCGGCCGGAGTTCGTCGCCGTGGAGCGGGTCTTCAGCCAGCACAACGTGCGTACGGTGATGGGCACCGCCCAGGCCAGCGCCGTCGCCATGCTCTGCGCGTCCCGGCGCGGCATACCGGTCGCCCTGCACACCCCCAGCGAGGTCAAGGCGGCCGTGACCGGCAGCGGCCGCGCCGACAAGGCACAGGTCGGCGCGATGGTCACCCGGCTGCTGCGGCTCGACGCCCCGCCGAAACCCGCCGACGCGGCCGACGCCCTCGCCCTCGCCATCTGCCACATCTGGCGCGCCCCCGCCGTCAACCGCCTCCAGCAGGCCCACGCGGCCGCCGCCCGGCGCGCCCCCCGTACCCCCGCGGTCCCCGTCCGGAAGGTCCCCCGATGATCGCCTTCGTCAGCGGCCCCGTGGCCGCACTCGCCCCGACCACGGCCGTGATCGAGGTCGGCGGCATCGGCATGGCCGTCCAGTGCACGCCGAACACCCTCGCCGGCCTCCGGGTCGGCACGGAGGCCAGGCTCGCCACCTCCCTCGTCGTGCGGGAGGACTCGCTCACTCTCTACGGCTTCGCCGACGACGACGAGCGGCAGGTCTTCGAACTGCTCCAGACCGCCAGCGGGGTGGGCCCCCGGCTGGCCCAGGCCATGCTCGCCACCCACAGCCCCGACGCCCTGCGCACCGCGGTCGCCACCGGCGACGAGAAGGCGCTCACCGCCGTCTCCGGCATCGGCAAGAAGGGTGCGCAGAAGCTCCTCCTCGAACTGAAGGACAGGCTCGGCGAGCCCGTCGGGTCCCACAGCGGCCGGCAGGGCATCGGCACCGCCGTCACCTCCTCCTGGAGCGACCAGCTCCAGGCCGCCCTGATCGGCCTCGGCTACGCCACCCGCGAGGCCGACGAGGCGGTCGCCGCCGTCACCCCGCAGGCCGAGGCCGCCCTCGCCGAGGGCGGCCGGCCCCCCGTGCCGCAGCTGCTGCGCGCCGCGCTGCAGACCCTCAACCGCGCGCGCTGACCGGAGCACAACACCCCGGGGACACCCCCGACGCCGGGCCGGGCACCGCACGGCACCGAACCACCCGAGGCGGGACAGACCACATGAACTGGGACGAGACCGGACCCGACACCGACGAGCGGCTCGACGAGCGCCTCGTCCGGGCCGACGCGGACGGCGAGGACACCGCGGTCGAAGCGGCCCTGCGGCCGAAGGACCTCGACGAATTCGTCGGCCAGGAGAAGGTGCGCGAACAGCTCGACCTGGTCCTCAAGGCGGCCAGGGCCCGCGGCGCCACCGCCGACCACGTCCTGCTCTCCGGCGCCCCCGGCCTCGGCAAGACCACCCTCTCCATGATCATCGCGGCCGAGATGGGCGCACCGATCCGGATCACCTCCGGCCCCGCCATCCAGCACGCCGGAGACCTCGCCGCGATCCTCTCCTCCCTCCAGGAGGGCGAGGTCCTCTTCCTCGACGAGATCCACCGGATGTCGCGCCCCGCCGAGGAGATGCTCTACATGGCGATGGAGGACTTCCGGGTCGACGTCATCGTCGGCAAGGGCCCCGGCGCCACCGCCATCCCGCTGGAACTGCCGCCCTTCACCCTGGTCGGCGCGACCACCAGGGCCGGACTGCTGCCGCCGCCGCTGCGCGACCGCTTCGGCTTCACCGGTCACATGGAGTTCTACACCCCCGCCGAACTGGAACGCGTCATCCACCGCTCCGCCCGCCTGCTCGACGTGGAGACGGACGCGGACGGCGCTGCCGAGATCGCCGGCCGTTCCCGTGGCACGCCCCGCATCGCCAACCGGCTGTTGCGCCGCGTCCGCGACTACGCCCAGGTCAAGGCCGACGGACGGATCGACCGCCCGGTCGCCGCAGCGGCCCTCGGGGTGTACGAGGTCGACGCCCGGGGCCTGGACCGGCTGGACCGGGCGGTACTCGAGGCCCTGCTCAAGCTCTTCGGCGGCGGCCCCGTCGGGCTGTCCACCCTCGCGGTCGCGGTGGGGGAGGAGCGCGAAACGGTCGAGGAGGTCGCGGAGCCCTTCCTGGTTCGGGAGGGGCTGCTGGCCAGGACCCCGCGCGGACGGATCGCGACGCCCGCGGCCTGGGCACACCTCGGCCTCGTGCCCCCGCAGCACGGCGGAAAGGGACAACAGGGCCTGTTCGGGGCGTGAAGTGTCACAGCTTGGCCGAAGCAGGAACCACAGCACGGCGTCGGGCGTTGTTCCATCGATGCGGACTCGCTTAGACTCCGCCGATGCCGCCCTTAGCAGGTCGGTGTGCCCACCCCCGTAGATACAGGCCGCCCTCCAGCGCGGTCGTGCGAAGGAAACTCGTCCCGTGAATCCCGTGACTCTCCTCCCCTTCATCGTGCTCATCGGGGCCATGTTCCTGATGACGCGGTCCGCCAAGAAGAAGCAGGCGGCCGCAGTCCAGATGCGCAACGAGATGCAGCCCGGCACCGGCATCCGGACGATCGGGGGGATGTACGCCACCGTCAAGGAGGTTCACGACGACACCGTCCTCCTCGAGGTCGCGCCCGGCGTGCACGCCGTCTACGCCAAGAACGCCGTCGGTGCCGTCCTCGACGACGAGGAGTACAACCGCATCGTCCACGGCGACGACGCCCTCGACGGCGCGATCGTCCCGGACGACGCCTCCTCGCTGACCGAGGACGCCTCGGACGACGCCGCGATCGACCTGGAGAAGAAGGCCGGGGCCGATGACGCCGAGCCGACGGACACCAAGTCCGACAAGAAGTCCGAGGGCAAGGCCGACGGCGAGGCCGACTCGAAGTAGTTCACGACCCGGGGAGTGTCGTGGGCCCACCGGCGCCCGGCACTCCCCGGACCGTGCGATCTTCTGCGGGGGCGGGTCCCCACTACACTTCGTGGCCGCTCGGGCGCGTACCCGGCGCGGGGCGGTTGGACAGGGAGAAACGAGAAGGTGGCAGCACCGAAGAAGAGCCGGGGAGCGTCCGGCGGTCAGGGCAAGCCGGGGCGTTCCCTGGCTCTGATCCTGATCGCCATGGTCGCGCTCGTCGGCGGGATGTTCCTGGTTGATCAGCCGACTCCGCGACTCGGCATCGACCTGGCGGGTGGCACGTCCATCACGCTGGAGGCGAAGAGCGAGCCGGGCCAGGAATCGGCGATCAACAAGACCAACATGGACACGGCGGTCCAGATCATGGAGCGCCGTGTCAATGGTCTCGGTGTCTCCGAGGCCGAGGTCCAGACCCAGGGCAAAAGCAACATCATCGTCAACATCCCCAAGGGCACGAACTCCGCCCAGGCCCGTGAGCAGGTCGGTACCACCGCCAAGCTCTACTTCCGGCCGGTGCTGACCGTCGCCCAGGGCATGCCCACCCCGGAGCCCAGCGCCTCGTCGTCCGGCAAGCCCTCTTCGTCCACCAGCCCGAGCGCCTCGGCGTCGGAAGGTGCCACCGCGACGGACAAGGACAAGGGCAAGTCCTCGACGACCCCGAGCGCGACCGCCACCACCCAGGGCCGCGCGGTCACCGGAGCCCTCAAGGCCGACTCCACGCCGAGCCCGGGCGCGAGCGACAAGCCGAAGGCCGACACCTCGCCGTCGACCTCCGCGTCCGCCCCCTCCGCCGCCGAGCAGGCCGCCGCGACCAAGCTGCAGAAGCAGTTCGCGGAGCTCGACTGCTCCAGCAAGGAACTCCGCTCCAAGGCCGCGCGGGGCGTCAAGCCCACCGACAGCACGGTCGCGTGCAGCTCCGACGGTGCGGAGAAGTACATCCTCGGCCCGTCCGAGGTGTCCGGCACCGAGGTCGACAGCGCCAAGGCCAACTTCGACCAGCAGCGCGGCATGTGGATCGTCCAGATGGAGTTCACCGGCAAGGGCTCCAAGCAGTTCCAGAAGATCACCAGCAAGCTCTCCCAGCTGCAGCAGCCGCAGAACCAGTTCGCCATCGCGCTCGACGGCGAAGTCGTCTCGGCTCCCTCCGTCCGCACGACGCTCAGCGGCAGCGCGGAGATCTCCGGCAGCTTCACCCAGCAGTCCGCCGAGGACCTGGCCAACGTGCTCTCCTACGGTGCGCTCCCGCTCTCGTTCAGCGAGCAGAGCGTCACCACCGTCACCGCCGCGCTCGGCGGCGAGCAGCTGCGGGCCGGTCTGATCGCCGGCGCCATCGGGCTCGCCCTGGTGGTCATCTACCTGGTGATCTACTACCGCGGCCTCTCGTTCATCGCCCTGCTGAGCCTGCTGACCTCCGGCATTCTGACCTACACGCTGATGTCGCTGCTCGGCCCGGCCATCGGCTTCGCGCTGAACCTCCCGGCGGTCTGTGGCGCCATCGTCGCCATCGGTATCACCGCCGACTCCTTCATCGTGTACTTCGAACGGATCCGGGACGAGATCCGCGAGGGCCGCACGCTCCGCCCGGCCGTCGAACGGGCCTGGCCGCGCGCCCGCCGCACGATCCTGGTCTCCGACTTCGTCTCGTTCCTCGCCGCGGCGGTGCTCTTCGTCGTCACCGTCGGCAAGGTCCAGGGCTTCGCCTTCACACTGGGTCTCACCACCCTGCTCGACGTGGTCGTGGTGTTCTTCTTCACCAAGCCCCTCATGACGCTGATGGCCCGCACGAAGTTCTTCTCCAGCGGCCACCCGTGGTCCGGCCTGGACCCGAAGCGGCTCGGCGCCAAGCCGCCGCTGCGCCGCTCGCGCCGTGTCACCGCCCCCACTGACCCGAAGGAGGCGTGAGATGTCGCGACTCGGCACCATCGGCGCCCGTCTCTACCGCGGCGAGGTCGGTTACGACTTCATCGGCAAGCGCAAGATCTGGTACGGCGTCTCGATCCTGATCACCATCACGGCCATCGTCGGCCTGGTGGTCAGCGGTCTCAACATGGGCATCGAGTTCAAGGGCGGCGCGGTCTTCACCACCCCGAAGACCAGCGCCACGGTCTCCGAGGCGGAGGACCTGGCGACGGAGGCCTCCGGCCACCAGGCGATCGTCCAGAAGCTCGGCAACGGCGGCCTGCGCATCCAGATCACCGAGGTCGACACCGCCAAGTCGGACCAGATCAAGGAACAGCTCTCCAAGGACCTCGACGTCCCCGCGGAGAAGATCGCCGCCGACCTGGTCGGCCCCAGCTGGGGTGAGCAGATCGCCAACAAGGCCTGGACCGGCCTCGGCATCTTCATGGTCCTCGTGGTGATCTACCTGGCCATCGCCTTCGAGTGGCGCATGGCCGTCGCGGCCCTGGTCGCGCTGATCCACGACATCACCATCACGGTCGGCATCTACGCACTGGTCGGCTTCGAGGTCACCCCGGGCACCGTGATCGGTCTGCTGACGATCCTCGGTTACTCCCTGTACGACACCGTCGTGGTCTTCGACAGCCTCAAGGAGAGCACGGTCGACATCACCAAGCAGACCCGCTGGACTTACAGCGAGATCGCCAACCGTTCCATCAACGGCACGCTGGTGCGTTCCATCAACACCACCGTCGTGGCGCTGCTGCCGGTCGCCGGCCTGCTCTTCATCGGTGGCGGCGTACTCGGCGCCGGCATGCTGAACGACATCTCGCTGTCGCTCTTCGTCGGCCTCGCCGCCGGTGCGTACTCCTCGATCTTCATCGCCACGCCGCTCGTCGCCGACCTCAAGGAACGCGACCCGCAGATGAAGGCCCTGAAGAAGCGGATCCTCGCCAAGCGCGCGGCGGCCGCCGCCAAGGGCGAGTCCGCCGAGGGCGACCCGTCGGAGGACTCCGTCCAGGACGCCGCCCCCGCCGCCGCGGTCGTCGGCCAGCGCCAGCAGCCCCCCAGGGGCCACGGCCGGACCCCGGGAAAGCGTTGAGATGACCAGCACCACCGAAAGCACCCGCGAGCTCCTGCTCAGCCGGATCCGCGACGTGCCGGACTACCCGAAGCCGGGCGTGATGTTCAAGGACATCACCCCGCTGCTCGCGGATCCGACGGCGTTCACGGCGCTCACCGACACCCTCGCGGAGCTGTGCGTGCGGCACGGCGCCACGAAGGTCGTCGGTCTGGAGGCCCGCGGCTTCATCCTGGCCGCCCCGGTCGCGGTCCGGGCCGGGCTCGGCTTCGTCCCCGTCCGCAAGGCGGGCAAGCTGCCCGGAGCCACGCTCAGCCAGGCGTACGAGCTGGAGTACGGCACCGCCGAGGTCGAGATCCACGCGGAGGACCTGTCCGCCGACGACCGCATCATGGTCATCGACGACATCCTCGCGACCGGCGGCACCGCCGAGGCCTCGCTGGAGCTGATCCGCCGGGCCGGCGCCGAGGTAGCGGGTGTCGCGGTCCTCATGGAACTCGGCTTCCTGGCGGGTCGTGCTCGCTTGGAAGCAAGTCTGGGCGTCGCCCCGTTGACCTCATTGATCGTAGTTTGAGTCTGCCAAGGGGTGGGTTTGCAGGTTTCCCTGCAAACCCACCCCTTCGCATTAATGGACATTCCTCTTTTCGGTTGTCCTCTGTGGTGAATTAATTCCTGCCGCTTTCTTCACTTTTTGAGTGAAGGATGAGACGATCTGGCCGTTGTGTATTTTCCACACAAAAGGGGAGCGGTGACGAGAGTGACTACTCGGAGAATCGCGAAGTCTGTCGGTGTGCTGATGGGGGCGGTTGGTTTGGCGGTGGTTTCCACTGCGGCCTACGCCGGCACCAATACTTACGCGGTCACCACTGATGACAATCCGGGAGGACACGTCAGTTTTGACCATGACGGTCCGGGGGCGGAGCAGGAGTGGATCAACGTGTGTGACGATGACTCGGATGGTTATCGCGCCACTGTTCAAGCATCTTGGTCCGGTGGAAGCATTCGCCTTGATGCGGCGGGAGGCAAGGGGACGTGCAAGTCTACGGGGTCAAGCTTCAATATCCCGGAAGGCAAAAAAGTCACCCTCACCGTGTGTCTGCGTAACGGCTATTCGGGCAGCCCGAAGTTCTGTGCTACGACTTCGGGTACTGCCTAGCGGTTGCAAGGCGTGAACTCTGCTTTCCGTGGCCTGTGCGTGATTCGACTGCACTGAGGTCAAAATCTGCTCGAGGCGGGCCATGGCGGTGCATGACTGATTGCCGTTTCGGTGGCGTGCCGTCGGCATGTCGGCAATGCTTCACGGCGCGGGACGGCCCCCGGGAACAACCTGGGGGCCGTTCCGTGTTGTGGTGGGTCTCACGGTCCCCGGGGGAGGACCGGCCACCGGGTCGATACGATGGCCTTTCCGGGTATCCGGATCCGCACGAGGAGCGCTCTTGCCAGACGAGGCCCAGCCAGTCGCCGCCCCGCAGCCCGACAAGCCCGCGGCGGCCCCCGTCACGCCCGGGAAGAAGCAGCCCGCGGACAAGCCGAAGCCCCCGGCTCCCGAGCCCGGAGCGGGCCCGGACCGGACGGGCTCGTCGGCGTCCGGGGCCGCGTCCCCCGCGCAGCCGGTCGCGCCGGCACCCCCGGCCGCTTCCGCCCCGAAGCCCCCGGCGAAGCCCGCGGCCAAACCGGTCGCGCCGAGCGCGCCCACGACCCGCTCCGGCGGCTCGTCCAACCGGGTACGGGCCAGGCTCGCCCGGCTCGGCGTGCAGCGTTCCAGCCCGTACAACCCGGTGCTCGAACCGCTGCTGCGCATCGTCCGCGGCAACGACCCCAAGATCGAGACCGCCACGCTGCGCCAGATCGAGCGCGCCTACCAGGTCGCCGAGCGCTGGCACCGCGGTCAGAAGCGCAAGAGCGGCGACCCGTACATCACGCACCCGCTCGCCGTCACCACCATCCTCGCCGAGCTGGGCATGGACCCGGCGACGCTGATGGCCGGACTGCTGCACGACACGGTCGAGGACACCGAGTACGGCCTGGACACCCTGCGCCGCGACTTCGGCGACCAGGTCGCCCTGCTGGTCGACGGCGTCACCAAGCTGGACAAGGTCAAGTTCGGCGAGGCCGCCCAGGCCGAGACCGTGCGCAAGATGGTCGTCGCGATGGCCAAGGACCCCCGGGTCCTGGTCATCAAGCTCGCCGACCGCCTGCACAACATGCGCACCATGCGCTATCTCAAGCGGGAGAAGCAGGAGAAGAAGGCCCGCGAGACCCTGGAGATCTACGCCCCGCTGGCGCACCGGCTGGGCATGAACACCATCAAGTGGGAGCTGGAGGACCTCGCCTTCGCGATCCTCTACCCCAAGATGTACGACGAGATCGTCCGGCTCGTCGCCGAGCGGGCCCCCAAGCGCGACGAGTACCTCGCCATAGTGACCGACGAGGTCCAGGCCGACCTGCGGGCCGCCCGGATCAAGGCCACCGTCACGGGACGGCCGAAGCAC
This sequence comes from Streptomyces sp. NPDC006435, assembly GCF_040612315.1. NCBI lineage: Bacteria > Bacillati > Actinomycetota > Actinomycetes > Kitasatosporales > Streptomycetaceae > Streptomyces > Streptomyces sp. NPDC006435. The sequence continues at coordinate 92,210 of NZ_JBEXPY010000034.1, forward strand.
TACTACAGCGTCTACCAGAAGATGATCGTGCGGGGCCGGGACTTCGCCGAGATCTACGACCTGGTGGGCATCCGTGTCCTCGTCGACACCGTCCGCGACTGCTACGCGGCGCTCGGCACCGTCCACGCGCGATGGAACCCGGTGCCCGGCCGGTTCAAGGACTACATCGCGATGCCCAAGTTCAACATGTACCAGTCGCTGCACACCACGGTGATCGGTCCCAGCGGCAAGCCCGTCGAGCTCCAGATCCGCACCTTCGACATGCATCGCCGCGCCGAGTACGGCATCGCCGCGCACTGGAAGTACAAGCAGGAGGCCGTCGCCGGTGCCTCCAAGGTGCGCACCGACGTCCCCAAGAACACCGGCCGCAGCCAGGACACCGTCAACGACATGGCATGGCTGCGCCAGCTCCTGGACTGGCAGAAGGAGACCGAGGACCCCAGCGAGTTCCTGGAGTCGCTGCGCTTCGACCTCTCCCGCAACGAGGTCTTCGTCTTCACGCCCAAGGGAGACGTCATAGCGCTCCCCGCGGGCGCGACGCCGGTCGACTTCGCGTACGCCGTGCACACGGAGGTCGGCCACCGGACCATAGGGGCCCGGGTCAACGGACGGCTCGTACCGCTCGAATCGACCCTGGACAACGGCGACCTGGTGGAGGTCTTCACCTCCAAGGCCTCCGGCGCCGGGCCCTCCCGGGACTGGCTGGGCTTCGTCAAGTCGCCCCGCGCCCGCAACAAGATCCGGGCCTGGTTCTCCAAGGAGCGCCGAGACGAGGCGATCGAGCAGGGCAAGGACGCCATCGCGCGGGCCATGCGCAAGCAGAACCTGCCGATCCAGCGCATCCTGACGGGCGACTCCCTGGTCACCCTCGCCCACGAGATGCGCTACCCCGACATCTCGTCCCTGTACGCGGCGATCGGCGAGGGCCACGTCGCGGCCGCCGGGGTCGTGCAGAAGCTGGTCCAGGCGCTCGGCGGCGAGGACGCCGCCAACGAGGACATCGCCGAGAGCGCGCCGCCCTCCCGCGGCCGCGCCAAGCGCCGTTCCAACGCCGACCCGGGCGTGGTCGTCAAGGGCGTCGAGGACGTCTGGGTGAAGCTGGCCCGCTGCTGCACCCCCGTCCCCGGCGACCCGATCATCGGCTTCGTCACCCGGGGCAGCGGGGTCTCCGTGCACCGCGCCGACTGCGTCAACGTCGACTCGCTGTCGCAGCAGCCGGAGCGGATCCTGGACGTCGAGTGGGCGCCGACCCAGTCCTCGGTCTTCCTGGTCGCCATCCAGGTCGAGGCGCTGGACCGGTCGCGGCTGCTGTCCGACGTCACCCGCGTCCTGTCCGACCAGCACGTCAACATCCTGTCGGCGGCCGTGCAGACTTCCCGGGACCGGGTGGCCACCTCGCGCTTCACCTTCGAGATGGGCGACCCAAAGCACCTCGGCCACGTACTGAAGGCGGTACGCGGAGTGGAGGGCGTCTACGACGTCTACCGGGTGACCTCGGCCCGCCGGCCGTAGCGGCGGGCCGGGCGGTCTACGCGTCGACCTCGTACTGGCCGTACTCCAGGAAGTACCGCATCTCCTCGGGAGTACCGTCGATGACCTCGATGACCGCCGCGCGCATCGCGTCGCTGATGTCCGGGCGGGCGAGGATGCGGAAGAGGGCGACCTGGTCGTCCTCGGCCTGGGCGAGGCGGTAGCCGGTCTCCAGCCACTGGCGGATCTCCGGCGCGGTGCCGGTTTCGAGGAGCGCGTTGACCTCCTTGACGACCCGCTTCCCGGAGTCCGGATCGCCGAGGATGCGGAAGAGGGCGACCTGGTCGTCCTCGGCCTGGGCCAGCGGGTAACCGGTCTTCAGGAAGGCCCGCATGGCTTCCGTCGTGCCGTTGTCCAGGGCCTCGTTGGCCTCCCGCACGACCCGCTTGCCGCTGTCCTCGTCCGCCAGGATGCGCAGGATCGCGATCCTCAGCTCTTCGTCGGACATCTCGTCCACCGGGATGTCCGAACCGCCGCCCGCCTGCACCGCGGTGACGGCGGAGGACGGGGACGCCGGTCCGGCGGCGAAGGCCGGACCGGACAGGAGGAGGACCGGGGCGAGTACGGCGGCTGCGGCGGTCAGGGCGACACTGGTGGGTCTCATCGGTGAACCTGCCTCATGTGCGTGGGTGAACGCGTCGGGTCCGGCGCGGGAAGCGTGCCGGTGCGAAGATCATCCCTTCTCGACCCGCCTCGATTCACTGCCGGGTTCCGGCAGTTGTCATGGCCTCATCGTTGCCGTCCACGCCGTCCGGACATGGAAAAGGGCCTTCCCGCGCGAACGCGGGAAGGCCCCTCGGGAGTGTGCCGGGGCGTCAGCCGCCGAACTCCTCCAGGCCCTTCAGCGCCTGGTCGAGCAGTGCCTGCCGGCCCTCCAGCTCCTTGGCCAGCTTGTCGGCACGGGCGTTGTTGCCCGAGGCGCGGGCCGTGTCGATCTGCGCACGCAGCTTGTCCACGGCGGCCTGCAGCTGACCGGTCAGACCCGCGGCACGCGCACGCGCCTCCGGGTTCGTCCGCCGCCACTCCGACTCCTCGGCCTCCTGGAGCGCCCGCTCCACCGCGTGCATCCGCCCCTCGACCTTCGGGCGGGCGTCGCGCGGCACGTGGCCGATGGCCTCCCAGCGCTCGTTGATGGCCCGGAACGCGGCCCTGGCCGCCTTCAGGTCCTGCACCGGCACCAGCCGCTCGGCCTCGACCGCGAGCTCCTCCTTGAGCTTGAGGTTCTCGCCCTGCTCCGCGTCCCGCTCGGCGAAGACCTCGCCGCGGGCGGCGAAGAAGACGTCCTGGGCGCCGCGGAAACGGTTCCACAGGTCGTCCTCGGCCTCGCGCTGGGCGCGGCCCGCCGCCTTCCACTGCGTCATGAGATCGCGGTAACGGGCGGCCGTGGCTCCCCAGTCCGTGGAGCCGGAGAGCGACTCGGCCTCGGCGACCAGCTTCTCCTTGGCCTTGCGGGCCTCCTCGCGCTGGGCGTCCAGCGATGCGAAGTGGGCCTTGCGGCGCTTGGAGAACGCCGAGCGGGCATGCGAGAAGCGGTGCCACAGCTCGTCGTCGGACTTGCGGTCGAGCCTCGGCAGGCCCTTCCACGTGTCGACGAGCGCCCGGAGCCGCTCGCCCGCGGAGCGCCACTGCTCGCTCTGCGCCAGCTCCTCGGCCTCGGCGACCAGCTCCTCCTTGGCACGCTTCGCCTCGTCGGTCTGCTTGGCCTTCTGGACCTTGCGCTCCTCGCGCCGCGAGTCGACCGCCGCGACGAGCGCGTCGAGCCGCTTGCGCAGCGCGTCGAGGTCGCCGACGGCATGGTGCTCGTCCACCTGCGTGCGCAGGTGCTCGATGGCGGTCGTGGCGTCCTTGGCCGACAGGTCGGTGGTCTTCACCCGCCGTTCGAGGAGGCCGATCTCGACCACAATGCCCTCGTACTTGCGCTCGAAGTAGGCCAGAGCCTCCTCGGGGGAACCCGCCTGCCACGATCCGACGACCTGCTCGCCGTCGGCTGTCCGCACGTACACGGTGCCGGTCTCATCGACACGGCCCCACGGGTCGCTGCTCACAGCGCCTCCTCCACCTGATGCCCGCGAGGGGGTTCGCCCCCCTGGCATCGTCCACAGTTTCCTGGGGCGGGCAGCGCCCGCCCTGCACAACGCCAATCTAGGCGACCGGCCGCCCGGCTGTCCGCACTCAGCGCGGCCGAAAAAAATCCGCCCCGCGCTCGTCGTCACCGACCGGCCCGGTCCGGCCGCCCCGACCGGATCACGACTTGTCGACGGCGGCCTTCGAGATGTCCACGGCCTTCTTCGGCGCACCGTCGGCGGCACCGCCCGCCACGCCCGCCGCACCGATGTCCTTGACGGCCTTCAGCGAGGCGTCGTCCATCGTGCCGAACGGGGTGTAGGTGGGCGGCAGCTTGCTGTCCTTGTACACCAGGAAGAACTGGCTGCCGCCGGTGTGCGGCTGGCCGGTGTTCGCCATCGCCACCGTGCCCGCCGGGTAGGTCACCGTGCCGTCCGCGCCCGCCTTGCCCAGCGCGGTCAGGTTCTCGTCCGGGATCGTGTAGCCGGGGCCGCCGGTGCCGTCGCCCTTGGGGTCACCGCACTGCAGGACGAAGATGCCCTGCGTGGTCAGCCGGTGGCACTTCGTGCCGTCGAAGAAGCCCTTGTCGGCCAGAGCCTTGAAGGAGTTCGTGGTGTGCGGGGTCTTCCCCGCCTTCATGGTGAACGCGAGGTCGCCCTGGCTCGTCTTGAGCGACATCGTGTACTCGGCCTTCTTGTCGACCTTCATCGCAGGCTCGGGCGCACTGCTCTCGCTCGGCGACGCGGAGGCCGACGGGCTCGAGCTCGCGGACGCGTCGGACTTGTCCTTCTTGTCGTCGTCGCCCATGGCGAGGTAGGTACCCCCCGCGATGACCGCCACCACGGCCACCGAGGAGGCGATGATGACCGACAGCCGCCGGGTCCTGCGGCGGGCCTCCTCCCGGCGCTGCTGCTGCCGCTCGAACTTCTCCCTGGCGAGCTGCCGCCGCCGCTGATCGCTGCTGACCACCGGGTGTTCTCCTTGTAGGTCGTCCGTATGGGGCCTGGGCTGCCCGTACCGTATATGGGTTGGCTGTGTAATGAGGAGCGCCGGTAGGCTCTGGTACTGCCGCGACCCTCTCGGTCGCCATCCGTTGTCGGACGACCATTAAGGACGATCGTGCTCATTGCCGGGTTCCCCGCAGGGGCCTGGGGGACCAACTGTTACCTGGTCGCCCCGGCCGCCGGTGAGGAATGCGTGATCATCGATCCGGGCCACCAGGCCGCGGCCGGGGTCGAGGAAGCGCTGAAGAAGCATCGGCTGAAGCCCGTCGCCGTCGTACTGACCCACGGCCACATCGACCACGTCGCGTCGGTCGTCCCGGTGTGCGGCGCGCACGACGTCCCCGCCTGGATCCACCCGGCGGACCGCTACATGATGAGCGACCCGGAGAAGGCCATCGGCCGTTCCATCGGGATGCCGCTCATGGGCGAGCTGACGGTGGGGGAGCCGGACGACGTCCAGGAACTGAGCGACGGCGCGCTCCTGAAGCTGGCCGGTCTGGAATTCGGTGTCTCGCATGCGCCCGGCCATACCAAGGGGTCGGTGACGTTCAGGATGCCCGAGGTCGCGGATGTTCCGCAGATCCTCTTCTCGGGCGACCTGCTCTTCGCCGGCTCCGTCGGACGCACCGACCTGCCCGGCGGCGACCACGCCGAGCTGCTCGAGTCGCTGGCCCGCGTGTGCCTGCCGCTCGACGACTCGACCGTGGTGCTGTCCGGCCATGGCCCCCAGACGACCATCGGCCGCGAGCGCGTCTCCAACCCGTTCCTGAACGGGATGGACGCGCCCCGACGAGGAATGTAGACGAGAGAAAAATCGTGAGCACCTTCAAGGCCCCCAAGGGCACGTACGACCTGACCCCGCCCGATTCCGCCAAGTACCTCGCGGTGCGCGAGGCGCTCGCCGCCCCCCTGAAGAACTCCGGCTACGGCTACATCGAGACGCCCGGCTTCGAGGACGTCGCCCTCTTCTCCCGTGGTGTCGGCGAGTCCACCGACATCGTGACCAAGGAGATGTACACCCTCACCACCAAGGGCGGCTCCCAGCTCGCGCTGCGCCCCGAGGGCACCGCCTCCGTGCTGCGCGCCGCGCTGGAGGCCAACCTCCACAAGCTCGGCAACCTGCCGGTGAAGCTCTGGTACTCCGGCTCGTACTACCGCTACGAGCGCCCGCAGAAGGGCCGCTACCGGCACTTCTCGCAGGTCGGTGCCGAGGCGATCGGCGCCGAGGACCCGGCGCTGGACGCCGAGCTGATCATCCTGGCCGACCAGGCGTACCGCACGCTCGGCCTGCGGAACTTCCGCATCCTGCTCAACTCGCTGGGCGACAAGGAGTGCCGCCCCGTCTACCGGGACGCGCTCCAGGGCTTCCTGCGCGAGCTCGACCTGGACGAGGAGACCCGCCGCCGCATCGAGATCAACCCGCTCCGGGTCCTCGACGACAAGCGGTCCGAGGTGCAGAAGCAGCTGGTCGGCGCCCCGGTGCTGCGCGACTACCTCTGCGACGCCTGCAAGGCGTACCACGAGCAGGTGCGCGACCTGCTCTCCGCGGCGGGCGTGGCCTACGAGGACGACGAGAAGCTGGTCCGCGGCCTCGACTACTACACCCGCACCACCTTCGAGTTCGTGCACGACGGACTCGGCTCGCAGTCCGCGGTGGGCGGCGGCGGCCGTTACGACGGGCTGTCCGAGATGATCGGCGGCCCGGCGCTCCCGTCGGTCGGCTGGGCGCTCGGCGTGGACCGCACGGTGCTCGCGCTGGAGGCGGAGGGCGTCGAGCTCGAACTGCCCGCGACCACCAGCGTGTTCGCCGTACCGCTCGGCGAGGAGGCCCGCCGGGTGCTCTTCGGCGTCGTCACGCAGCTGCGCCGCGATGGTGTGGCGGCGGACTTCGCGTACGGGAACCGCGGCCTCAAGGGCGCGATGAAGAGCGCGAACCGGTCGGGCGCGCGGTTCACGATCGTCGCGGGCGAGCGCGATCTGGCCGAGGGCGTCGTCCAGCTCAAGGACATGGAGTCCGGCGAGCAGACGGCGGTGCCCCTGCCGGAGATCGCCGGGACGATCCGCGGGCGCCTGGCCCGGTAGCACCCGGCGCGAACATCATGACCGGCCGGGGGGGGGGCGGTACGCCCCCGCCCCGGTGTGAAGGGGGGTCCCGGTCGGGTAGAGCGCCGGGGGC
>NZ_JBEXPY010000035.1:0-98958 GCF_040612315.1 Streptomyces sp. NPDC006435
GACCAGTGGGGCTCCAACCCCTCCCGCGCGGCCGGCGCGGTCACCTTCAACGTCCTGACCACCGTCTTCACCGGCGGCACCGGCGGCGCGGCCTCCGGCGCAGGCAAGGCCGGCGCGGCCGCCAAGGCCCTCTCCCTCACCAGCAAAACCGCCCGCGCCGTCGACCCCATGACCTACCTCTTCAAGGGCGCGGGCGCCGGCCTGACAAGGATCAGCGACGCGATGGCCCATCTCAAGGGCCTGGGCAGGTTCGAGGTCCCGACCATCGACCTGGACGGCGCGATCGCCCTGCCCGAAGGCGCCGCGCACCTTCCCGACGGGACGATCCACCTCCCGCCGGGCACGGCGGTCCCCGACGGGGCGACCAGACTCCCCGACGGCAGCATCGGGCTCCCCGAGGGCACCACCACCTTCCCCCCGGGCACGGTGAAACTCACCGGCGACGGCCCGCCACAGTTCCTGCACCCCGACGGCACCATCTACGACGCCACCGGCAACATCGTCCAGCACGCCAAGGACGCCCCGACAGGCAACCCGACCACGAACACGGACACCCCTGCCACGGCCAAGGTCCCGGAACACGAACTGGCAGGCGTCGGCGGCCGCAACGGCACCGACACCACCCGCCTGGACAGCGACACCTCCACCCCGCCCCACAACGGCGACCACACCCCCGGCGGCCACGCGCCCGACCACATGCCCACGAACAACCTGGACAACACCCCCCGCGGCAGCCACAACGACGGCCCCTCTGGCGTCGGCAACGGGGACGGTCCTCTCAATATCGGCAACCACACGGACGGCCTGGGCGGCGGGCACCACGAGCCCCCGTCCTTGGGCGGCGAAACCCGTCTCCCGGAAAGCCCGGGAGCAGGCGGCCTGGACGGCGCAGCACACAGCGCGGATGATGCGGCGCAGCCGACGCACCCCTCAGAGGGGCGGCGACTGCCCGCCGAAGAGATCAAGGCCAAGCAGGACGAATTCGTCCGGCGCGCGAACGACCCCGACAAGTCCTGGTTCGACCTCTACTACCGGTCCGATGGCCATCGCCACAGCATCCACACCAAGATCGACGGTGTTGAACTCCCCATCCTCGCGAAGGACAGCGACGGATCCTGGATGTCCAAGCACGACCTTCCCTCGGCCCCGTCCGAGACCAGGTACGGCCGCGACCCGCTGACCCGCAAGAGCACCCCGGTCGACCAGATCGACCACCTGGACGATGTCGCAAGAGACCGCAAGGTCTCAGTGGACCTGTCCAATGCCGAGCGTGCGCACAAGACCGCACCGACCGAGCAGACGTTGGCGGAAGTGGAGCGTGCGCGAAAACAGTTCATCGACCACTTCGACGATCAGACATCCAACAACAGCAGCTACTCCGAACGGCTGGGCGAGGACGCCGCGCGGCTGCATGTGATACCCCAGCGGTTCGAGGGCTCGGTGGAGCAACCTCTGCCGAAGACGCCCAACGGTGCCAACATGTTCGATCAGTTGTACCGACGGCCGGACGGTAAGCTCATGATCGTCGAGGCAAAGGCGCCGGGTTCGGGACTCATCTGGCGCAGAGGCAAGGGTGCCGCCGAAGAATTTATGGTTCAGCAGGGCACCAGCCACTATCTGGAAACCATCATCACTGAAATGGAAGTCCGTTCTTCGCTTTCGGTGACCGACAGCACAGGGAAAGTCTGGACCAACGCCCAGCTGGCAATTGAACTGAGGACGGCGTTCGATAACGGCAACCTGGAGTATGTGATGGTGAAGGCCGCCAAGAGTAACGGCACATACGCTGGAGCCGTCCTCGAATACTTCAATATCTGAATCTAACAAGGGATATCAGTGGTTATAAGCGTACCCCGTCAGGATTATCCGGTGACAGAGATGGCGGCAGTCGTTCCCGTCCTGGAGGAAGGCCTGGCCAATTCGCTGCAGAATATCGAGACTTCGCATCGCGCCAGGACTGGTGCGCTGACAACGTCCCTGAACGTCGCGCGTATCCGTTGTGTCGGGGACCCGGACGCGGTGATGCTGGAGACCTGGGAGTCCTGGCTACTGGCCATGCAGGTGTCCTCTGCGGTCTTCGCCGCCGCGAGCTCTGACCAGGAAACCGTGACCTGCAAAATCCGCCAGGAGGAACGACAGCTCACCACCACCGGTCCGCAGTTCTACCTCAATGCGGGAACCTGGCTCAATGCCTTCTTCCTCGCGCTGATCTGTCGGGAGACGGCCCGCCTCGACATGCTGGCGCAGGTACCCGCATCGCTGCTGCGGGACTGCGGCGGTGTGCCGGACGAGTACGTCTACGCCTGGGTGGAGACCCTTCGGAGCTTCTGGCTGCGACGCGACGACGTCGGTCAGCACTTGGTGCGGGCCGTGGACCTGAGCACCCCCGAACACGCTCGCATCATGGATCCCGAGACCATGAGCAAGCTGAAGTACCCGCCGATGATGATGTTCTACCGCTACCTGCGCAACGACGCGGCAGGCTTCAACGAGGCCCTGAACGATGCCCTGCGCTGGCACAAGGAGTACTGGACCGCCGACGAGGACCGCACCCAGAACATCGAAGGAGTCGTGGCCATCGCCCCACTGGCCATCGCCTGCCTCGCCAAGGCCAACGGCATCCCGATCGAGGTCGAATCCGGCTACCTGCCGACCGCCCTGCTGGACTTCGCCTGGCGCGGCGAGTTCGACGCATAGCCTCCGGGAGAAACCACGCGGTGGAAGCGACCATCCCCGACACCGACTTCCCCTCCTACCGTCGGTTCAACACCAGCAAGGGGGATCTTCCATGGCCATAACTTTCGCCCGACACGATTTCTCCAGCCGACCTGGAATCGAGCAGCTCGCAGAGGAGATGGACGAGTACCTATTCAGGGACATCGACTCCCTCGAAGAGACGACAGAGGCAATCGATTCCACGTTCGACTCCGCCGTTCTGTCTTTGTACGCTCACTGCGTCATCGACCCGCGTGCCGCAGCGGTGGAGACGTGGGAAGCCGCGGTGAACGCCATGCAGCTGGGTTCGGCGCTTTTCGCCGTGACCGGCATCACCGAAGGAACCGTCGAGTGCCGAATCAACCGGAAGCTGCGAAATCTCCCCGCTGCCAGGGGTCCCAGGTCGTCCGCCGACGCCGGCAACTGGCTGTCCGCGTTCTGGCTCGCCGTCGTCTGCCGTGAGCAGCAGCGGATGACGCAGTTGTGCGAGATCCCGCTGGAGCGGCTGCGGTCTCCGGAAGGGGCGTACGACGAGTACATCTACCACTGGGTCGACACCCTGCAGACGTACTGGCTGCGCCGCCCCGGCCTGGCGGAGAAACTCACCACCGCCATCGAGATGACCAACCCCGCCATCGCCCGGATCGCCCCGCTCGACCTGCTGCAGGGGCAGCTCTATCCGCCCATCAACCTCTTCTACCACTTCGTCACCAGGGACATCGAAGGCTTCACCCCCGCCCTGACCGAAACCCTGAAACTCCACCAGGCCTACTGGACCCTCACCGAAGAACGGTCCACCGACATCAACGGCAGCATCGCACTCGGCCCCCTCGCCATCGCCTGCCTCGCATACGACGGCGAATTCCCCATCGGCATCGAATCCGAATACCTCCCCAAACACCTCCTCCAGCACGGCTGGCTCGGCGAATTCCCCACCTGAGCCGCCCCCTCACCCGGCGGCTACGGCCGGCCTCTGCTGTCCGAACCGTGCCAGGTAGTGCCACACCCTCTTTACCGCCTGGGGGTCGAATCGGTCGTCGTGGGCGGCTTCTCCGACGATGCGAGGGTCGAGTACACCGTCGACGGCTATCTCCGTGCCCAGGTCGACGTACTCCTGGCCCCGGTAGTCGGGGTGGCGGTGGAGTTCCTCGACCGTGAGGCGGAATCCGGGGTGCCACTCCACCGGGCAGCCGAGGCGCAGGGCCGCGGCCTCGACGGTCGTGTTCCGGTAGCAGGGGTCCAGGACCAGGGCCTCCACATGGCGGTCCGGGCGGACCGGGCCGTGCACCTGTGCCTCGATGTAGTCGTCGAGATCGTCCTGCTGATCGGCGAGGGCGAGCCCGATGAGGCCCATGCGGTCCGCGACGCCGAAATCCGAGGGTTCGAGGAAGCTGTCCGGATAGCAGAACGTGGTCCGCCCCAGCGTCCCGGCCGCCAGCCGGAAATGGGCGGAGCCGAATCGCGGGGCCCCGCCGACCGGCTTCCGGCGGAAGTTCAACGCCCCGTAGACGGGGCGCTCATGGGCGGGGGCCTTGTCGTACGCCCCGTTGAAGATCCGGCTCTCCCAGCGCCACCGGTCGCCTCCGGGATGCGCGGTCAGCCCGCCGTTGCTGGTTCCCGTGACGAACTGCGAGCGGTAGACGCCGTCCTCGGCCATCGCGTCCAGTATCGACGTGCCGTGCACCGGGCGGTCCGGATGGAAGTTGAGGGTCACCCGGAGCGTCGGGTCCATCGGAGGGCCCGAGGCCAGTTCCGCGACATGGCCGAGGGCCTGTTCCCGCGGCGTCGGGGAGGGCGGGATGGGTGGGGTGGCGGAGGCTTGGGAGGTCATTCGCACAGTGTTTCCCGAGGTGGCCGGTCCGCGCTCGCGAATTGTCCGTCGGTTCCGGGCCGAGGGCCGGGGGTCGGACTCCGGGCCGGAAACCAGAAGCCAGGTTCCGGGCCGGACCGGAACGGTCTACAGCCAGCCCTTCTCGCGGGCGATGCGGACCGCCTCCGCGCGGTTGCGGGCCGCCAGCTTCTGGATGGCCATGGAGAGGTAGTTGCGCACCGTCCCCTGGGACAGGTGGAGGGCACCGGCGATCTCCGCGTTGGTGGAGCCGTCCGCCGCCACCCGCAGCACGTCCCGTTCGCGTTCGGTGAGCGGGCTCGCCCCGTCGGCGAGGGCCGCCGCCGCGAGTGTCGGGTCGATGACGCGCTCCCCGGCGAGCACCTTCCGTACCGCGGCGGCCAGTTCGGCGGCCGGGGCGTCCTTCACCAGGAAGGCGGCGGCGCCCGACTCCATGGCCCGGCGCAGATAGCCGGGGCGGCCGAAGGTCGTGACGACGACCACCTTCACGTCCGGCAGTTCGCGCCGCAGCACCGCCGCCGCGTCGATGCCGGTCATGCCCGGCATCTCGATGTCCAGGAGCGCCACATCGATGTCGTGCGCGTGGGCGGCGGCCACCACCTCGTCCCCGCGGGCGACCTGGGCCACCACCTCGATGTCGGGTTCCAGGCCGAGAAGCGCCGCCAGGGCCTCGCGCACCATGGACTGGTCCTCGGCCAGAAGGAGTCTGATCATGCTCATTCGTCGGATCCTAGGCCGGAACCGAGCGGAACGGTCAGGGTCAGCGTGAAGCCTTTGCCCGAACCCGAATCGATTCTGCCCGGACCGGGACCGGACTTGCCCGAGCCGGGGCCGTACCTGCCCGACCTGGTGGTCAGCGTGCCGCCGACCGTGGCGAGGCGTTCGCCGATGCCGGTGAGGCCGTTGCCCGGCGTGGTGCCCGAGGCGCCGACGCCGTCGTCCGAGACGGCGAGTTCGAGGACCTTGCCGTCCAGGGTCTGGCGTCGGGCGAGGGTGACCGTGCAGTGGCGGGCCCCGCTGTGCCGCACGACGTTCGTGACGGCCTCCCGCAGCGCCCAGGCGAGCACCTCCTCCGGCTTCTCGGGGAGGTCGTCGGGGACCTCGGCCGGGACGTCGGCCGCGATGCCCGCGGCGGCCAGCGCCGTACGGGCGCCCGCGAGTTCGCCGGGGAGGGTGGGGCGACGGTAGCCGGTGACCGCGCTGCGCACGTCGATCAGGGCCTGGCGGCTGACCTGTTCGATGTCCGCGACCTGGGCGGCGGCCCGCTCCGGGTGGTCCGGGAGCATCCGGCCGGCCAGCTCGCTCTTGAGCGTGATCAGGGAGAGCGAGTGGCCGAGCAGGTCGTGCAGGTCGCGGGCCAGCCTGAGCCGCTCCTCGTTGGCGGCGAGCTGGGCGACGGTGGCTCGGGCCTCGCGCAGCTCGATCGTCGTACGGATCAGCTGGCGCACCCCCGTCATCGAGAACCCGCCGAGCAGCGCGGGAAAGATCAGGGCCGTGATGATCTCGCGGGGGTGGTCGTCCGTCAGCCCGACGCCCACCATGACCGCCACGACGGCGGGGATCAGCCAACGAGCCGTGCGCAGCGGCAGGGTGGCGCCGACGGAGACCGACACATACACGAAGAGCACCAGCCACGAGGTGCCGAGCGTCAGGGTGAGGACGGTCGAGAGGAGGCCGAGGAAGGCGATCGAGGCGTGGACGACACGTCGGTCCAGGGGCCTGCTCGTGTGGCGGAAGAGCAGGAGCAGGTAGGACCCCACGAAGGTCAGCAGGCCGAGCCAGCCCAGTACCGTCCCCCACGGGGTGTGGTGGCCCCCCGCCAGGTCCTTGACCGGGGCGCTCATGAACGCGAGCCAGATGCCGATCCAGAGCAGCTTGATCCAGAACTGCTTGCGGTTCGTGGGAGGGCGCCCGGTGCCCATCGACGTCTCGTCGTCGTTCACGCCTTCAGGGTGTCCTTCCGGTAGAGCAGGGCCGCGGCGCCCGTGAAGAGGAGGAAGTAGGCGCAGAGGACGGCGACGTCCTTGCCGTGCGGCGCGCCGCCCATCTCGATCGCCTGGCCGAGAGAAGCGTACGCGTGCGTGGGCAGCCACTCGGAGATGTTCTGGAGCCACTGCGGGAAGATCGCGCTGGGCATCCACAGGCCGCCGAGGATGGAGAGTCCGAAGTAGATGATCATGGTGAGCGGGCGGACCGCGTCCCCACTGGCGATGTAGCCGATGGCGACCCCGAGCGCGGCGAAGACCAGCGAACCGGCCCAGATGACCCCGGTCAGCGCGAACCACTGCCAGGGCTCCACCCGTACGTTCTTGACCGCGGCGCCGACCAGGAAGACCACCACGATGCAGGGCAGGGTGACCACCGCGGCACTGGCGATCTTCGCCAGGACGTAGCCGCGGCCGGGCAGCGCGGTGAGCCGCAGCTGGCGGACCCAGCCCTTCTCGCGTTCCTTGGCGATGCGTTCGCTGTTGCCCATGAGGACGGCGGTCAGCGCGCCGAAGGAGGCCATCGAGACCATGAAGAAGGCCTGGAAGGTGAGGTCGGTGTGCGGAATCCGGTCGGTGGTGTTCTGGGTGGCGGAGATGAGGAGGTAGATCACCGAGGGGTAGACGACCGAGAAAAACATGAACTTCTTGTTCCGCAGGGTGCGGGTGATTTCGAGCCTGATCAGGGCCCATGAAAAGAAACTCAGCATGCGGTCCTGGCCTCCTCGGCCTCGGTGATGGCGACGAAGGCCTGTTCCAGGCCGAGTCCCGCGACTTCGAGCTCGCGCGGGTACAGGCCGAGCCCGTAGACGGCGTGGACGGTCGCGTCGGCGTCGTGCGACTGGATGCGGACCCGGTTGCCGGTGACGTCGAGCCTGGCGAGGAACGGCAGACCGCGCAGGGCCGTTTCGTCGACCGGGCCCTCCAGCTCGAAGGAGATCCGGCGGGCCCCGGCCCTCGCCTTGATCTCGGCGGCGGTGCCGTCGGCGAGCAGCCGGCCCCTGTGGAGGACGAGCACGCGGTCGGCGATCGCGTCGGCCTCCTCCAGGTAGTGGGTGGCGAACAGGACGGTGCGGCCCTGTTCGGCCTGCTCGCGCATGGTGGCCCAGAACGCCTGGCGGGCGGTGACGTCCATGCCGGTGGTCGGCTCGTCGAGGACGATCAGGTCGTTGGCGCCCGCGGTGGCGAGCGCGAAACGGACGCGCTGTTCCTGGCCGCCGGAGAGCTTGTTGACCATCCGGCCGGCGATCTGCGCGATGCCGGCGCGGGACATCACCTCGCCCACCGGGTGGGGTCTGGGGTGCAGGGAACAGCCGAGGCGGACCAGTTCCTCGACGGTGACGTCCTCCATCAGGCCGCCGGTCTGGAGCATCGCGCCGACCCGGCCCCCGGCGATGGCGTCCTGCGGGGTCGTGCCGAAGACCCGGACCGTGCCGGAGTCCGCGGTGCGCAGACCGAGCAGCAGGTCCAGGGTGGAGGACTTCCCGGCACCGTTGGGGCCGAGGAGTGCGACGGTCTCCCCGGGGTGCAGTTCGAGGGTGAGCCCGTCGACGGCGCGTACCTCTCCGTACGCCTTGCTGACCTGGTCGAAGCGGACCGCGGCGGTCCTCGCCCCGGTGGCCTCGGCGGCTTTCGTTGTCATGCCTCCAGCGTGGCGGAGGGCGGGGTGGGGGCGGCAGGGTCGCCGGTCGTGGAAACGGGATGACAGATGTCATGCCCGGTTTGTGACTGCGGGCAAGCCGTTCCCGGGCGGGACGCTTCCAAGGCAGTACGGGAACGGTGGCGCGGCACCGGCCCGGGAAACGGCGCCGCCCCCGGCCGGTGGGTCCGGACGGGGGCGGGCGGGTGGTGCGGTTCGGTGCGTCGGAAGGTCAGCCGTTGCCGCCGAGGTCGATGACGGCGGTCCGTTCGGCAAGGGTCTTGCCGAGCAGCGCGGTGTTCATGGCCGCAGCCACGTCGTCCGCGTTGAGCTGGTGCTTCTTGCCGTCGCCCTTGGTGACCATGATGCCGTCGAAGACGCCGTCGCAGAGCTCGTCGATGGCCTTCTTGTCGTAGTGCTGGACCAGCTTGCCCTCGATCGGCACCATCGTGAGGATCTGCGGCAGCGACCGGGACGGGCCGAACTGGATCTCCTTCGCCCCCGCCTTGATGGTGACCAGCCCGGACATCGCGGGCTTCGCGAACTCCTTCATCGCCCGGTCCAGTTCGGCCCGGGTGATGGTGGGCTCGCGGGTGGTGACGGGCAGTTCGACGACGTTCGACCGGCCGGTCTGCACCTGGGTGCGGTACGCGTCACGGACCGAGATCATCGACTGGTCGACGTCCAGCGCCTTGCCCGGCTTGCCGGGGACGGCGGTGACCTTGTTCGGCGCGAACTTGATCGTGCCGTCGCTGGCCGAGCCGGAGACGCCCGCCAGGTCCGTCAGCGCGACGCCGAGCTTCTCCTCGTCGACCGGGATCACCGGGTCGACGTTGCGCTTGTTGCCGAACAGGGAGCCGATGACGGAGACCGGGTTGTAGTCGCTGCCGGCCGCGGCGCGCACGGTCGCCTGGCTGTCCAGGGCGAGCCCCGCCTTGTCCGGCACGAGTTCGGTCTTCTTGCCGGCCACGGACAGCTGGAGCGGGGCCTCGGCGCGCTTGCCGAGGGCTGCGTCCAGCTTCGCGACGCCGTCGTCCTTCGTGCCGCCGCCGATGTCGACGCCGAGGACGGTGGTGCCCTTGGGGACCTCGGAGTGGTTCATCAGCAGCCCTGCGCCGTAGGCGACACCGACCAGGCCGACGACGCCCACGCCGAGGAGGACCAGCTTGGAGCGGCCCTTCTTCGCGGGCGCGGACGAGGAGGACGAGGAAGCCGGTTCGGGCCGGGCGGGCGCGGCGGGGCCGCCGGGGCCGGCCGGGCCGGTGCCCATCGGGTCGCCCGGACCGCCGGACACCGCGCCCGCGCGCTCGCCGAGACCGGGCGGGGCCGGGAACGGGGAGGCGGTCCGGTGCTCCGGCGGGACGACGGGGATGCCGCTGGTGAGCGTGTCACCGGAGACGTTGCCGTCGGGCCCTCCGGGGGCCGGGGCCGCGAACTGCGGCGTCAGCACCGCCGTGTCGTCCGACATCCGCGGCGGCACACCGCCCGCGCCGCCGGGACCGGCCGGGCCGGAGCCGAGGCCGCCGGGACCGTCGAGGTTCGGGGTGAGGGACGAGGCGCCGGTGACCGGACCCGTGGTGGGACCGCCGGGAGGCTGGGTGCGCACCCCGAGGCTCGGCGTGGGACGCGGGCCGCCCGTGGGGGCGTCGTCGGCGCCGAAGTCGTCGCCGTCGAGGCGGGGCACGCCCTGGCCGCCCGTGTGCTGCGGACCGTCCGAGAAGTACGGCAGGTCGGGGCGGGGCGGGGTGGGCGCGGGGCCCTCGGGGCGTTCCGCGCCGTTGGCCGGGCCGCCGCCGGAGGGGCCGCCGAGCGGCGCGTTGCCCCCGAGGGTGCCGCCGCCACCGGCCGGGTCCCCGCCGAGGGGCGCGTTGCCGCCCAGCGTGCCGCCGCCGGAGGGCGAGGGCTTCGAGCCGTTCGCGAGGGGCTTGCGCGGGGCGAACCAGTCGCTGCCGCTCGGCTCCTTGGCCGACTTCTCCGCGGCCGGTTCGGCCGTCGCGGCACCCGTCCGCTTCTCGGCGGCCGGTGCGGCGTCGGGCGTGTCCGGGGCGCCGTCCGACACGGGCCGCGCGGGGCGCGGGATGCTGCCCGTGCGCTCGGCGCCCTCGCTGTCGGCCTCGCCCACGGGCGTACGCATGACGACGGGCGGGATGGGGCGCGACCCCGGGATGTTGATCCGGATCCGCGTCGTCAGCGTCGTCTCGGTCTTCGGCTCTTCGGACCGAGGAGGATCCGCAGGTTCCGGGGCCCCCTCCGGGGCGTCCTGCGAAGGGTGCAGCGACGGATACTGGCGGGATCCGTACGGCGGCGTCCCCGAAGGGTACGCGGCTCCTCCGCGCCCCTGGGGCCCGGAGGACGAACTGTCAGTTTCACGACTCAAAGCAGGTTCTCCCGATTGGCTCCGCCGCCCGTACTTCCCCCATGCCGCAGGCCTGGGGACGGCTCGGCGCGCGAACCACCATACTGGCCGCCACCGGCAGACACCCCGCGACCGGGGGAAACGGCCGGGTGGCCGCCGGAAGGACAAGGGGCATTACGGGATCGGAGATGGCACATTACTTGCCAGGTCGGTCGCTGTCGGCACCCCGCAGAAGCGACCGCGACATGGTGGCACAGATCACAGCGACGGCCATCCCGCCGAGCATGAAGAGGATCAGGCCCAGTTCGCCGCCGAAGACATAGTCGCCCTCCGGCCGCCCACCGAGCAGAACAACGATCGAAATCAGCCAGCCCGCGGCGGGCGCCAGGGCGCCGAGCTGGGTGTCGAAGACCCGGCGGCCGCCGTAGAAGAGACCGCCGGCGGCCAGCAGCGCGAGCAGCAATCCGGCGGGGAACCAGGCGGCTTGGACGAGCGCTCCGGCGATCCCCACGAGCGCGCCGAGCAGGGCGAGACCCACGTAGGAGGCGATCCGCCCGGGATTGACGGGGGCGGCGAGGCCGGTGGCCGCGGCGTTCCCGGCGGGCGTCCGGGGGCGCGGCTCGCGCCGCTCCCCGCCGCTCATCGCTCCGCCTCCGCCAGGCCCGCGAACAGGTCGTCCTCCCGGGTGCCCCGGGGAGCCCCGTACGTGCCGCGCATCAACTCGTAGTACTCGGTGGTGAGGAGCGGCTGCCCGAGGCCGTTGGAGAGGGCGAAGAGGGGGCCGTCGACGGTGATCTGGGTGGCGTGGGCGCGCATCGCGGCGGCCTTCGCGGCGGCGTGGGCCGAGCCGTCGATCTCCGCGGCGATCCGGCAGTCGTCGGCCACGCCCGGCAGGTCGTCGAGGGCGGCGACGCCGGGGAAGGGGAAGGCGTCCGGCGCCGTCTCCCGGAGGCGGGCGAGGCCGTCCTCCGCGACGGTGCGCGGCACCCGGTTCCAGTAGATCTTGGCGACGGCGTGCGGGGCGCCGGACCCGGCGCGGTACTCGGGATCGGCGGCCAGGTCCGCGGCGCGCATCGCGACCCGGTGCGCCTGGATGTGGTCGGGGTGCCCGTAACCGCCGTCGGAGTCGTAGGTGACGAGGACCTGCGGACGCACCTCGCGGATGATCTCCACCAGGTGTCCGGCGGCGTCGTCCACGTCGGCCGTCCAGAAGGCGCCGGGGCGGTGGTTCTGCTCGGCGCCCATCATTCCGGAGTCGCGGAAGCGGCCGGGGCCGCCGAGGAGCCGGTGGTCGGTGACCCCCAGCTCCTTCATCGCCGCGGCGAGTTCACCCTGCCGGTACGGGCCGAGGGTGTCGTCCCGGTCGGAGGCGAGATGGGCGAGTCCGGGCGGAATGACCTCGCCCTCCTCGCCGAGTGTGCAGGTCACCAGGGTGACCTGGGCGCCTTCGGCCGCGTACTTGGCCATGGTGGCGCCATTGTTGATCGACTCGTCGTCGGGGTGCGCGTGCACCAGGAGCAGACGCCGGGCGGGATGGTCCGTCATGGGGAACAGCCTACGAGCCGGGCGGACCGATCACCGCCCGCGCACCGTACGCGCACCCACCGCACACCGGACACCCACCGGTGGACCACCGGTCGGTCACCCGCGATCCGCGACCCGTCCCCGGTCCGTCCCCGGTCCACAGCCCGCCGGGCGCGGACCGCGGCCCGCGGCCCGCCGACGGGACGGGGCCCGGAGGGCGGGGCTCAGAACTTGATGCCGCCGATCATGCCCGCCACGTTCGTGGTCAGCTCCGAAATGGTGGGCGCGATCGACGAGCTGGCGAGATAGAAACCGAGCAGCGCGCAGACCACCGCATGTCCGCCCTTCAGTCCGGCTTTCCGGATCAGCAGGAAGACGACGATCGCCAGCAGCACCACCGCCGAAATCGAGAGTGCCACGGCGGTTCACCTCCATCAGTTCCATCAATACGGTCGGGACGGGCAGCACACACGGAGCCAGCAGGTTCATACCCACCGAGCGCTACGGATCATAACTATCCGTGCCAACGCATTGTTCGGAGCACGGCAGCACGAGGGGCGCACGAACGGGTGGTCGGGGGCTAGGTTCGACACATGACTTCGCAGAAGATCTCGTTCCCCCGCCAACACGCCCGAACGATGCGTTTCAGCCTCGGAGCACCCCGTGCGTTCACCGTCTCCCCCGACGGGGAGCGGGTGATCTTCATCCGCTCGGAGTCGGGTACGGACCGGACGGGCCGGCTGTGGGTCCTGGACCTGCCGAAGGACGGGGCGCCGGAGGAACGCATGGTCGCCGATCCCGTTGCCCTGCTGGGCGGTTCGCAGGAGCGGCTGTCGGCGCAGGAGCGGGCCCGGCGCGAGCGCAGCCGCGAGGGATCGTCGGGGATCGTCGGCTACGCGGTCGACGCGGCCGCCGAGTTGGCCGCTTTCGCACTCTCCGGGAAGGTGTACGTCGCCGAGCTGCGGGCGGGAACGGCCCGCGCGTTGCCGGTTCCGGGCCCGGTGATCGACCCGCGACCGTCACCGGACGGGCGACACGTCGCATACGTGTCCAAGGGTGAGCTGCGTGTCGTGGGGGCGGAGGGCGACGGGGACCGGGCGCTCGCCGAACCGGACGGGGCGAACGTCACGTACGGCCTCGCGGAGTTCATCGCGGCCGAGGAGATGCAGCGGTCGCGGGGCTTCTGGTGGTCGCCGCAGTCGGACCGGCTGCTGGTCGCCCGGGTCGACGACAGCCCCGTGCAGCGGTGGTGGATCTCCGACTCCGCGCACCCCGACCGCAGGCCCGCCGAGGTCGCCTACCCGGCGGCCGGGACGCCCAACGCCGAGGTGCGGCTCTTCGTGATGGGCCTGGACGGCACCCGTACCGAGGTGGTCTGGGACCGGGCCCGCCATCCCTACCTGGCACAGGTGCACTGGTCGTCGAACGGGGCGCCGCTGCTGCTCGTCCAGGCCCGTGACCAGCAGAGCCAGCTCTTCCTGGCGGTGGACACGGAGACCGGCGCGACGCGGACGGTGCACGCCGACGAGGACCCCGTATGGCTGGAAATCCTCCCCGGGGTGCCGGCCTGGGCGCCGGACGGGCGGCTCGTGCGGATCGCGGACGAGGGCGGGGCGCGGGTGCTCGCGGTGGGCGACCGGCCGCTGACCGGGGCACAGTTGCAGATCCAGGCGGTCCTGGACGTCGGGGAGTCCGACATCCTGGTGTCGGCGTCGGCCGGTGAGGGGGCCGCGGCGCCGGAGATCGGCGAGAGCCACGTCTACCGGGTCAACGAACTGGGTGTGGAGCGGGTCTCCGAAGGGGCCGGGGTGCATTCGGCGGTGCGCGCGGGCGGGGTGACGGTCATGGTCTCCCAGGTGCCCGACCGGCCGGGCGCCCACGTCGAGGTGTTCCGGGACGGCAAGTCGGTCGCCACGGTGGCGAACCGTTCCGAACGGCCGGTTCTCTCCGCCCGCCCCCACCTCACCGAGGGGGGCGCACGGCGGATTCCGTGCGCCGTGCTGCTCCCCGAGGGGTACGACGAGTCGGACGGCCCGCTTCCGGTCCTGATGGACCCGTACGGCGGCCCGCACGGCCGCCGGGTGCTCGCCGCCCACAACCCGCATCTGACCTCGCAGTGGTTCGCCGACCAGGGCTTCGCGGTCGTGGTCGCGGACGGCCGGGGCACGCCGGGGCGTTCGCCGGGCTGGGAGAAGGCCGTCAAGGACGACATGGCCCACGTGGTGGTGGACGACCAGATCGAGGCGCTGCACGCGCTGGCCGACCGGTTCCCGCTGGACCTCGGCAGGGTGGCGATCCGCGGCTGGTCGTTCGGCGGCTACCTGGCGGCCCTGGCCGTGCTGCGCCGACCCGACGTGTTCCACGCGGCGGTGGTGGGCGCGCCGGTGACCGACCAGCGGCTGTACGACACCCACTACACCGAGCGCTACCTCGGCGACCCGGCGAAGCAGCCCGAGGTGTACGCGCGCAACTCGGTGATCACGGACGAGGGGCTCTCGGAGGCCGCCGACCAGGCGCGGCCGATGATGATCGTCCACGGCCTGGCGGACGACAACGTGGTGGTCGCGCACTCGCTCAGGCTCTCGTCGGCGCTGCTCTCGGCCGGACGCCCGCACGAGGTGCTGCCGCTCAGCGGGGTGACGCACATGACACCGCAGGAGCAGGTGGCGGAGAACCTGCTGCTGCTCCAGGTCGACTTCCTGAAGCGGTCGTTGGGCCTGGACGGATAGGCCCGCGGGCCGCTCCTTCCGCCCGGCCGGTGACACCGGGCGGAAGGGGCGCGTCCGGGCGGCGGGTCCGTCACCAGCCGGGCGGCGGCTGGGACGGCGGCGGCGGCCCGAAGACACCGGGCCGCGGATAGCCGTACCCCTGCCCGTAGCCCTGGTGGGGCGGGGCGGGGACGTCGGCGGGGCCCGGCAGGGACATCGCCAGCAGCGCCACGACTCCGGCCGCCACCTCGAAGAACGAGGTCAGCACGAGGAGTTGCTCCTCCACCGGCAGTCCGCCGAAGCGCTCCAGCAGCTCGTGGTGCACGGAACGGGCCACGCCCATCACCCCGCCGAACAGCAGCAGCACGGCGGCGATCATGCCGAACGGCCGCGCGTGCGCGGCGCGGGCCAACGCACTCACCGCCGCGGACAGGCAGAGCAGCGCCAGGACCACCGTGAACCAGCCGGGCGGCGGGTCGATCAGCCCGTGCGCGATCCGGTCCCCGCCGACGTACCAGTCGGGGTAGACGTCGAAGGGGGCGTCGGCGAACCGCACCGCCTGGCGGATCTCCCAGGCGATCACGACCGCCCCCGCCGCGCCGAGGCCCAGGAAGGCGATCACGCCCGCGCCCCGGCCGGGCCGGGCCGGGAGGCGTTCGGAGGAGTCGTACGGCGCCCTGCGGCCGGCCCCGGCGGTGATGATCAGCGCGATGCCCGCCGCGAGCGCCGCGAAGGCGCTGAGCAGGGCGCGGGTGCGCAGGTCGTCGGTGAACCGGGCGGCCGTCCCGTTCCCGCCGATGGTCCAGAGCCCGGGGAGCCGCACGGCGATCGTGACCACCCCGGCCGCGACCAGCGCGGTGGCGGCCACCGACGAGCGCAGGGCGGCGACGGCCGCGGCGAGGTACACCGGCAACAACACCACGTCGTAGGCCGAGGTGGCGGGTGGTGCCGGAAGCCGCGCGTCGTAGTAACCGGCCCAATGGCTCCACAGCCGCGCCGGATCGTCGACGGCGCCGACGTCCCGTACGATCCAGCCCGCGACGATCACCGCGAGCACCGCGCAGAGAACGGCGCCGGTGACCCTTGCCCCCCGAGTGAGTATCACGCGAGCGATCCTCCACCGCCGCCGCTCCGTCGGACAAGGGGTTGGCCCGCGTGGTGCGCGATCGGGCAACCGGCCGGGAGTTGTGAGGGCTCCCGGCCGGTCCACGGCACCCGCACGGCCGCACACCGGCCATGCTGACGGGTCCGTGTATCGGACGTGGGACGGCCGGGTTGCCCCGCTGTGAACGCGCCCCGGGGCTCAGCTCACCCGGCTGCTCCCGGCGGGCGGGGCCCCGCCGTCCCGGCCCCCGTCCGGGTCCTCGCTCCCGCCGTCCTTCTCCCCTTCCTCGCTCCCGCCGCCTTTCTCCCCTTCCTCGTCCGCGGCACCCGGCACACCCTGCGCACCCGCCCCGTCCGCTCCCCCGTCCGCCTCGTCCGTCCCTTCTGCGGCGCCCGGCGCGACCGGCCCGCCCGGTGTCTCCAGCAGCCCCTCCGGCGGCACCACCTGCTTCTCCTCCGCGAAGTGGCAGGCCGAGTCGTGCTTGGCCATGGTCTCCGTCAGCCGGAAGACGGCCGGGACCGCCAGCAGAGGCACCTCCAGTTCGCACCGTTCCTGCGCCTTCCAGCAGCGGGTGCGGAAGCGGCAGCCGGAGGGCGGGTTGGCCGGCGAGGGGACGTCGCCGTGCAGGATGATCCGCTCCCGGTGCTCACGGGCCGTCGGGTCCGGCACCGGGACGGCGGACAGCAGCGCCTGGGTGTACGGGTGCGTGGGGTGGTCGTAGATCTGCTCGTCGGAGCCGATCTCCACGATCCGGCCCAGGTACATGACGCCGACCCGGTCGGAGATGTGCCGGACGATCGACAGGTCGTGCGCGATGAAGACGTAAGCGAGCCCGAACTCCGCCTGGAGCCGGTCCAGCAGGTTGACCACCTGCGCCTGGACGGAGACGTCGAGGGCGGACACGGGTTCGTCGGCGACGATGATCTCGGGGTTCAGGGCCAGCCCGCGGGCGATGCCGATGCGCTGGCGCTGGCCGCCGGAGAACTGGTGCGGATAGCGGTTGATGTACTCCGGGTTGAGGCCGACGACGTCCAGCAGGTCCTGGACCTTCCGGCGGCGGTCGCCCTTCGGGGCCACCTCGGGGTGGATCTCGTACGGCTCCCCGATGATGTCGCCGACGGTCATGCGCGGGTTGAGGGAGGTGTACGGGTCCTGGAACACCATCTGGATGTTGCGGCGCACCGCCTTCAGGGCGCGCCCCGACAGCTTGGTGACGTCCTCGCCCTTGTACCTGATCGCGCCGGCCGTCGGGTGTTCCAGGTGCACCAGCATCTTGGCCACGGTCGACTTGCCGCAGCCGGACTCCCCCACGATGCCGAGCGTCTCGCCCGCGGCCAGGTCGAAGGAGACCCCGTCGACGGCCTTGACCGCGCCGATCTGCTTCTTGAACAGGATGCCCTGCGTCAGCGGGTAGTGCTTGGCCAGGTCGCGGACCTCCAGGATCGGCTCGCCGGTCCCCACGGCCGCCCCGCGCACCGTGCCGGTCGCCGAGTCGTCAGCGCGCATCGAGCGTCTCCTTCCAGAAGTAGCAGGCGCTCTCGCGGTGCTCGGCCACCTCGAACAGCGGCGGCACCTCGCCCCGGCAGACGTCCTGGGCCATCGGGCAGCGCGGGTTGAAGGCGCAGCCGGGCGGGATGTGCAGCAGGTTGGGCGGCAGGCCCTTGATCGCGTACAGCTCCCGGCCCTTCTGGTCCAGGCGCGGGATCGACTGGAGCAGGCCCCTGGTGTACGGGTGGGCGGGTGCCCGGTAGATCTCGTGGACGGGGGCGGACTCGACGATCCGGCCCGCGTACATCACGGCGATCTTGTCGGCGACGTCCGCGACCACTCCCAGGTCGTGGGTGATCAGGATCAGGCCCATGTTCAGCTCGCGCTGGAGCTCGGCGAGCAGGTCCATCACCTGGGCCTGGACGGTCACGTCGAGGGCGGTGGTGGGTTCGTCCGCGATGATCAGCGAGGGTTCCAGCGCCATCGCCATCGCGATCATGATGCGCTGGCGCATGCCGCCGGAGAACTGGTGCGGGTAGTTCCCGACGCGTTCCTTCGCGGCCGGGATGCGGACCCGGTCCATCAGCTCGACGGCCTTCGCCCGGGAGTCCTTGCGGGACATCCCCCGGTGCACCTCGAACATCTCGCCGAGCTGTTGTCCCACGCTGAGCACGGGGTTGAGGGAGGAGAGCGCGTCCTGGAAGATCATGGCCATCTCCTGGCCGCGGATCCTCCGGCGCTCGTCCTTCTTCATCGTCAGCAGGTCGCGGTCCTTGAAGCGGATCTCGCCGCCGCTGATCTTTCCCGGGGGCATGTCGAGGATGCCCATGATGGCCTGCGCGGTGACGGACTTGCCGGAGCCGGACTCGCCGAGGACGGCCAGCGTCTCGCCCTCGGCCACCGAATAGTTGACCCCGTTGACGGCCTTGGCCACGCCGTCGCGGGTGTGGAACTCCACGTGCAGATCGCGCACTTCGAGCAACATGGCAGCGGGCTCCTCAGCGCAGCTTGGGGTCGAGGGCGTCGCGCACCGCGTCGCCGAGCATGATGAAGGCGAGCACGGTGATCGCCAGGGCTCCGGCGGGCCAGAGCAGCATGTGCGGGGCGTTGCGGATGTACTGGGACGCGGCGGAGATGTCGATGCCCCAGGAGACGGCCGGCGGTTTCAGCCCGACGCCGAGGAACGACAGGGTCGCCTCCAGCGAGATGTACGTACCGAGTGCGATGGTCGCGACGACGATCACCGGCGCGATGGCGTTCGGGGCGATGTGGCGGAGCATCATCCGGGTGTTGGAGGCGCCGAGCGCCCGTGCCGCCTGCACGTAGTCGTTCTGTTTGGCGGTGATCACGGAGCCGCGGCCGATGCGGGCGATCTGCGGCCAGCCCAGCAGCACGATGAAGCCGATCACCGGCCAGACGGTGGAGCTGGTGACCACGGAGAGGAAGACCAGGCCGCCGAGGACCACGGGGATGCCGAAGAAGACGTCGGTGATGCGGGAGAGGACCGAGTCCCACCAGCCGCCGAAGAAGCCGGCCAGGCCGCCGAGCAGCCCGCCGAGCAGGGTGACCCCGAGGGTGGAGCAGACGCCCACGGTGACCGAGTTCCTGGCCCCGTAGACGGTCCGGGTGTAGACGTCGCAGCCCTGTCCGTCGAAGCCGAAGGGGTGGCCGGGCTGGGAGCCCTCCTGGGCCTTGCCCAGGTCGCAGTCGAGGGGGTCCTGGTCGGCGATCAGCGAGGGCCAGATCGAGATGATCACCAGGAAGAGGATGACCAGGGCGGAGATGATGAAGACCGGGTTGCGGCGCAGGTCCCGCCAGGCGTCGGACCACAGGCTGCGCGGCTTCTCGGCGGGGCCGGTGCCCTCGGGGCCGCCCGGCGTCTTCTCGAGGGTCGCGCCCTCCTCCAGGGCGAGGTCCATCACACCTCCCGCTCCGGCCGACGAGATCACCTCGTCCGGTGTCTGCTCAGGCATAGCGGATCCTCGGGTCGAGTACGGCGTACAGGAGGTCGACGATCAGGTTCGCCGCCAGGAAGACGAGGACCAGGATCGTGACGAAGCCGACGACGGTCTGGGAGTTCTGGCGCAGGATGCCCTGGTAGAGCTGGTAGCCGACGCCGTGGATGTTGAAGATCCGCTCCGTGACGATCGCCCCGCCCATCAGGGCGCCCACGTCGGTGCCGATGAAGGTGACGACCGGGATCAGCGAGTTGCGCAGCAGGTGCCGGATGACGACGCGGTGCTGCGGCAGGCCCTTGGCCACGGCGGTGCGGACGTAGTCGGCGCGGGCGTTCTCGGCGATCGAGGTGCGGGTGAGCCGGGTGACGTAGGCCAGGGAGACCGAGGCCAGGACGATCCCGGGTACCAGCAGTTCGTTGAAGGGGGCCTCCGGCGACACGGAGGGTTTGATGACGCCCCACTCGACGCCCAGCAGGAGTTGCAGCAGCAGGCCGGTGACGAAGGTCGGTACGGAGATGACGACCAGGGTCAGGATGAGCACGGTGGTGTCGACGGGGCGGCCGCGGCGCAGGCCGGTGACGACGCCGAGGCTGATGCCGATGACGATCTCGAAGACGATCGCCACGATGGTGAGCCGGATGGTGATGGGGAAGGCGGTGGCCATCAGCTCGGTGACCTTCTGCCCGTTGAACGCGGTGCCGAAGTCTCCGGTGAAGACGTTGCCCATGTAGGTGAGGTATTGCTGCCACACGGGCTTGTCGAGGCCGAATTCCGCACGGAGCTGGGCAGCGGTCGCCGGGTCGCACTGGCGGTCGCCGCACAGGCCCGCGATGGGGTCGCCCATCACATTCACCATGAGGAAGATCAACAGCGTGGTGCCGAAGAAGACCGGGATCATCTGCAGCAGCCGCCGGATCACATAACGTCCCATGAAGGGCTCCGGAAGTCGCGGGGTCAGGAACTCGGGGCTGGGGAGTGACGCGTCGGGGACGGTGAGGGCCTGTCGGGTGGCCGGTGCGGGACGGTGGGGCCGGGTGGCCGGTGCGGGGAAGCACACCGGCCACCCGGCCCCGACGGGTCACTTGACCTTGATCTGCTCGTACACCGGGACGCTGAACTGGTTCAGGCTGACGTCGGAGATCCGGTCCGAGTAACCGGCGCTGCCGTTCTGGTACCAGAGCGGGATGACGGGCATCTGGTCGGCCAGGACCCGCTCGGCGTCCTGGAAGGTCGAGACGGCCTTGGCCTTGTCCGTCTCGGCGTTGGCCTTGTCGACCAGGTCGTCGAACTGCTTGTTGCTCCACTTGCCGTCGTTGGACGAGGCGTTGGTGTAGTAGAGCGGCTGGAGGAAGTTCTGGATGAGCGGGTAGTCCATCTGCCAGCCGGCCCGCCAGGCGCCGGTCAGCTTCTGCTGGGTGACCTGGCTGCGGAAGTCGGCGAAGGTGCCGACGGGACCGCCGACGCACGCCTTGTTGTCGCCCATCACCTTGTTGATGCTGTTGCAGATGGCGTCGACCCACTCCTTGTGGGAGCCGGTGTCGGCGTTGTACGAGATCTTGAGCTGGCCGCCGGGGATGCCGCCGCCCTCCTCGATCAGCTTCTTGGCCTTCGCCGCGTCGTACTCGCAGGGCGCGCCGCACAGCCCCTCCTTGAAGCCGCCGTCCGCGCCGAGGACCGGGGAGGTCCAGTCGGACGCGGGAGTGCGGGTCTTCTGGAAGATCTGGTCGGTGATCTGCTGCCGGTTGATCGCCATCGACAGGCCCTGGCGGACCTTGACGCCGCCGGGGGTGTCCCACTTCTTGTCGTAGAAGGGGAAGGCGAGGGTCTGGATGATGCCGGCCGGGGTGTTGATGTAGCGGTCGCCGAGGTCCGCCTTCACGTTCTTCAGCTGCGAGGCGGGCACGTCGTCGACGAGGTCGAGGTTGCCGGCCGTCAGGTCCGTGTAGGCGGTGTTGTTGTCGGTGTAGACCTTGAGGTCGATGCCGCCGTTCTGCGCCTTGTCGTCGCCGGGGTACCCGTCCCACTTGCGCAGGCTCATCGCCGAGCCCTTGGTGTACTTGTCGACCTTGTACGGGCCGTTGCCGATGGGCTTGGACACCCAGGCCGCGTGGTCGGTGAAGAAGGCCTTGGGCAGCGGGGCGAAGGCCGGGTAGCCGAGGGTGTCGGGCCACAGGGAGAACTTCTGCGACAGCTTGACCGTGAAGGTCCGGTCGTTGACGGTCTTCAGGCCGGAGAGCGTGGTCGCGGTGGAGGTTCCGGAGTCGGGGTGGACCTTGTCGTATCCGTCGATGTAACCGAAGAAGTAGGCGTTCTTCTGGTTGTTCTTCAGCAGGGCGCCGTAGTTCCAGGCGTCCACGAACGACTTCGCGGTGACCTTCTCGCCGTTGCTGAAGGTCCATCCGTCCTTCACGGTGACGGTGAAGTTCTGGTTGTCCTTGGTCTCGATCTTCTCGGCGAGCATGTTGTCGGCCGCGCCAGTCTTCGGGTCGTACCTCTTGAGACCCCGGAAGATCATGTCGAGGACCTTGCCGCCCTGGACCTCGTTGGTGTTCGCCGGTTCGAGCGGGTTCTGCGGGTCCCCCCAGGAGGAGCTCACGATTCCGTCGGCCCCACCGCCGCCACTGCTGCCGCCCCCTCCGCCGCATGCCGTCGCCGCCAGGGCGACGACCACCGCACATGCGGCCCACCTGGCCTGTGTGGCTCCGCGCATGGAGTGCCTCCTCTTGGTGCTCCGTCTCACTTGGGGTCAAATATCACCGCACAAGGGACATGATGCACATTTACTCCACCCATTCGGGCGCGTCGGGGCCCCACCCGAGTGGCACCGCGCGACCGTCTCCGCTTCTCCTCGCCCCACCCCCGCGCGGACCGGGAAAAGGGGAGGTCCGGACGCCCGCCGCACAGCGGAGAGGTAACGGCTGCGCATCGAATGCGCATCATCCACGAGCCCGTCCGACCGGATGTACGGATTCCGAGACAACAGCGCCCGCATATCGGACTCATTGCCGGACTTAGACCGTTAAGTGACGAACATGTCTTCGAAAAACCCAAGTGGAAGCAAAGCCACGCCCCAGAAAAGGCAATGCAATGGCAAAGTTTCCAAAGAGCACCCCAAGGGCGTCGGACATTCATTGACCCTGCATGAATTGCGTTGAAAAAGTCCGGGTAGCCCGTAGGTGTTGCCCTGCGGAGTCCTTCGACCCTCCGGGCCAGGAGCACCATGACGATTCCAACCTCGCAAGCAGCCACGCCACTTGAGACGGCGGACGCGAAGCAGCCGATATCCGACAAGTCCGCCTCGAAGGGCGGCGACGGACGGTCCCCGGGCAAGATGGCCTGGCGGCGCTTCAAGCGCGACCGCACCGGCGTGATATCGGCCTATGTGGTCATTTTCTTCTTCGCGGTCGGTATCTGCGCGCCGCTGATCGCGAAGCTGTACGGCAAGGACCCGTACACGACGTACGGGCAGAACGAACCCGGTCTGCTGGACGACTTCAGCTACCCGGTACTGCCCAACGGCGGCATCAGCGGCGACTTCTGGTTCGGCATCGAGCCCGGACTCGGCCGGGACGTCTTCACCTTCCTGCTCTACGGGATCCGCAACTCCCTGCTCATCGCCGCCGCGACCACCCTGCTGGTGACGGTGATCGGCATCGCCGTCGGCATCACCGCGGGCTACCTGGGCGGGAAGACCGACTACTTCGTGGGCCGGGTCATCGACATCCTGCTGGCCTTCCCCTCCACGCTCTTCTTCATCGCCTTCTGGCCGGTGATGATCTCGATCCTGGTCTCCCCGGAGGAGAACACCCCGGTCTGGCTGACCGTCGTCAGCCTCATCACGGTCATGACCGCGTTCGGCTGGGCCTCCATCGCCCGACTCCTGCGCGGCGAGGTACTCGCCCTGCGCGAGCGCGAGTTCGTCGAGGCCGCGAAGGTGACCGGCGCCTCGCCGTTCCGGATCGTCTTCAAGGAACTGCTGCCCAACCTCTGGACGCCGATCCTGATCCAGGCCACGCTCGCGCTGCCCATGTACGTCACCGCGGAGGCGGGCCTCGCCTTCCTCGGTGTCGGGCTGACCTCCCCGACACCCGACTGGGGCGTGATGATCCAGCGCGGCTCGGACGTCTACCAGAGCGACATCACGTTCATGCTCTTCCCCGGCGTCTCGATGGTGATCTTCGTCATCGCCTTCAACCTGCTGGGCGACTCGGTGCGTGACGCACTGGACCCGAAGACCAAGCGCTGAACCGCACTTCCTCCGGCCGGGCGACGGGGCCCACCGGACCGAACGTTTCTCTCCATCGACCAGAGCAGGAAGCCATGTCCCTTTCCCGCAGAAACTTCGTCATCGCCACGTCGGTCGCAGCCGGCGGTTCGATGGTCCTCTCCGCGTGCAGCAGCGGCAGCACGGCCAAGAAGGGCGGCAACGGCGCCGGGCACGGCGGTGCCGACAAGTACACCGGCGCGGTCGTCGTCGGCACGAAGGCCGACTCCACCGGTCCGGCCCCCGAGATCGCGGGCGCGAAGAAGGGCGGCACGATCCGCGGCATCGCCCCGGACGACTTCTCGCACCTGGACCCGCAGCGCATCTACTTCTCGTGGAACTCCGCGGTCGGTGACCTCTTCATCCGCGGCTTGACCGGCTACAAGATCGCCGCGGACGGCTCGATGAAGCTGGTCGGCGACCTCGCCACCGACGCGGGCACCATGTCCGACGGCGGCAAGACCTGGACCTTCACCCTGAAGGACGGTCTGAAGTGGGAGGACGGCAAGGAGCTCACCGTCGAGGACGTGCGCCACGGCATCGAGCGCGGCTTCGCCAGCTTCACCACCGAGGGCGCCGGCTACGTCCAGAACGCGCTGGTCGGCCCGGGCGACTACCGCTCGAAGTACAAGGGCCCGTACGGCGGCAAGCACCTCGACTCGGTCGTCGTCGACGCCAAGGCCAAGACGATCACCTTCAAGCTGGCCGAGCCCCGCCTGGACCTCAACTTCACCCTGGCGATGAACTCCTACGCGGCCGTCCCGGTCAAGGGCGACACCAAGGAGAAGTACGACAAGGACCCGATGAGCTGCGGTCCGTACCGGATCAAGGCGCACTCCGTCGACAAGTCCATGACGCTGGTGCGCAACCCGCACTGGGACCCCAACACGGACTCGATCCGCAACGCGTACCCGGACAGCATCGTCTACGAGTTCGGCCCCGAGTCCCTCCAGGCCACCGACCGCCTGATCGCCAACGACGGCGACGACCAGTACGCGGTCATGGCGTACAGCGGCGTCCCGGCCGAGCGCATCCAGAAGGTCCTCACCGACCCCGAGCTGAAGAAGCGGACCTTCAACGGCCTGCTGACCGGCATCTACTACTACGCGATCAACACCAAGCGGATCACCGACGTGAAGGTGCGTCAGGCGCTCATCCACGCCTGGCCGCTGGAGCAGATCCGCAAGATCTACGGTGGTCCCTCGGCCGGTGACTACGCGACCTCCATCCTCAGCCCCGACATCCTCGGCTACGCCAAGGACGACGTCTACGGCAAGCTGAAGAAGCCGATGGGCGACCCGGAGGCGGCGAAGAAGCTGCTGAAGGAGGCCGGCAAGGAGGGCCAGAAGGTCGTCTACGCCTTCCCCCAGAGCAACACCTACGACAAGACCAAGGTCGTCATCGAGAACGCCCTCAAGGCGGCCGGCTTCGACCCGGTCATCAAGCAGCTGGACTCCACCAGCTACTACGACCAGATCCAGCAGATCGACAACAAGTTCGACGTGATGTGGTTCGGCTGGTCCCCGGACTGGCCGACCGGTTACACCCTGATGCAGCCGCTCTTCGACGGCAGCACGATCGCCAACGGCGCGAACAACATCTCGCAGCTGAACGTCGACTGGGTCAACGAGGCCATCAAGAAGAACAACCTCATCGCCGACCCGACCGAGGCCGGCAAGGCCTGGGCCGCACTGGACAAGCGGATGATGACGGAGGAGGCGCCGATCATCCCCGAGACGTACCAGCGCCGCTTCTACCTCCACGGCGAGAAGGTCGGCGGGGCGATGTTCCACCCGCTGTTCTCCTCGGCCGTCTTCTACAAGCTGTTCGTGAAGGCCTGACGCCGACACTCCCGAGGCGGGGCGCCCCTGCGGCGCCCCGCCCGCTCCACTCCCCCTCGTCGGCGTCTGCCAGGGAAATCCATCGCCATGTTCCGCTTCCTCATCCGCCGGGCAATCGGCGCACTGGTCATCCTGCTGATCATCAGTGCCATCACTTTCGTCCTCTTCTACATCGCGCCCCGTGATCCAGCTCGCGTGGCCTGCGGCAAGGTGTGCACACCCGAGACGCTGGCACTGGTCAAGCGCAACCTCGGCATAGACGACCCGATGCCGGTGCAGTACTGGCACTGGTTGCAGGGCGTGTTCGTCGGCCGGGACTACACCTCGTTCGGCAACTGTCCCGCACCGTGCCTCGGTTACTCGTTCCACAACCGCGAGCCGGTCCTCGGCACGATCATCGACCGCTTCCCGACGACGCTCGCCCTCTCCGTCGGCAGCGCCTTCGTCTTCGTGATCTTCGGTGTGGGCACCGGCATGCTCGCCGCGGTCAAGCAGGGCAAGGCGCTGGACAAGATCGCCTCCTCGGCGTCGCTGATCGCCTCCTCGATGCAGATCTACATCGTCGGCGTGGTCGCCATGTACTACCTCGCGGACCAGTGGCACATCCTGAGCCGCCCCAAGGAGGTCCCCTTCTCCGAGGACCCGGCCGGCTGGTTCTCCGGGCTGCTGCTGCCCTGGCTGGTGCTGGCGCTGATCTTCACCGCCAACTACACCCGCATGGCGCGCTCCCAGCTCGTCGAGACGCTGAGCGAGGACTACGTGCGCACCGCACGCGCCAAGGGCCTGTCCCGGCGGACGGTGTTCTTCAGATTCGCCTGGCGAGGGGCCATGGGCCCGATCGTCACCATCTTCGGCCTCGACATCGGCGTCCTGCTCGGCGGCGCGATCATCACCGAGAAGACCTTCGGTCTGCACGGGATCGGCGCGCTCTCCATCAAGGCGGTCGCCGACAACGACCTTCCGCTGATTCTCGGCGTGGTACTGGTCGCGGCAGCGGCGATCGTCGTCTTCAACATCATCGTCGACGCCGTCTACGCCCTCATCGACCCACGCGTCCGCCTCGCCTAGGGAGAGATCCAGTGAGCACCCCCTTCCTCTCCGTACGCGATCTGCGCGTGCACTTCTCCACCGAAGACGGCATGGTCAAGGCCGTCGACGGACTGTCCTTCGACCTGGAGAAGGGCAGGACCCTCGGCATCGTGGGCGAGTCCGGCTCCGGAAAGTCCGTCACCAACCTGACGATCCTGGGCCTGCACCACCCCGAGCACACCGAGATCGAGGGCGAGATCCTGCTCGACGGCCAGGACCTGCTGACCGCGTCGGAGCGGGAGCTGGAGCGGCTGCGCGGCAACAAGATGGCGATGATCTTCCAGGACGCCCTGGCCTCGCTGTCGCCGTACCACACCATCGGCAAGCAGATCGGCGAAACGTTCCGCAAGCACACCGGCGCCTCCAAGAAGGAGGCCCGGGCGCGGGCCGTCGAAATGCTCACCAGGGTGGGCATCCCCCAGCCCGACCTGCGGGTCGACGACTACCCGCACCAGTTCTCCGGCGGCATGCGCCAGCGCGCCATGATCGCCATGGCGCTGGTCTGCGACCCGTCGCTGCTGATCGCGGACGAGCCCACGACCGCGCTGGACGTCACCGTGCAGGCCCAGATCATGGACCTGCTCAAGGACCTCCAGCAGGAGACCGGCACCTCGATCGTCTTCATCACCCACGACCTCGGCGTCATCGCCGACATCGCCGACGACGTCCTGGTGATGTACGGCGGGCGCTGCGTCGAGCGGGGCACGAAGAAGGAGGTGCTGCGGGCGCCCCAGCACCCGTACACCTGGGGTCTGCTGGGCTCCATGCCGAGCCTGGACGGCCCGGTCGACGTGCCGCTCTCGCCGATCCCCGGCTCCCCGCCGAGCCTCCTCAACCCGCCGTCCGGCTGCCGCTTCCACCCGCGCTGCTCGTTCACCGAGCAGGTCGGCGGCGGGCGCTGCGCGAGCGAGCAGCCGCCGCTGGAGCTCACCGCCGGGCGCGGTGCCGCCTGCCACCTCACCGCCGAGCAGCGCGCCGAGTTCTTCACGGACTTCGCCGGCAACCGGCCCAACTGACGTACAAGAGACGGGACTTCCCCACCATGAGCAGCAAAGATCCCCTCCTGGACGTCTCCGGACTCACCAAGCACTTCCCGATCAAGGGCGGCTTCCCGATCCGGCGGACGGTCGGCGCGGTCCAGGCCGTCGACGGGCTGGACTTCACCGTCTCCGAGGGCGAGAGCCTCGGCCTGGTCGGCGAGTCCGGCTGCGGCAAGTCGACGACGGGCCGGCTGGTCACCCGGCTGCTGGAGCCGACGGCCGGCCGGATCTCCTACCGCGGGCAGGACATCACCCACGCCACGCGCAAGGAGCTGGCCCCGGTCCGCTCCGAGATCCAGATGATCTTCCAGGACCCGTACGCCTCGCTGAACCCGCGGCAGACCGTCGGCAAGATCATCACCGCGCCGATGGAGATCAACGGCATCAACCCCGCGGGCGGGCGCGAGGCGCGCGTGCGGGAGCTGCTGGAGACCGTCGGTCTCAACCCGGAGCACTACAACCGCTTCCCGCACGAGTTCTCCGGCGGTCAGCGCCAGCGCATCGGGGTGGCCCGCGCGCTCGCCCTGGAGCCGAAGCTGATCGTGGCCGACGAGCCGGTCTCGGCGCTGGACGTGTCGATCCAGGCCCAGGTGGTGAACCTGCTGCAGAAGCTGCAGAAGGAACTCGGCATCGCGTTCCTGTTCATCGCCCACGACCTGGCCGTCGTACGGCACTTCTCGCAGCGCGTCGCCGTCATGTACCTCGGCCGGATCGTGGAGATCGCCGACCGCGAGGACCTGTACGGCAATCCCCGCCATCCCTACACCAGGGCGCTGCTCTCCGCCGTGCCCGAGGTGAGCGCCGAGGACGTCCCGGGCCGTGAGCGCATCCGTCTGGCCGGCGACGTCCCGTCCCCGGTCAACCCGCCCTCGGGCTGCCGCTTCCGCACCCGTTGCTGGAAGGCGACGGACAAGTGCGCGAGCGAGGCGCCGCCGCTGGTGCGGGTGGAGGGCAGCCGGGAGGGCCATCTGACGGCCTGCCACCACCCCGAGGACTCGCAGTCCGTCCCGGCCGTCCCGAAGGCCCGTGAGGCCGCTTCCGGGCCGAAGCCCGACAAGGCCGGGAGCAAGTCCGCCGAAGACCCCGAGGCCGGGGCCTGACCCCCCTGGCCCGGCCCCGGTGGGCCTCGCGGACACGGACCCGACCGGTCCCCTCCCGCGGGGCTCCCCGGCCCCGCGGGACCGGGCACGTGAGCCCATTGACCCGAGCCACCTGCGCGCCCGGTCCCTGAAGAGGGAGAAGCGCCCGGAACCGATCGGTTCCGGGCGCTTCTCGTGTACTGCGGGTCGTGCTGCGGGGCTACGAGGCCGCGCCCACGACGTCCTTCTCCTCGGCGAAGTGGCAGGCCGACTCGTGTGCCGCGGGGCTGTCCGAGTCCTTGAAGCGCTCGGGGATCGCCAGGATCGGCATCTCCGTGGCGCACTTGTCCTGGGCCTTCCAGCAACGGGTGCGGAAGCGGCAGCCGGACGGCGGGTTCGCCGGCGACGGGACGTCACCGGTGAGGATGATCCGGTCGCGGCCCTCACGGGCGTCCGGGTCCGGGACCGGGACCGCCGACAGCAGCGCCTGGGTGTAGGGGTGCGTCGGGTGGTCGTAGATCTCGGCGTCGGTGCCGATCTCGGCCATCTTGCCGAGGTACATGACGCCGACCCGGTCGGAGATGTGCCGGACGATCGACAGGTCGTGCGCGATGAAGACGTAGGACAGGTTGAACTCGTCCTGGAGCTTCTCCATCAGGTTGATGACCTGCGCCTGCACCGACACGTCGAGCGCGGAGACCGGCTCGTCGCAGATGATGATCTCCGGGTTGAGCGCGAGGCCGCGGGCGATGCCGATGCGCTGGCGCTGACCGCCGGAGAACTGGTGCGGGTACCGGTTGATGTACTCCGGGTTGAGGCCGACGACGTCCAGCAGGTCCTGGACCCTCCGGCGGCGGTCGCCCTTCGGCGCCACCTCCGGGTGGATGTCGAAGGGCTCGCCGATGATGTCGCCGACCGTCATGCGCGGGTTCAGCGAGGTGTACGGGTCCTGGAACACCATCTGGATGTTCCGGCGGACCGCCTTCAGCGCGCGCCCGGACAGCTTGGTGATGTCCTGGCCCTTGTAGAAGACCTCGCCGGCGGTCGCGGTCTCCAGCGTCATCAGCAGCTTGGCGACGGTGGACTTGCCACAGCCGGACTCGCCGACGATGCCGAGGGTCTCGCCCTGGTAGAGGTCGAAGGAGACCCCGTCCACGGCCTTGACCGCGCCGACCTGGCGCTTGAACAGGATGCCCTGGCTCAGCGGGAAGTGCTTGACCAGATTGCGCACCTGGAGGATCGGCTCGCCGCGTTCCACCGGAGCCTCGAGCGCGGCGACCGCGGCCGTCTCGTCTGCGGTGTCGACCGTCACGACCTCGGTGACGTTCGGGGTGGCGTCCATGGAACCGTCAGTCTTGTCGAGCTCAGCCATGGATCGTCTCCTTCCAGAAGTGGCAGGCGCTGCCGCGACCGGGCAGTTCGGTGCCGTCCTGCTCGGAGACCGGCACCAGGGCCGGAATCTCCGTGCGGCAGATGTCCTCCGCCTTGGGGCAGCGCGGGTTGAAGGCGCAGCCGGACGGGATCTTGAGCAGGTTGGGCGGCAGACCCTTGATCGCGTAGAGCTCCTGGCCCTTCTGGTCGAGCCGCGGGATCGAGTCGAGCAGACCACGGGTGTACGGGTGCGCGGGCCGCTTGTACAGCTCGTGCACCGGCGCCGTCTCGACGATCCGTCCCGCGTACATGACCGCGATCTTGTCCGCGACGTCGGCGACGACGCCGAGGTCGTGGGTGATCAGGATCAGGCCCATGTTGAACTCGGTCTGCAGCTCGCTGAGCAGGTCCATGACCTGGGCCTGGACCGTCACGTCGAGCGCGGTGGTCGGCTCGTCCGCGATGATCAGGTCCGGTTCCAGGGCCAGCGCCATGGCGATCATGATGCGCTGGCGCATGCCGCCGGAGAACTGGTGCGGGTAGTCGTCGACCCGCTGCTTGGCGGCAGGGATCTTGACCCGGTCCATCAGCTCGATGGCCTTGGCCTTCGCCTGCTTCTTGGAGAGTCCCTGGTGGACCCGGAACATCTCGCCGAGCTGGTAGCCGACCGAGAGCACGGGGTTGAGGGAGGAGAGCGCGTCCTGGAAGATCATCGCGATCTTCTGGCCGCGGATCTTCCGCCGCTCCTCGTAGCTCATGGTGAGCATGTCCTGGCCGCGGTACAGGATCTGGCCCTGCGGGATCTTGCCGGGCGGCATGTCGAGGATGCCCATGATCGCCTGAGCGGTCACGGACTTGCCGGAACCGGACTCGCCGAGCACGGCCAGGGTCTCGCCCGCGTCCACGCTGTAGTTCACACCGTTGACGGCCTTGGCGACCCCGTCACGGGTGTGGAACTCCACGTGCAGGTCGCGCACTTCCAGGAGCGGGGTGTCGCCCGACTCCTCGGCACGGGGCGCCGGAATGTCTGATGTCTTGATGCTGGTCACGTCGTACGCCCTCCTCAGCGCAGCTTCGGGTCGAGGGCGTCGCGGACCGCGTCGCCGAGCATGATGAACGCGAAGACCGTGAGGCTGAGCATTCCTGCCGGGAACAGCAGCGCATGCGGGTTGTCACGGATGGCCTGGCTGCCCTCCGCGATGTCGATGCCCCACGAGATCGTCGGGTCCGCGAGTCCGAGTCCGAGGAACGAGAGCGTCGCCTCGGCCGAGATGTATCCGCCGAGCGCGATGGTGGCCACGACGATGGTCGGGGCGAGCGCGTTGGGCAGTACGTGCCGGAAGAGGATGCGCGAGGTGCCGGCGCCGAGCGCGCGGGCCGCCGTCACGTAGTCCGCCTGCTTGGCGGTGATCACGGAGGACCGCATCACACGGCAGATCGAGGTCCAGCCCAGGAAGGCGAGGGCCAGGATCACCACGTACACCTTGCGGTCGGTGAAGGCGTTCAGGACGACCATCGCACCGAGCAGGAAGGGGATGCCGAAGAAGATGTCGGTGACCCGGGAGATGATCGAGTCGAGCCAGCCGCCGAAGTAACCGGCGAGCATGCCCAGCAGGCCGCCGACCAGGGTGACCGTGGCGGTGACGCCGACGCCGACCAGGATCGAGGCGCGGGTGCCGTAGACGACACGGGCGTAGATCGAACGGCCCTGGCCGTCGTAACCGAACCAGTCGGGCTGGAAGAAGTGCCCCAGCTCCGGCTTGGACAGGAAGTGGTTGGTCAGGTCGCCGTCGCGCGGGTCCGCACCGGTGAACAGCCCCGGGAAGGCCGCGACGATCAGCAGGATCAGCAGCAGGATCGAGGAGATCCAGAACATCGGGCGGTGGCGCAGGTCGAACCACGCGTCGCCCCAGAGGCTGCGCGGCTTGCCCTGTCCCTTGGCGCCCTCGGCGGCCGCGGGGGCAGCGGTGGCGTCCACCGCTGCTTCGGTCGTGGTCTTGGTCGCGTCAGGCATACCGGATCCTCGGGTCCAGGACCGCGTACAGCAGGTCGACGAGCAAGTTGATCACAAGGATGACGAGGACGAAGACCGTGACGACGCCGACGATCGTCGAGCCCTCGCGCTGCTGCAGCGCCTTGAAGAGCAGGTTCCCGACACCCTGGACGTTGAAGATGCCCTCGGTGACGACCGCGCCGCCGATGAAGCCGCCGACGTCCGTACCCAGGAAGGTGACGACCGGGATCAGGGAGTTGCGCAGCAGGTGGACACCGACGATGCGGCGCCGCGGCAGGCCCTTGGCCATGGCCGTGCGCATGTAGTCGGCGCGCAGGTTCTCCGCGAAGGTGGTGCGGGTCAGTCGTGCCACGTACGCCATGGAGAGCATGGCGAGCACGAAGCCCGGCAGGAACAACTGCGCGTAGTCCGTGGAGTCCTGGACGTTCGGTGCCACCCAGCCCAGCGTGTCCGCGAGGACGAAGCGGGCGAGGAAGCCGAGCACGAACACCGGGATCGAGATGACGATCAGGGTGAAGATCAGCACGCCGGTGTCGGCGGCCTTGCCGGCCCGCAGACCCGCCCAGGCGCCGAGCCCGATGCCGACGATGATCTCGATGATCATGGCGACCGCGGTCAGGCGCAGGGTCACCGGGAAGGATTCGGACATCTCGTCGATGACTTCGCGGCCACCGAAGGTCTTGCCGAAGTCGCCCTGGAAGAGATTCGCCATGTAGTCGACGTATTGCTTCCACAGGGGCTGGTCGAGCCCGAACTCATGGCGGAGCGACGCGACCTGTGCGGGGTCTGCCGCCTTGTCTCCCCACATCGCCCGGATCGGATCGCCGGGAAGGATGTGGACCATGAGGAAAATAATCAGAGTGGTCCCGATGAATACCGGGATCATCTGGAGCAGTCGCCTTGCGACGTAACGCCCCATCATGCCTCCATGCCGTGAGGGGTCGGCGATGGCCTACTCAGAGGTGTCTCCGCCGCGGGGGTGTGGGGGAGAGCCCCGGGGCCTACGCCCGTGGGCCGGTTCCGCCGTCCCTCGTGAGGGACGGCGGAACCGGCCTTCGGATCCCGATGGTTACTTCTTGGCCTTCACCTGGACGTCGGTGAAGATGGGGTCGCCGTCCTGGCCGTAAACGATCTTGCCGAAGACGTTCTCGGACTGACCCGAGTTGTTCTTGTAGAACCACAGCGGGATGGCCGGCATGTCGTTCTTCAGGAGCTGCTCGGCCTCCTGGTACATCTTCACGGTCTCGTCGAGCGTCTTGGCCTTGTCGGCCTTCGAGGCGAGCTCGTCGAACTCCTTGTTGGAGTAACCCGAGGTGTTACCGGCGGCGGTGGTGCCGTACAGGTCGCGCATGAAGTTCGAGTTGACCGGGTAGTCGAGCACCCAGCCACCGCGGTACATGGACTTGACCTGCTTGTTGTCGCGGGCGTTCAGGTCCGCCTGGAAGTCCGGCTTGGAGTCGCCGGTGCACTCGACACCGGTGGCCTTGCGGATGCTGTTGCAGACCGCGTCGACCCACGGCTTGTGGGACTGGTCGGCGTTGAACTGGATCGAGATCTTGTTGCCCGGGACGCCGCCGCCCTCTTCGATCAGCTTCTTGGCCTTGGCCGGGTCGTACTTCGTGATGTCACCGAGGGCGCCGGGCTTGTAGCCGAGCACACCGCGGGCGACGTACGAGTCGGCCGGGGTACGGGTGCCGTGCAGCACGGTCTTGGTGATCGTGTCACGGTCGATGGCCATCGACAGACCCTGGATGACCTTGGGGTCGATGTCCTTGAACTGCTTGGTGTAGAACGCCGGGACGATCGACTGCACCGCGGAGTACTCGGCGTCGATGGCACGGTCGCCGAGGTCCTGCTTGTAGCTGGTCAGCGAGGTGGTCGGAACCTGCTCGATCCAGTCGAGGTTGTTCGAGCGCAGGTCCGAGTAGGCGGCCTCGGCGGTGGTGTAGTTCTTGAAGTCGATGCCACCGTTCTTGGCCTTGTTCGGGCCCTGGTAACCGTCGAACTTCCGAACCTTGATCAGCTTCTTGTGGTCCCACGAGACGAACTTGTAGGGGCCGTTGCCGATCGGCTTCTGGCCGGCGGCCTTCGGGTCCTTGAAGAAGACCTCGGGCAGCGGCGCCCAGACGTCGTAGCCGAGCTTGTACGCGAAGTACGAGACCGGGCCGGTCAGGGTGATGGTGAAGGAGTTCTCGTCGACGACCTTCAGGCCGGACATCTTGTCGGACTTCGGGTCACCCTTCTCCGGGTGGACGTCCTCGTAGCCCTTGATGTCCTGGAACCAGCTGGAGTTGGTCTGGTTGTTCTTGACGTTGGCCGACCAGTTCCAGGAGTCCACGTAGGACTTGGCGGTGACCGGGGTGCCGTCGTGGAACTTCCAGCCCGGCTTGAGCTTGACGGTCCACACCGACGAGTCGGCGTTGGGCGTCACGGACTCGGCGTTGACGTACGTGAGCTTGCCGGTGCCGGGCTCGTAGTCGACCAGGCCGGAGAAGATGGTGCGCAGGACACGGCTGCCCTGGCTCTCCTTGGCGTTCGCCGGCTGCAGCGGGTTCTGCGGCTCTCCGAGCTGGGCGGTCAGGATCCCGTTCGGGTCCGCCTTGCCGGAGTTCATGCCACTGTCGCTGTCCTTGTCGCCACCACCACAGGCGGTCGCGGCCAGGGCGATGATGGCCGCGCCTGCGACCCACTTGGCGCTCTTGGCACCACGCATGGGTTTCCTCCTCATGAGTCCACTTTTGACTACAAGAAGGGCACTGGAGTGATACACCGACACCCCTGACGGTGATCGTTTCAGTGCCCCTAGTGTGCTCGTGAGTCGGCACTCCCCACAGTGCGTGACCCATTGACCCGAGCTCAATGGAGCCAACTATTAAGTACGACCGGGCTGTAAACCACACTTAAGGGGTCTCGTTTTGACAACATCGAGGAACCTTGAATGCCCGAAATCCGGACAAACTGATCCCAGACAGACACCCTCGAAACGGACCGTTAACGCAGCTTTCGGAGAGCGACGATCGATATCCGGACGGATCGCCGGAGAAAACCACTGGACAAGGGCATGATCGGGCTGCCGGATGATCATGGGTCCGCCCCGCCCCCGTCGCGGATGCACACGACCGCACTCCGGCGAAGCGAACCGGCGCCTTCACACCTTGCCCACGAATGATCCCGCACAACCGTCGCGGCCGTGCGGACACCCCCCTCGGAGAGGGTCCGGCGGACCCCCGGAACACCGCACGAGGGCCCGGCCTTCCGTCAGTTGACGGAGGACCGGGCCCTCGTGGTGCATCGGGGCGCGCACCGGCGTGCGGGGCGCTGCCCGCACCCGACGCCGCGTCAGCGCCCGGCTCGCGGCACGGGGCCGGCGCCGGGCGCGTGCGGGGTCACATCAGCGCTTGGCGCGCGACGCGGTGCGGCCGCGCTCCTTCTGGTCGAGGACGACCTTGCGGATGCGCACGGCCTCCGGGGTCACCTCGACGCACTCGTCGTCGCGGCAGAACTCCAGGGACTGCTCCAGGGAGAGCTTGCGCGGCGGCACGATCGCCTCGAAGGAGTCGGCGGAGGAGGAGCGCATGTTGGTGAGCTTCTTCTCCTTGGTGATGTTCACGTCCATGTCGTCGGCGCGCGAGTTCTCACCGACGATCATGCCCTCGTAGACCTCGGTGCCCGGGTCGGTGAAGAGCACGCCGCGCTCCTGGAGGTTGGTCATCGCGAAGGCGGTGACCGCACCCGCGCGGTCGGCGACCAGCGAGCCGTTGTTACGGGTCGTCAGGGTGCCGAACCACGGCTCGTGGCCCTCGTGGATGGAGTGGGCGATGCCCGTGCCGCGGGTCTGCGTCAGGAACTCCGTGCGGAAGCCGATGAGACCGCGGGAGGGCACGACGAACTCCATGCGGACCCAGCCGGAGCCGTGGTTCGACATGTTGTCCATGCGGCCCTTGCGGACGCCCATGAGCTGGGTGACGGCGCCCATGTGCTCCTCGGGCACGTCGACGGTCATGCGCTCGACCGGCTCGTAGGTCTTGCCCTCGACCTGCTTGGTGACCACCTGCGGCTTGCCGATGGTCAGCTCGAAGCCCTCGCGGCGCATCTGCTCGACCAGGATGGCCAGCGCCAGCTCGCCGCGGCCCTGCACCTCCCAGGCGTCGGGGCGCTCGGTGTCCAGGACGCGGAGCGAGACGTTGCCGATCAGCTCGCGGTCCAGGCGGTCCTTGACCTGGCGGGCGGTGACCTTGCGGTCCTTGACGACGGCCTTGGCGTCGGCGCCCTTGCCCGTGGCACCGCGGCCGACCAGCGGCGAGGTGTTCGTACCGATGGTCATGGAGATCGCGGGCTCGTCGACCGTGATCAGCGGGAGCGCGACCGGGTTCTCCGGGTCGGCCAGCGTCTCGCCGATCATGATGTCCGGGATGCCGGCCACGGCGCAGATGTCACCGGGGCCCGCCACCTCGGCCGGCTTGCGGGTGAGCGCCTCGGTCATCATCAGCTCGGAGATGCGGACGTTGGAGACCGTGCCGTCACGCTTGATCCACGCGACCGTCTGGCCCTTGCGCAGCTCGCCCTGCTCGACGCGGAGCAGCGCGATGCGGCCGAGGAAGTTGTCGGCGTCGAGGTTGGTGACGTGGGCCTGGAGCGGCGCGTCCTCCTCGTACGTCGGGGCCGGGACGTGCTCCAGGATGGTGGAGAAGAACGGCTCCAGGCTGGTGGAGTCGGCCGGGACGGTGCCGTCCTCGGGCTTGGTGAGGGACGCGATGCCGTCACGGCCGCAGGCGTAGACGATCGGGAACTCGATCTGGTCCTCGTCGGCGTCCAGGTCGAGGAAGAGGTCGTACGTCTCGTTGACGACCTCGTCGATGCGGGAGTCCGGGCGGTCCGTCTTGTTGATGCACAGGATCACCGGCATCCGGGCCTGGAGGGCCTTGCGGAGCACGAAGCGGGTCTGCGGCAGCGGGCCCTCGGAGGCGTCGACCAGCAGCACGACCGCGTCGACCATCGACAGGCCGCGCTCGACCTCGCCGCCGAAGTCGGCGTGGCCGGGGGTGTCGATGATGTTGATCGTGATGGGCGCCCCGCCGTCCTTGGGGTGGTACTTCACCGCCGTGTTCTTGGCGAGGATCGTGATGCCCTTCTCACGCTCCAGGTCGTTCGAGTCCATGACGCGGTCGTCGACGGACTCCAGCTGGTGGGCGGCGAACGCCCCGGCCTGCTTGAGCATGGCATCGACGATGGTCGTCTTGCCGTGGTCGACGTGGGCGACGATGGCTACGTTACGGATGTCGTGGCGCGTGGGCATGGGTGGCTTGCGCTTCTCTCGGATCGTGGGATCAGGCGTCTCAGTCGGTCTCGGGTTCCTCGTACGCCCGCCGGGCGGACGCGCCACGGCTTGTCCATGGTACGGGGCTGACGCCGCCGCGGCTTCCCGGGCGAGTGCCGCCCGGCCTCCGGGCGGGTGCGCGGCCCCGCGGGCAGGACGCGCGAACACCGCCGTACGGGCCGGTGGGCGCACGGCACCGGCCTCCTCGCGGGCGGACGCGCGGGCGGCGGACGGCCTGCGGAATCGTCCGCGGCGACGGGCGGGAACGAGGGACGCAATGCGCTCGCTCCCCCGGTCC
Source organism: Streptomyces sp. NPDC006435 (assembly GCF_040612315.1). Taxonomy (NCBI): domain Bacteria; kingdom Bacillati; phylum Actinomycetota; class Actinomycetes; order Kitasatosporales; family Streptomycetaceae; genus Streptomyces; species Streptomyces sp. NPDC006435. Next base: position 37,641 of record NZ_JBEXPY010000035.1, read on the forward strand.
GTCCGGCGCCGGTCCGCGTCCACTTCGCGTTTCCGCCTCCGTGACCGGTTGTTCCGGCGATCGTCATCGACCGGTCCGGCCACGGTCGCCCGGCGGCGGAAGCGGACGGCGTCGGCGCATCTCGGAGGTGGGGCTCCGGGACGGAGGTTCTGAGGACCCGGAGCAAGGGGCTCCGGGGTGGGGGGCCTCAGAAGTGGGGGGAGCGAGCGGCCACCCGGGTCGACGGGTGGGTACGACCTTGCCCGCCGGACGGTCCGGCGGGCAAGGAATTTGAGCCAGTTCTGAGCTTTTGGGAACCGCGCTGACCTGCTACTTCTTCTTCTCGGCCGGAGCCCCGGCGGCCTGCGGTTTCTTGAAACCGATGTCCTGGTAGTGGGGTGTGCCGAAGCCGAAGGCGCCGACGTTCAGCAGCTCGCGGTCGGTCGCCACGAGCTGCGGGCGCTGGTAGAGCGGAATCGACCCGGCGGCGGCCCAGATCCGGGCGTCGGCCTGCTTCATCAGGTCCCGGGCGGCCCCCTCGTCCAGTTCCGAGAGCGCCCGGTCGAAGAGCTGGTCGATGTGGTCCGTGCCGACGCGGGTGTAGTTCTGCTCGACCAGCAGCGAGCCGTCGGTGGCGGGCACCGGCTTGGCGTAGATCGGACGGTCGTCGGTGGCCGGGTAGGCGGTGGCGGGCCAGGAGTACAGCGCCAGGTCGTAGTCGCCGGACGCGATGTGGTCCCGGAAGTAGCTGTCGTCGGAGACCTTGGTGATCTCCGTGCGGACGCCGATCACGTCGAGCATCGCCGCGATCCTGTCCCCGACGCCGCGCAGCGGCTCCGCCCCCGGGCCGGACGGCAGGACGAAGCGCAGCGTCAGCGGCTCGCCGTCCTTGCCGAGCGGGCCGCCGTGCGGGGCGCCGGACGCGCGGGCGGGGGCCGCGGTGCCCGCGGGGGCGTACGCGCCGGCGGCGCCGCCCGGCCCCCGGTCCCGGGCGGCGGCCTCGGCGGGGGCGTCCTCGGAGGTCCCGGTCCGGGCCAGGTACCCGGCCTGCCGCAGCAGGGCCGAGCTGTGGAACGCGGCCACGGGGGCGGGGGCCAGTACGTGGGTGATGCCGCCCACCGGTTCACCGTCGCCGGACTTGCCGTCGTCGCCGACGATGTACAGGCCGTCGTCCGCGGCGGGCTCGTGCCCGGCGGCGTTCTTCCCCTCGGCGGCCCCCGCCTTCCCCGCCTTCTCCTCGGGCTTGCCCGCGGGCTGCTTCTCCTTCTGCTTCTTGTCGGCCTCGCTGCCCGCCTTGGTCCCGTCGGAGGTGTCGACCGCGCCCTCCCGCGTCCAGCCCGCGTCGGCCAGCAGCGCCTGCGCCTCCTCGGTGTCGTGGCCGCCGAGCGCACCGCTGCCGTCCTCGTACCCCGGCTGCCCGGCCAGGGCGAGGTGGCTGCCGAGCGGCTCGGCGGGCAGGCCGAGCGGGGCGAGCACGGCGTCGGCGATCTCCTGGCGGTTCAGGGCGCGGGCGACCGCACGGCGCACCCGGGCGTCGGCGAGCGGCCCGGACTCGCCGTTCAGCGCGAGCTGGGTGTAGGCGGGCTCCAGCGACTTGCGGACCACGTAGTCGCCCAGCCCGCGCTGCTCGGTGGCATACGTCTCGGCGGCGGCCCGGTCCTTCTTCCTGGCCGCCCGTGCGGCGGCCGCCGCCTTCGGGTCGGAGCCGTGCGCCACGGCCCAGGAGCGCAGCGCCGCGGCCGGGCCCGCCGGGGCGCCGGGGCCGTGGGCGAGCGGGCCGGCCGCGCCCCGGTCGGCGGCGGCCCGGGTGATCCGGTGCGCCGTCGCGGCGTCGACGTCGGCGACGTCCACCTTCCCCCCGGCCAGGGCCCCGGTCCGGTCCTGCGGTCCGACGGCCCTGAAGACCAGCGTGTCCAGCTTGGCCCGGCCGCCCCACCAGTGCGGGTCGCGGACCAGGGTGACCTCGCCCTTCGCCTTGTCCACGCCGCGCAGCCGGAACGGTCCCGAGGTGGCCTTGAGCGTGGTGCGGGCCCCGTCGTTGAAGGCGTCCGGGGAGCCGGTGACCTCCTTGGGGTACAGCGGGGAGAACAGCGAGCGCCAGTCCGCGTACGGCTTGGCGAAGGTGACCCGCACCTCCAGGTCGTCGGCGCCGCGTTCGATCTTCTCGATCCGCTCGTAGCCCGCGTTGCGGGCGGTCCAGAACGCCGAGTCCTTGCCGCTCAGCGCCCGCCACTGGGCGACGAAGTCGGGGGCCCCGATCTCCCGGCCGTTGCTCCACACCGCCTGCTGGTTGAGCCGGTAGAGCACCACCTGCCGGGGTTCGCTCTCGATCACCTTCGCGGACTCCAGGTAGTCCGGGTCGCGCTGCGGCCTCCCCCTGGCGTCCAGCGGGAAGAGGTGCGGCAGCAGGGCGCCGGTGATCCGGGCGGTGGCACCGTCGGCATCGGCCTGGAAGGCGTTGAGCGTGGTGGGCACGGCGTCGATCGCCCAGTGGACGGTGCCTCCCTCGGCGACCGCGTTCCGGCCCGCGACCGCGACGTCCTGGGGGGCGGTGGCGACGGCCTCGCCGCTGTCGCCGGAGGTGCAGCCCGCCAGCACGGGGAGCGTCAGCACACCCGTCGTGAGGAGCGCGAGCGAGCGGCGCTTGCGGGCCGTCCCGCGCGGGACGCCGACGTGGGACATGGCTGATACCTCCGGGGCCGGCCCGGCTCACCCGCACCCGAGTGGGCCGAATTGTGCATTTTTGGTGGCATATGCAGTTGATCACACTGATTCCGCCCCTCCACTGAATGCGCCCCCGCGCGCGAGGCGGCGCAGACACGGCGCCGCACCCCGCAACCTCACCCGTGCGGAGGAGCGGAACCGCCCGCGGCCCCCGGGCGGCCCCGCCCGCCCGCTCCCGGACCGCCTTGCCCGCCGCGCGGCCCGCGATCTAGGGTGAATGCGCTTTCAGAAAAGGGTCGGTAGATGCAACAACAGGTGCTTCGGTACGGAACAAGAAGCGGACGGTCGGTCGAGTGAGCGCCCCCACGGTGTACGACGTCGCCGAGCGGTCCGGCGTCTCCATTGCCACGGTCTCGCGGGTCTACCGCACCCCCGACTCGGTGCGCGCCCAGACCCGCGAGCGGGTCCTCGAAGCCGCCCGCCAGCTCGGTTACGTGCCCAGCGGGAACGCCCGGGGGCTGGCCAGCCGGACCACCGGCGTGCTCGGGCTCTGCTTCCCCGACTACGCGGACCCCGACGCGGAGGCCGACGCCGAGGCGGACAGCGACGCCGACGACGCGGTGATGCTCTACTCGGACCAGATCATCCGCGGCATGGAGCGGGCCGCCCGCCGGCACGGCTACGCGCTGCTGATCGCCGCCTCCCTGGAGGGCGGGCCGGAGAGCCTCGTCGCGAAGGTCGCGGGCCGGGTCGACGGCTTCGCCGTGCTGGCGCAGACCGTGCCGACCGAGGACCTGGAGGTCATCTCGCGCCGGCTCCCGGTGGTGATGCTCGCCGGTCCCCGCGAGATCGACCACCTCGACCACATCGTCGTCGCCAACGCCGACGGCGAGCGCGAGCTGACCCGCCACCTGATCGAGGACCACGGGCTGCGCAGGCTGGCCTTCGTCGGCGGCGAGGTCGACTCGCCGGACGCCGAGGCCCGGTTCCTCGGCTTCCGGCAGGCGTGCGGCGACGCCGGACTCCCGGTGCCGGACGCCCCCGACCTGCGGGCCGCGATGATGACGCAGGCGGAGGGCGCACGGGCCGCGGAGGCGTTGCTGGACCGGCCCGGCGAACGGCCGCAGGGGGTGCTCTTCGCCAACGACCAGATGGCGGTGGGCGCGCTGCGCGCCCTGGAGCGGCGCGGGGTACGGGTGCCCGAGGACATCGCGGTGACCGGCTTCGACGGGATCCCGCTGAGCCGGATCGTCCGCCCCGCACTGACGACAGTGCGCCAGCCGATCCGCCAACTCGGCGAGCAGGCCGTCGAGTTGCTGGTGCAGCGACTGGGCAACAGCAGCAAGGAGCCGGTGTCGCTGATGCTCCCGGTCACCCCGGTCCGCCGCGCCAGCTGCGGCTGCGGCTGACACCTCCGAGGCCACCGCGCCGCGACCGTCGCCCCGAAGGTGCCACGCGGCAGCGGTGCGGCCGGCCGACGGGCGGTACGGCCGGCCGGCAGCGGTGCGCGACAACGACACGGCCGGTCGGCCCGTGGCGGTGCGGCCGTCCGGCGACCGGCAGCGGTACGGCCGGTCCATAGCGGTGCGGCCGAGGCAGCGGTACGGCCGAGCCGGCCGTACCGCTCGGGTCAGCGCCCCAGCCGCTCCCCGAAGAACCACTTGCGGGCCGCCACGAGCTCCGCCGTCTCCGCCGCCAGGCCCTCGTGCTCGAAGTGGCCCGCGCTCAGCACCTGCAGCTCGCTCTCGCCCGCCAGCGCGTTGTGCACGGCGAACTGCCCCGGCGGCGGCACCGACGGGTCGAAGAGCGCCGCGGCCACCAGCGTGGGCTGCTTCAGCCACGTCGCGGCCGTGGCGGCGTCGAAGTACCGCAGGACCTCGGTGACCTCGGGGTGGTCCCGGTGGTACCCGCGCACCGCCTCGCCGCTGCCGGTGCACTGCAGGGTGAGCCGGAGCGGGTGGTTGCCGAAGGTCGGCACGGTCAGCTGCGCCGCCCCGAAACGGTCGTCCCAGGGCATCGCCAGCGCGCCGAGCCCACCGCCGAAGCTCTCCCCCAGGTATCCGAGCAGCGGGGCGCCGGTGCCGGGCGCCAGCTCCGGCACCAGCTCGTGCAGGGCCGAGGCCGCGCACCACAGGTCCGCCACGCAGTCGCCGATGACGTAGGTGTCGCGCGACTCGATGCCGTGCAGCACGTGCGAGCTGGAGACGGTCGGCACGCCCGGCAGCAGGCCGCGCGAGACCATGCCCCGCACGCACGGCAGGATCGCCGCGGACCGGGGCAGCGGCAGCGGCACGTCGGGGCCGGGCGCCTCCCGGCCGCCGTAGCCGTGCCCGATGACGAAGCCGTGCTCCGCCGTCCCCGTGTCGGGCAGCGCCACCCAGCCGCCGAGCCGCGCCCCGCCCACCGAGGTGAAGGTCACGCCGTGGATCCGCACGCCGTCGCGCTCGTCCTCCGGCGGGCCGAGTTCCGGCTCGGTGTCGACCTTGCGCGCCTCCTCGTACCGGCCCCGCCAGAAGTCGGCGAAGTCGGCCGGGGCGCCGTCGGGCGCGGATATCCGCAGCAGGTCGTCGAGCGTGTGCCCGTGGGTCGGGTCGAAGGGGAAGTCATGTTCGAACGAAGCCATGGTCGCGACAGTAGCGCCCCGCCCCCGCGGACCTCCGGGCGCCGTCGCGCGATCATGCGGAATCGGTCACAACGCCCACTATTTCGCAAATGGCACACTTACCGTGCCAAGTTGAACATTCAGGTGTCCAGCACGTTGCACGAGTGTGACCCAGCACCCTCTTGCGGATTCCCGGATTCCTGTCGCAGAGTGATGTATGCGCTTACAGGCAGCGCATACATCAGGATTGCTCAAGGAGGAGCCCTCCATGTCCCGCACCGCCAGAAACGCCACGGTCGGCATCGCCACCGCAGTCGCGCTCACCTTCGGTATCACCGCGTGCGGCAGCTCCGGGGGCGACGACGTCGCCGCGGACAAGAAGCAGACGATCACCGTCTGGGCCATGGGGGCCGAGGGCGAGAAGCTCACGGATGTGGCCAAGGAGTACACGAAGGCCAACCCGAACATCACCGTCAAGGTGACCCCGGTCGGCTGGGACGTCGCCCACCAGAAGCTGGTCTCCGCGGCCGCCGCCGGCACCCTGCCGGACGTGGCGCAGATGGGCGGCAGCTACATGGGCGAGTTCGCCGAGCTCGGGGTGCTGGAGCCGGTCGACACCAAGACCTTCGACGAGAAGGACTACTTCCCCTCCGGCTGGAGCCAGGGCGAGGTGGACGGCCAGGCGTACGGCGTGCCGTGGTACGTCGACACCCGCGTCCTCTACTACCGCACCGACCTGGCCGAGAAGGCCGGTGTCACCAAGGCTCCGAGCAACTGGAAGGAGATGCAGGACCTCGCCACGGCCTACCAGAAGAAGGCCGGCACCAAGTGGGGCCTGTCCATCCAGCCCAGCGGCCTGGACACGGTGCAGAACTTCTACTCCTTCCTCTACTCGGCCGGCGGCGAGATCGTCAACGACAAGGGCGAGGCCGTCATCGACAGCCCCGAGGCCGTCAAGGCGCTCAAGGAGTACGGCTCGTACTTCGACAAGGGCCTGTCCAACAAGTCGGTGCAGCCCGGCTACGACGTGGTGAAGGACTTCGGCAACGGCCGCGTCCCGATGTTCTTCGGCGGCCCCTGGCACGTCACCCTGCTGAACGAGGGCCAGCCGCAGATCAAGGGCAAGTGGGCGGTGGCCAACGTGCCCGCCGACAAGTCCTCGGTCTCCATGGCCGGCGGTTCCTCCCTGGTGATCTCCAAGGACAGCGAGCACAAGGCCGCCGCCAAGGAGTTCATCAAGTACCTGACCGACACCAAGGGCCAGGCCGACTGGTACGAGCGCACCAAGGACCTGCCGGCCAACACCGCCGCCTGGACCTCCGGCGACCTCGCCGACGACGCCAACCTCCAGGTCTTCAAGAAGCAGATGGACACCGCCAAGTCCTCGCCGTCGCTGTCCAACTGGACGGAGATCACGGACAAGGTCGACCAGGCCATCGCGAAGGTGACCCAGGGCAAGGCGTCCGCCGAGGACGCGCTCAAGACCGCGCAGTCCGAAATCGAAGGCCTCGTGAAGTAGGAGTCATGCGCACCATGACCTCAAGGGCCGCGGAGTCGGCCAAGGCGCAGGCCGGACCGGGGACCTCGAAGTCCCCGGCCGGCGGGCCCGCCGGCCGCCGGGGCGGCAGGAAGCGCTCGATGGGCGTGCAGAACCTGGCCGGCTGGCTGTTCTCCACCCCGTTCCTCGTGCTCTTCCTCGTCTTCATGGCGTTCCCGATCATCGCGACGCTGGTGATGAGCTTCACCGACTTCGGGCTGCGCAACGTCACGCACCCGCTGGACGCGGAGTTCATCGGCTTCGACAACTACGTCAAGCTGTTCGGCGACGAGAAGTTCCTCAAGTCGCTGTTCAACACGGCGTACTTCGTGGTGGTCGGCGTCCCGCTGACGATCGGCCTCGGTCTGCTCGTCGCCGTGCTGCTGAACAACGGCATCGACCGGGCGCGGACCTTCTTCCGCGTCGGCTTCTACGCCCCGGTGGTCACGACCATCGTCGCGGTCGCCGTCGTCTGGCGGTTCGTGCTCGACCCGAGCGACGGTCTGATCGCGGGGCTCTTCTCGGAAGTGGGCCTCACCGCGCCCGACTTCCTGGGGTCCGAGACGCTCGCCATGCCCTCGATGATCGCGATGGCGGTCTGGCGCAACCTCGGCACGGTCATGGTGCTCTTCATCGCCGGCCTCCAGGCCATCCCCACCGAGGTGCGGGAGGCCGCCCGGCTGGACGGGGCCGGCGCCTGGCAGGAGTTCAAGGGCATCACGGTGCCGCTGCTGCGGCCCACGCTGCTCTACGCCACGGTGATCACGACCATCGGCTACCTCAACGTCTTCGAGGAGCCGTTCGTGATGACCCAGGGCGGCCCCTCGGACTCCACGCTCACCGTCTCGCTGAACATGTACCGCGAGGGCTTCAACTTCTTCCACATGGGCTATGCGAGCGCCATGGCGTATGTCCTCTTCGTAGTGATCATGGGCATCACGGTGCTGCAGCTCCGACTGCTGAAGGACAACACGAAATGAGCGCCACCAGTGCACCCGGCGCCGTCCCGACGGCGCCCGTGAAGAAGTCCCGGCGGTCCGGCAGCGGAGCGAAGCGCGTCCTCGTCTACGTCCTGCTCTCCCTCGGCCTGCTGGTCATGTCGGCGCCGTTCCTGTGGATGGCGATCTCCGCCTTCAAGACGCAGGCGGACCTGTCGGCCAGCCCGCCCGTGTGGCTCCCGACCGAGTGGACCCTGGAGAACTTCCGGAACCTGCTCGACAAGCTCGACCTGCCGCTGTACTTCATGAACTCGGTGATCGTGGCGGTGCTGGTGACCGTCTCGAACCTGGTGTTCTGCTCGATGCTCGGCTACGCCCTGGCCAAGCTGAACTTCGCCGGCCGCAACAAGATCTTCGGACTGGTCCTGGGCGCGCTGATGGTGCCCGGCAACCTGATGCTGCTGCCGCTGTTCGTGCTGATGAGCAAGTTGCAGCTGATCGACTCGTACGCCGGTCTGGTGCTGCCGTTCGCGGCCGGTGCCTTCGGGGTCTTCCTGATGCGGCAGTTCATGCAGTCGATCCCGGACGAGCTGCTGGAGGCGGCCCGGATGGACGGCGCCGGCGAGTGGTACATCTTCTGGCGCATCGTGATGCCGCTGGTGAAGCCCGCGCTGGCGACGCTCTCGATCTTCACCTTCCTGGGCTCCTGGAACAACTTCGTCTGGCCGCTCATCGCGACCAACGACCCCGACAAGTACACCCTCCCGGTCGCGCTGGCCACCTTCGCCACCGACCCCAACAAGGCGGGCGGGTCCAACGGCATGCTGATGGCCGGGTCCTTCCTGATCGTGCTGCCGGTCCTGGTCGTCTTCATCGCGCTCCAGCGCCACTTCACCCAGGGCATCGCCACGGCGGGCATGAAGTAGCCCCGCCCCGGGCGGCCGGGTCCTTCCCCGGCCGCCCCCACGAAACGTACGAGGCCGCGCGCCCCGCATCCGCCCGGTCACACCCCTTCACGCACCAGAAAGACATTTCGCGATGACTCACACCCAGGTCCCGTTCCCCGAAGGCTTCCTGTGGGGCGCCTCCACCGCCGCGCACCAGATCGAGGGCAACAACACCAACTGCGACTGGTGGGTCAAGGAGCACACCCCGGGCACCCACATCCAGGAACCCAGCCTGGACGCCTGCGACAGCTACCACCGCTGGAACGAGGACATGGACGTGCTGGCCCGGCTGGGCTTCACGGACTACCGGTTCTCCATCGAGTGGGCCCGCATCGAGCCCGTCGAGGGCACCTTCTCCCGCGCCGAGCTGGCCCACTACCGCCGCATGGTCGAGGGCGCGATCGAGCGCGGCCTGCGCCCCATGATCACCCTGCACCACTTCACCGTGCCGCAGTGGTTCGAGGCGCGCGGCGGCTGGACCGCCGAGGGCGCCACCGAGCTGTTCGCCCGCTACGTCGCGGCCTGCGCGCCGGTGATCTCCGAGGGCGTCGAGTACGTCTGCACCATCAACGAGCCGAACATGATCGCCGTGATGGCCGGCCAGGCCAAGCGGGGCGACAACAGCTTCCCGCCCGCCGGCCTGCCGACCCCCGACGACGAGACCACCGAGGCCGTCATCGCCGCGCACCACGCGGCCGTGAAGGCGGTCCGGGCGATCGACCCCGACATCAAGGTCGGCTGGACCATCGCCAACCAGGTCTACCAGGCCCTGCCCGGCGCCGAGGAGGTCACCGCGGCCTACCGTCACCCCCGCGAGGACGTCTTCATCGAGGCCGCCCGCGGCGACGACTGGATCGGCGTGCAGTCCTACACCCGGACCAAGATCGGCCCCGAGGGCCCGATACCGACGCCCGAGGGCGCCGAGCGCACCCTCACTCAGTGGGAGTACTACCCCTCCGCCGTCGGGTACGCGCTGCGCCACACCGCCGAGGTGGCCGGCAACGGCATCGCGCTGATCGTGACCGAGAACGGCATCGCGACCGACGACGACCAGCGCCGGATCGACTACTACACCGGCGCGCTGAACGAGGTCGCCCACGCCGTCGAGGACGGCCTGAACGTCCAGGGCTACCTGGCCTGGAGCGCCCTCGACAACTACGAGTGGGGCTCCTACAAGCCCACCTTCGGCCTGATCGGCTGGAACCCGGAGACCTTCGAGCGGCTGCCCAAGCCGTCCGCCTCCTGGCTGGGCGAAATGGGCCGCACCCGCGCGCTGCCGCGCACCGCCGGCTGACGCCGGTCCCGGAGCCGCTCCGGCTCCACGCGCCGGGCCCTCCCGGCTCCCCCGACCGGGAGCTACCTGACAGCTCCCGCCCGTACGGGCACCGGTGACACCTGACGGATCGCCGGTTCCCGTACCGCCGGGGCCCCGTCCGGACCGCACACGTACCGGACGGGCCCCGCGCCCGCGTGCGGCGCCGCCCGTGTCCAGCCCCGTTCACGTGCGGCGCCCGCGCCGGGCGCCCCCGCACCCGCGAGCACGACCGACGAACGAAATCCGCCCGCCGGCCGGAGCGCCGGCGACTCTTCCCCGAGGGATTCAGATGAACCGTCGCACGTTTCTCACCGCTGCGGGCACCGGGGCCGCGGCCCTGTCGCTCGGGGCCGTCACCGCGTCCCCGGCGGGCGCCGCCGCCCGGCCCGTGAGCGGCCCGGACGCACCGCTGCTGCTGCGCTGGTTCCGTGACACGTACCGCTCGATCGAGGCCATGACGACCGACTTCGGGCTGGCCGTCGACAAGATCGACGTCAGCGGGACGCGCCCCGTGCAGTCGCGCCAGACCTCCCCCACCAACATCGGCTGCGGCCTGTGGTCGACCGTCGCCGCGGCCGGACTCGGCGTGATCGACGACGCCACCATGCGGCGCAGGCTGGAGCACACCGTACGGGCCGTCGAGAAGCTGGAGCGCCACCACGGCTTCTGGCTCAACTGGTACGACGCGCACGACGGTTCGGTCATCACCCACTGGCCCGGGAGCGGCGACCCGGTGCGCCCGTTCCTCTCCTCGGTCGACAACGCCTGGCTGGTCACCGGTCTGCGGATCGCCGCCGACGCCGCGCCCGCGCTGCGCCCCCGGATCGCCCGCATCCTGGCGACCGCCGACTGGTCCCACTACTACACGCCGTACGACCCCGCCGACCCCGTCGCCGGCCCCGGCCAGCTGCGCGGCGGTTTCTGGACCGACACCGGCGAGCCCACCGGACACCACTACGGCGCGCTCAACACCGAGCCCCGGATGGCCAGTTACCTGGGCATCGCGGACGGCTCGCTGCCCGCCGACCACTACTGGCACCTGCTGCGCACGATGCTCCCCGAGCACGGCCAGGAGCAGCACCCCGGCGGCAGCTACGTCGCCATGGACGGCGTCCGCGTCTGGCAGGGCCACTACACCCACCGCGGCCGGAAGATCGTGCCCACCTGGGGCGGGTCGATGTTCGAGGCGCTGATGGTGCCGCTGTTCGTGCCGGAGCAGGAGTGGTCGCCGGACTCCTGGGGGAAGAACCACCACCGCTACGTCCGCGGCCAGATCGAGCACGGCCTGGCGGAGGCGGAGTACGGGTACTGGGGCTTCTCCCCCGCCAACGTCCCCGAGGGCGGCTATCAGGAGTACGGCGTCGACGCGCTCGGCATGCAGGTGGACGGCTACGCCTCCAACACCGACCGCACGTACACCGAGGACGGCGCGCCGCTGCCGCCCGCCTCCGCGTTCACCAACGGCGTGGTCACCCCGCACGCCTCCTTCCTGGCCCTGCCGTACGCCCACGACGAGGCGGTCGCCAACCTGCGCGCGCTCGACCGCGACTTCGGCGCCTACCACCCCGGGTACGGGTTCCGGGACTCCGTGAACGTGGACACCGGCCGGGTCAGCGACTACCTGCTCGCCCTCGACCAGGGCATGATCGCCGCGGCCCTGGCCCAGGCGCTCCGCCCCGGTCTGCTGCAGCGCCCGTTCCGCACCGGCGGGTTCCGGTCGCGGGTGCGGCCGCTGCTCGCCAAGGAGCGGTTCTCCATCTGAGAGCCTGCCGGGTGGCCTCTGACCGGGCGGCCGCCCGACAGGCTCCGAGGACGCCCACCGACACGGCGCACCGGGGCGGGGCGGAGTGCTCGGGGCCCGGCCCCGGCCCGGTGCGCCGCCGGGGGTCCGTCGCCGGACGGACCCGGTTCCGGGATCCCGGGCCTCCGGGCTCCCGGGGCCCCGAAGTCCCCCGGTCCCGGGGTCAGTTCCAGTCCTCGCGGTACGCCGCCCAGTCCCCGTCCCGGGCGGCGAAGTCGACGTAGAGGGCGACCCCGAACCGTTCGCGGCCGCGGTCCGTGCGCGCCAGGCCCAGTCTGGTGCCCCGGACCGCGGCCGTGACCGTCTCCGCCGACTCGTGGTGCCCGAGGTCGTCCTCGTGGAAGAAGGGCAGCCCCATCAGCAGGTCGGTGTCCTCCGGCGTCACCTCCAGGGCCAGCGCCGTCTGCTGGGCGACGTAGCCGCCGTACAGGCCCTCCAGGGGCATCCAGGTGTCGTACGACATGACGGCGATCTGGTCGACCCGGCGCGCGACCTGTCCGAAGAACTCCTGCGACCACCACTTCTCGCTCCCGCTGAGCGCGCCGTTCACGCTGTGCGCCGCCGGCAGCGGGTCGATCTGGTGGGCGGCGACCGACAGTTGCGCCCCGCGCGGCCGGGTGAGCGCGCGCAGGTCGTCCAGGAGCGAGAGGTAGTCGCCGTCGTCGGAGAGCAGCGGCTCCAGGTCGAAGTGGACGCCGTCGAATCCGGCGTCCAGGACCTGCCGGGCCGAGGCCACCACCGCGGTGCGGGACGCGGCCCGCTCCAGGTCCAGCCCGTCGGGGCCCTCGGTGGCCAGTACGTCGCCCAGCCAGGCCTGGACCCGGATGCCGGGCAGGGTGCGGTGGACGGCGTCGATCAGCCACCGGGCCCGGGGGTGGCGGCCGGCGGGCAGGGTGCCGTCGTGTTCCAGCGGCCCGGCGTGGACGTACAGGTCCTTGATGCCGGTGCCCGCGATCCGCTCGGCGAACGCGGCGAGGTCGGCGTCGTCCTTGCGCCCGTCGACCCAGGCGTGGCCGAGCCAGATGGCGTCGCGGCCCCGGGTGCGGGTGCCGTCGCCGGGGTCGCCCGTGTAGTTGAGCCGCAGGGCGGTGCCCGCGGCGAGGACCGGCACCACGATCACCAGGACCACGACCAGCGCGATCCGCCGTGGCCAGGTCCAACGGAACCGGGCCGCCCGTTCCCGTACGGCAGCGATCCCCCGCCTCATCCGCGTCGGCACGTCCGTCTCCCCCTCGTGTGTCGGTGTGCCGTCACAGTCTGAAGGGTTCGGGGGCGTGCCGTGCGGCGCCCCGGTGGTCCGGTCGCCGGGTCGCGGGCGGTGCGGGGCGGACATAGCCTCGCAAAGGTGATGCCGCTCGTGGGCCGCGCCCGGGTCTCCCCGACGGGCCGGGCCCTTCTCGCCGTGCTGTCGGCGGTGTGCTGGCTGGCCCTGCCCGTACTGCCCGCCGCGCACGCCGACGATCCCGTCACGCTGTCCCGGGACGGGCAGATCACCGACCGGGTGGGGGCGCTGGGAAACCGCAGGGACCAGGTGGAGGCGGCACTCGACCGGCTGTACGCGGACCGCCGCGTCCAGCTCTTCGTCGTCTACGTGCGCGACTTCTCCGGGCGGTCCGCGCAGGGCTGGGCCGACGCGACGGCCGACCGCAACGGCCTCGGCCAGGACGACGTCCTGCTGGCCGTCGCCACCCACGACCGGCGGTACGCGTACACCGTCGAGCAGGGCTCGCGCCTCACCGACGACCAGCTCGGGGACGTGGCGCGCACGGCGATCGGGCCCGCGCTGCGGGAGAACGACTGGGCCGGGGCGGCGATCGGCGCCGCGAACGGGTACGCGGCGGTGCTGACGGGCCGGGCGGTGCCCACCCCGACCCCCACCCCCGGCGACCCCGACCCCGGCACCGGCGGCCCGGCCGGGAGGGACGCCAAGAGCCTGGTCCTGCCGGTGGTCGTGGTCGGCGGGGTGGTGGCGGTCGCCGGTTACGCGTACGTCCGGCGCAGGCGGCGCGCCGCGACCCGCACCACGCCCGCCGCACGGGGCTGGGGCCGGGGCGGGCCGCCGCAGCCGCCGCCCGTCCCGCTGGAGCGGCTCGACGCGCGGGCGAAGGAGGCGCTGGTGGCGACCGACGACGCGGTGCGCACCAGCGAGGAGGAACTCGGCTTCGCCACCGCCCAGTTCGGGGAGGAGGCCGCCGCGCCCTTCGCGGCGGCGGTCGAATGGGCGAAGGGCGAGCTGACGGCCGCGTTCCGGCTGCGTCAGCAGTTGGACGACGCCATTCCCGAGGACGACGCGACCCGGCGCCGGATGCTGGACGAGATCGTCCGCCGCTGCGCGGACGCGGGCGCCCGGCTCGACGACGTGTCCGGCGACTTCGACCGGCTGCGGGCCCTGGAGCGCGACGCGCCGGGGGCCCTGGCCTCGGTCGAGGAGGCGTTCCGCACGCTCGCCGGACGCGTCTCCACCGCCGAGGCGGCCCTGACCGCGATGCGCGGGCGGTACGCGCAGTCGGCGTCCGCGCCCGTCGCCGGTGACGTCGAGCAGGCCAAGGAGCGGCTGCTGTTCGCCACGGCCGGGCTCAACCGGGCCCGGCAGGCGGTGGACGACGGGGACGGTTCCGCGGCGGCCGTGTACATCCGGGCCGCCGAGGGCGCCGTGGACCAGGCGGCCACCCTCGTCGACGCGGTGGACCGGCGGGGCCGGGAGCTCGCGGAGGCGGACGGGCGGCTGGCCGGGGCCCTCGCCGGTACGGAGACCGATCTGGCCGACGCGGGCGGGCTGCTGGAGGGCACCGGGGCGGGCGTGCCGACCGGTGACCTGCGGGGCCGGATCGCCCGCGCCCGGTCGGTGCTCGACGGGGTGCGGGAGGAGCTGCGGGCCGGGCCGTACGACCCGCTCGACGCGCTGCGCAGGGTGGAGGAGGCGGACGCGGCGCTCGACGAGGCGCTGGCCGGTGCCCGCGCGCGGGAGAAGGACGAGGAGCGGGCCCGTTCCCTGCTCGACCGCACGACGCTCACCGCGCGTTCGGCGATCGCCGCCGCCGCCGACTTCGTCGCCACGAACCGCGGTGCGGTGGGCAGCCCGGCCAGGACCCGGCTGGCGGAGGCGCAGCGGAGGCTGGACCGGTCCCTCGAACTGGCCGGGGCGGGCGATCCGCAGGGGGCGCTGGCACAGGCCCGGCAGGCGGACGCGCTGGCCGGGGAGGCGTCGAGCCTGGCGGAACAGGACGTGCGGTCGTACGGCGGTGGCGGCGCGGCGGGCGGTGTGCGGGGGGCGGGCGACGGGATCGGCGGCGCGGTGCTCGGCGGGATCATCCTCGGCGGGCTCCTGGGCGGCGGACGCGGTGGCGGACACGGGGGCGGGGGGTACGGCGGGGGCGGCGGGCCCGGCAGTTTCGGCGGCGGGGGCACACGGGAGCGGCGCGGCGGCGGGGGCCGCTTCTGAGCCGACGGTCCGGGCGGTCCCGCCCGGACCCCACGACACATACACGCATCGAGGAGAGAGCATGACCAAGCAGACCGTTCTCGGCCGGGTCACCCAGCTGGCGAGGGCCAACATCAACGCGCTGCTCGACCAGGCCGAGGACCCGCAGAAGATGCTGGACCAGCTGATCCGCGACTACACGGCCAACATCGCGGAGGCCGAGCAGGCGGTCGCCACGACCATCGGCAACCTGCGGCTGATGGAGCAGGACCGCCGGGAGGACGTGGACGCGGCCCACGAGTGGGGCGGCAAGGCGCTCGCCGCGAGCCGCAAGGCGGACGAGCTGCGGGCGGCCGGGGCCGGGGCGGAGGCGGACCGGTTCGACAACCTGGCCAAGGTGGCGCTGGGCCGTCAGCTCCGGTCGGAGAAGGAGGCGGAGACGGCGGAACCGGTCATCGCCGCGCAGACCGAGGTCGTGGACCGGCTCAGGTCCGGCCTGGACCGGATGCGGGACAAGCTGACGGAGCTGCGGGCCAAGCGGGACGAGCTGGTGGCCCGTGCGAAGACCGCCGAGGCGCAGAACCGGATGATGGACGCCGTCAGAAGCGTCGACGTGCTCGACCCGGCCGGTGAACTCGGCCGGTTCGAGGACAAGGTGCGGCGCGAGGAGGCGAGGGCGCTGGGCAAGCAGGAGCTCGCCGCGTCGTCCCTGGACGCCCAGTTCGAGCAGTTGGACGCGCTGGGCGACAGCGCCGAGATCGAGGCCCGGCTCGCCGCGCTGAAGGCGGCCTGAGGGCGGCCCGGAGGCAACCCGACGGGCGGTCCCGGGCGACGCCCGCGAACCGGTCGGCCGGACGGACGTCCCGGTCGGCGTCCCCGGTGCGCCCGTCTCAGTACATGCTCAGCAGCTGCTCCACCGAGAGTTCGGCGGGCGGCTCCCCGTCGGGCAGGGCCAGTTCGAACCAGACGGTCTTGCCGCGCGGGGTCCGCCGCGAGCCCCAGGCCACGCTCATCAGCCCGACTAGCTGGAGGCCGCGGCCGCCCTCGTCCGTGTCGCGCGCCCGGCGGCGGCGCGGCTGGACCAGGCCCGCGTCCCACACCTCGCACACCAGGGTGCGGTCGCGCAGCAGCCGGAGCCTGATCTCGCCCTCGCCGTACCGCAGGGCGTTGGTGACCAGCTCGCTGACCAGCAGTTCGGTGGTGTCGACCAGTTCGTCCAGGTCCCAGGCGAGGAGCCGGCCCCGGGCCAGTTCGCGGGCGCGGCCGACGGAGCGGGGTTCGCGGGGCAGCACCCAGTCGCCGACCGCGTCGTCCGGCAGCCCCTGGACTCGGGCCACCAGCAGGGCGATGTCGTCCTCGCCGTGCCGGGTGTCGAGGGTGGACAGCACTTGGTCGCAGATTTCCTCGACGGGCCGCTCGGGTTCCACGAGCGCTCCGCGCAGGGCGTCCAGCCCCTCGTCGAGCGGGTGGTGGCGGGATTCCACGAGGCCGTCGGTGTAGAGGGCGAGCAGGGCGCCCTCCCCCAGCTCGACCTCGACCTCCTCGAAGGGTTCGCCGCCGACGCCGAGCGGCATCCCGGGCGGGACGTCGAGCAGCACGGCGGGCCGGCCGGGCTCGGCCACGGCGGGCGGGAGGTGACCGGCGTTGGCGAAGGTGCACCGCCGGGTGACCGGGTCGTAGACCGCGTACACGCAGGTCGCCAGGTAGACCTCGGAGAGGTCCGCCTCGCGGGACTTGTGGGCGGCCCGGGAGGGCCACTGGGAGCCGCCGCGGGAGGGGCCGGAGCCGCCGGAGGTGCCCAGTCCGCGGGCGACCTCGTCGAGTGCGGAGAGCACCTCGGCGGGTTCCAGGTCCAGCAGGGCCAGGGTCCGTACGGCGGTGCGCAGTTCGCCCATCGCCACGGCGGCCCGCAGTCCGCGGCCCATGACGTCGCCGACGACGAGGGCGGTGCGGTGGCCGGGGAGTTCGATGACGTCGAACCAGTCGCCGCCCACCTCGGTGGCCGTGTTCCCGGGGAGGTAGCGGCAGGCGATGTCGAGTCCGGCGGCCACCGGGTCGCCGGGGGGCAGCAGGCTGCGCTGGAGGATCAGCGCGCGTTCGTGCTCGCGCCGGTAGAGGCGGGCGTTGTCGATGCAGACCGCGGCGCGGGCGGCGAGTTCGGTGGCCAGTGCGCGGTCCCGTTCGCCGAAGGGCTCGCTGCCCTTGGTGCGGGAGAACCGCACCAGGCCGACCACCGTGTCGTGGGCGACCATCGGCACGGCGAGCGTGGACTGCACGAAGCCCCGGTCGTCGCCGGGGACGTCCTCGACGCGGCCGGTGCGCAGGGCGATGGCGCAGGGCGAGTTGAACGAGAAGCGGTGCACGGCGCCGAGCGCGGGCCCGTCGGCGGCGTCGGTCTCCGGCAGGGCGTCCGACACCGCGCTGGCCAGGGCGACCCGGCGCAGCTCCGCGGAGCCGCCGACGGATTCCTGACGGAGCGAGTCCCAGCTGCCGGGCGGGGCGTCGTCGCCGGTCAGCATCCCCTGGTACAGGTCGACGGAGGCGAGGTCGCAGAAGCCGGGCACGGCGACGTCGAGGAGTTCGCGGGCGGTGGTCTCCAGGTCGAGGGAGTTGCCGATGCGGGCGCTGGCCTCGTTGAGCAGGGCGAGGTTGCGGCGGGCGCTGGCGGCCTCGCGGGCGGCGATGTGCCTGCGGGTGACGTCGGTGGCCAGCCCGGCGATGCCGGCGGGGCGGCCGGAACCGCTGTGCACCCGGTAGAGGTTCACGGACCAGTACCGGCTGCCGGGTTCGCCGGGGGCGGTGCCGACGAGCTGGAGGTCGGTGACGGAGGTGCCGGTCTCCAGTACGCGTTCGAGGCTGGCGGTGAGCCGGTCGGCCTCGGGGCGGGAGAGGTAGTCCTCGACGGTGCGGCCGCGGTGGTCGTCGGCCCGGCCGCCGAAGACGGTGGCGAAGCGCTGGTTGGCCCGGATCACCGTGAGGTCGGTGCCGAACAGCACGAAGCCGAAGGGTGACTGGCCGAATATGGCCTGTGAGGCGGCGAGGTCGGTCTCGATGCGGCGCAGGGCCCGGACGTCCACGACGATGCAGATCGCGGCCCGTTCCCCGTGTTCCGTCTCGCTCGGCATCACATAGATCTCGGCGAGGCCGTGCACGGTGTCCTCGTCCGGCATCCGGAAGGGGACGAGGCCCGTCCATTCCCGGCCGTCGAGGATCTCGTCGATCCGGCGCCGGCCGTCGCCGTGCAGACCGTCGGGCAGGAACGCCTCGACCGGGTCCATGCCCACGGCCTTGTCCGCGGAAATGCCGAAGAGGCCGGCTGCCCGGCGGCTCCACTGCTCGATCAGGCCGTCGGGGCCGATCGAGAAGGAGGCGACTCTGATGTAGTCGTAGATCGAGCCGGGCGGGCTTGTCTGCCACATGACATCGCCCGCCGTCCCAGGTATTTCGCTCACGCGACCGTCCCCTCCAGCTCACACACCGGACCGGTCCTGCCCGCAGTATTCAGCACTACGGCCTCTTCCGACACGGCGTTCACGATCACAGCACGGTCTCAGTCCCTTTCGTCCAGGTTCCTTCGGACCTCCGTGATCGCTGTGCGTCCCACCCCACTCCTAACCAGGCAGGGCCAGCTCGAACCACACCGTCTTGCCAGTCTTTCCCTGTCTGGTCCCCCAGCGCCGCGCCGTACAGGCCACGAGCTGCAGCCCCCTGCCGCCCTCGTCGTCGGGTCCCGCCGCGCGTTCGGTGGGCGGATCCGGAAGCGGATCGGAGACCTCCACCAGCAGTCCGGGCCGGGCGGCGGGCCCGCCGCCGTCGGGGTCCGGCCTCAGCAACCGTACGCCGATGGGACCCGATGTATACCGCATGGAGTTGGTCACCAACTCGCTGACCAGCAGAACCGTCACATCGGCGACACCGGCGTCGAGCCCCCAGGCGCTCAGTGCCTCGTGAACCGCGTGCCGCGCGGATCGAACGGCGCCCGGCACAGCCGGGAAGGTCCACTCGGCGCTGTCGCCTGCGGTGTCGATCACGCCGATCACTTCCCAAGACCAGCAAAGAAGAACGCCTCGCCTGCGAGGACTAATCAGCACATACCCGATAATCGGGGTGAACTATCGTCGGCATCGACACGTGGGGCGTACGGGTGTATGACCGCGCGCACGAACGGGGGGACACCGGGGCGGGGGCGCACGACCGCCCGGCACGCGCCGCCGAGATGGTGCTTGCCTCGGTCAACCACCTGCCCGGCGCCCCCGTACGCCCTGCCGTCGCACCCAACCCCGATCACCCCGGGCGCACCGTCGCACTCCGGCGCACGCGGGGTGGACGTGGCGGGCGGGAACGCGCCGACGAACGGCCCCGGGGAGACCCGCGCCGCCCCGCGGCCGTCCGACGGTCCGGCGGGGCGGCCCGCAGGTCCGCCGGACCGCCCCGTCCGGAGGCCACCCGACGGGCCCTCAGCCGGTGCGCAGGGCCACGTAGCCGCACAGCGCGTCGAGCGCGCGACGGGCCGGACACTGCGGCAGCAGGGCCAGCTCGGCCCGTGCCGCGTCCAGCCGCCCGTGCAGCAGGTCCCGCGCCCGCGCGGGCGCGGGCGAGGCCCGGAAGAGTTCCAGCGCGCGCCGTCTGGCCCCGGCCCCCTCGACCGGACCGTCCGCCAGCAGCTCCCGCAGTTCGGCTCCTTCCGGGCTCGTGTCCTGCCGGGCGAGGAGCACCGGCAGGCTCGGCACGCCCGCCATCAGGTCCTTGCCCTGCTCCTTGCCGGTGCGCGCGGCGGGGGCGTCCAGGTCGAGCAGGTCGTCGGATATCTGGAAGGCGACGCCGAGCTGCTTGCCGTATTCCGTGAGGGCCCGGCAGTACCGGTCCGGGGCCCCGGCCTGGAGTGCGCCGATCGCCGTGGCCATGGAGAACAGTGCGGCGGTCTTGCCCTCGGTCACCTGGAAGAAGTGCGCGACGGGGTCCTCGTCCGGCCCCGGTCCCATCAACTCCCCCAGCTGGCCCGCGACCAGCAGGCTCGCGACCTCCGCGTTGAAGCGCACGACCTCCGGCCCCAGGCCGGAGGCGAGCCGGGCCGCACGGGCGAGCAGCCAGTTCCCGCCGGCCACCGCGAGCCGTTCGCCCCAGCGCGCGTTGACGCTCTGGACGCCGTGCCGCATCGTCGCCCCGTCCATCACGTCGTCGTGGTAGAGCGAGGAGATGTGGACGATTTCGGCGATGACGGCGGCCTCGGTGACCCCGTCGCGGAACGACTCGCCGAACTCGGCGCCGAGCAGCACCAGCAACGGCCGCAGCCGCTTGCCGCCCGCCGCGGCGAGATGGGCCGTGAGCGCGGCGACCCGCGGATCGGGGGCGCTGGACACGCAGTCCAGCAGCCGCTTCTCGGTGGCGATCAGTGACTCGGTGATCCTGGTCTCGAACTCCGGTTCTCCGAGGGCCATGTGGCCGAGCAGCTCGGATCCGGGCGGCACCGTGGCGGTCATGCCCTCACCGCATCCACCTGGCGGGCGTCGGCGGTTCGGGGCGCATAAATGTGCGAGTTCATCGTTCGAGCATCCGGTTTCGCTTCGGAACCCGGCAACACCGATGGGCCCTCGACCCTCCTGATGGCATCTTCCTGCCAAATACCTCCGCCGTCGGACGGCATGCACACCCGCACCATCGATCCACGGCAGCTTGCTGCCACTTCCGACCCCGGCCGACCGTCCGTCGGCCGCCCGTCGGCCGAAGGTCTCATCCGCGCAGGACCCGGGACGGACGCGGTGGCGGGGGCGCGGCCGCCAGGGTGGTTCACGACCGCGTGCGCCGCGGGGTCCGGCCACGGCGCACGCGGGGAACGGAGAGGAGTCCGAGATGCCCGAGGGCGTCGTTCCACCCGCCGAGGGGGCGGCTCCCGCCGGTGCCGCCCTCCGGCGCACCCGGCGGTGGCCGGTGCCGACGGCGGCTGCCGCTGCGACTGCGGGAGTGCTCGCGGCGAAGACCGCGGAGCCGCATCTGCCGGGCGCGGCGGACTACATCGGCTCGCTGGGGATCGTGCCGCCGTGGGCCGCCTGGGCGGGTGCGGCGACCGGCCTCGTCGTGGCACTCGCCGCCACGGCGGAGCTGCCCGGCCGGGCCGCCCGTCCGGTGCTGCTGTCCCTCGGCCGGGCCGCCTGTGTCCTGCTGCTGTGGTCGGCCGTCGGCATCGTCTTCGACGTGTTCCGCGCGTTCTTCCGGGTCACCGGGATTCCCGCCGGTGACTTCGCGACCGTGGACTGGCCGGGCTTCCTCACCCGTGCCGCGGCCTTCACCGCGACGCTGCTGCTGGCCCGCTCCACCCTCGCCCTCCGGCGCCGCACCGGGGAGGGCTGCGATCTGTGCGGGCTGCGCCCCGGCGAGCGGGACCGGCCGGCGGGCCGGCTCGGGTACACCGCGTTCGGACTGGCCTTCGTCTACCCGGGCGTGAAGTATTACTGGTGGGCGGGGGGCGGCATCGGCCGTCCCGGCCGATACACCGAGGGATTCCCGGTCATGGAGACCATGCTGCTGGTCGGGGGCGGGGTGCTGTCCCTGGCCCTGGTGAGTTCGTGGGGGCTCGTCCACCCGTCCTGGGTGCCGTTCCTGGCCGGTCGCAGGGTGCCCCGCAGGCTGCTGCTCTTCTGCGGCTGGGGCCTGTCGGCGGCCCTGCTGCTCCAGGGCCTGATCCCGGTGTTCGCCTCGGTCAACCACCTGCTCGGCGGCCCGGACCTGCCCTTCGACTCCGGCAGCGCGAACTCCTGGGTGATCCTGGCGGTGTACGGCGGCTGGGCCCTGTTCGGGCTCGCGCTGCTCGGCGCCACCCTCGCGTACGGGCGCCGTACCCGGGCCGTGTGCCGGCTGTGCGGCGAATGACGCCCCCGGCCCGTCCGGACGTACTGCTCGCCCTGGCCGTCGCCGTTCCGGTCGGCGGCTGGACGCTGCTGCTGCTGTGGCTGGCGCTGCCGGGCGCGTGGGCGCCGCTGCTCGCCCCCGCGGTGGTCGTCGGCCACGCGGCGGGGGCGTGGCGGCGCTCCGCGCCCACCGGGTCCTTCGTGGTGACGAGCCTGGCCTGCGCGGTGCAGGTCGCCGTGCTGCCCGGGGATCTCCCGCTGCTGCCCTCGCTGCTCGCCTTCCCGCTGTCGCTGTTCGCGTACTGCGCGCACGGCGGCCGGCGGGCCCCCGGCACGGCGCTGGTGGTGGGCGTGGCGGGGTCGGGCACGGTCGCGCTGCGGGCCGCCCTGTCCGCACGGGTGCAGCTGCCGCCGGCGTTCCTGGCCGGTTTCCTGCTGGCGATCGTGCTGGTGGCCTTCAGCCTCGGTCTGTTCCGCCGTGTCCAACTGGCGTACGTCGGCGAGCTGGAGCACCGCGCGGCCCGCGCGGAGGCCGAGCGCGAGGAGCGGGCCCGCCGGGCCGCACTGGACGAACGCGCCAGGATCGCCCGGGAGATGCACGACCTCGTCGCGCACTCCCTCTCCGTCATCGTCAGCCAGGCGCAGGGCGGCCGGTACGCGGCACGCGCCCGGCCGGAACGCGCCGCGGAGGTGCTGCGCACCGTCGAGGAGGCGGGACGTCAGGCGCTCACGGACATGCGCGGGCTGCTGGGCGTGCTGCGCGGGGGCGACGGCGGCGGCGACGGTCTCGGCCCGCAGCCCGACCTCTCCCGGCTGCCCGAACTGCTGGACCGCGTACGGGAGTCGGGGCTGTCCGTCGACTTCGCCGGGACCGGCACGCCCGGCCGGCTCACCCCGGCCGCCGAGCTGGCCGCGTACCGGCTGGTGCAGGAGGCCCTGACGAACACCCTCAAGCACGCCGGGGCCGGGGCCCGTTGCCGTATACGGTTCCACTGGTCGGACGACCGGGTGGAGATCGAGGTGCGTGACGACGGAAGCGGCCCCCGGCCCGGTGACGGGGCGGGGCACGGGCTGGTCGGGATGCGGGAGCGGATGGCCGTCGCCGGCGGTTCCGTCACCACGGGCGCGGCGCCCGGAGGCGGCTTCCTGGTCAGCGCCCTGCTGCCGCGCCGGGCCGTGACCACCGGTGAGGAACGGGAGAGGGCATGACGATCCGGGTGTTCTTCGTCGACGACCAGGCGATGGTGCGGGCCGGGTTCGTCATGGTGGTCGAGGCGCAGGACGACATGACGGTCGTCGGCGAGGCGGGGGACGGTGCGCAGGCCCTGGAACTGCTGGAGGTCACCGCCGCCGACGTCGTGCTGATGGACGTGCGGATGCCCCGGATGGACGGGGTGGAGGCGACCCGGCGGCTGCTGCGCAGGCCCGATCCGCCGAAGGTCCTCGTGCTGACCACGTTCGACGTCGACGAGCACGCCTTCGCCGCGCTGCGGGCCGGGGCCAGCGGTTTCCTGGTCAAGGACGCGCCCGCCGAGGACCTGCTGTCCGCGATCCGTACCGTGCACCGCGGCGACGCGGTGATCTCGCCGACCACCACCCGGCGGCTGCTGGCCGAGGTGGCGCCGGACCTGCCGGTTCCGGTGTCCGGCCCCGATCCGCTGGCCGCGCTCACCGAGCGGGAGCGCGAGGTGCTGCTGCTGATCACCCGCGGCGCCTCCAACGCGGCCATCGCGAAGGAACTGTTCCTCTCCGAGGGGACGGTGAAGACCCATGTCGGCCGACTGCTCTCGAAGCTCGGCCTGCGCGACCGGGTGCACGTGGTGATCTTCGCGTACGAGCACCGGCTGGTGCGTCCCGGCCGGTGAGTGCTCCGGACCGGCGCCGGGCGGGGCACCGCGGGACGGTTCGGCCGGAGGGCCCGGACCGGCCGAAACGGCTCCGGACCCCCGTGCCCCGGTGGCTCTCGGAAGGGGCGGCCACCGGTGGGTGAGGTTCCGGCGCGTGGGGAAGGCGCTTCACCCGACAGGCATCGAACCCGGACCGGCCGAACACGGCAACGCCTCCTACAGGAAGCTGCGAGGCGACCACTGGGTGATCACTCCGTGCGATTCAGGGGCCAGGAATATAGAGGAGGGATAGATATCTCGCCAATCCTTGTCCCCGACCTTGCGGGGGAACCGGCCCGAGAAGGAGGGGACCATGAGTCATGACACGGCACCGGATCCGACGATGGTGGCCGAGGGGGAAAGCCTGGCCCGGCCTCGGCGGGAGGACCCGGACTGGGCCGACGCGCAGATGTACGCAAGGGCGGTGAACACCTCCTGTCTGGAGCCGTGGCTCGCCGAGCGCGCCACGGTTCTGGGCGACCGTTCCCTCGCCGACGACCAGGGCATGCGCTGGGCCAGCCTGCTCGCCGCGTTCATCGACGGCATGCACAGCGCCCTGCCGCCCAAGGGCGAGGGCCAGGGGGCTGTCCCGTAATCCCCCGGCGGGCGCACGTGCCCCGGCATGATCCGGACGAAAGCCCCTGGCCGAAGCCGTGCCCTTCGAGCGCCGGACGGGTCCACATCCCCGGCCCGCCCGGCGCTCAAGGGGCTGCTCGTGATTCCTGACGGATTCGGCACGCCGTTTCGGGCGCGGGGCGCCGCGGGGGCGGCGGTGTCCCGGTGCTCCCGGCCGCCGCTCAGCGGGCGAGCAGTCTGACCAGTGGGGAGCAACGGTACTCGCAGGAATCGGCCGGTCCCTGCCCGGCGTCGATCTCCAGCAGCCACGCCTCCGCCAGCGCGTCCAGGGCCGTCCGCGTCCGCTCCTCGGACCACCGCAGCCGTTTCGCCGCCTGCTCCGCGGTGAAGAAACCGGGTTCGGCGCCGGCCAGGGCGCGCAGCACCGGGCGCAGGCTCGGTTCGAGCTGGAGGACACTCGTCCGCAGCGCGGCCCGCAGGTCGAGACTGCCCTCGGACCACTCGTCGTGGCCCCCCTGCCCCGGGTCCAGCCGGGCCACCAGCCGGGCCACGGGCCACTGCGGCCGGGCCGCGAGCCGGGCCGCGCAGATCCGCAGGGCCAGGGGCAGGCCGTCGCACAGCTCCACCAGGCGCCCGGTCGCCTCGGGTTCGGCGTCGAGCCGGGCCGCGCCGACGACCGACACGATCAGCTGCCGGGCCGCCGCGTCGTCGAGCCGGCCGACCGGCACCGCCCGCACCCCCTCCAGCGAGGCCATCGCGCTGCGGCTGGTGATCAGCATCCGGCAGCTCTCGCCGCTGGCCAGCAGCGGGCGCACCTGGCGGTCGTCCACCGCGTTGTCGAGCACGACCAGGACCCGGCGCCGCGCCAGCACGCTGCGGTACAGCTGGGCCCGCTCGTCCAGGGTGTCGGGCAGGTCGCCGCGTACCGGGATCAGCGCCCGCAGGAACGAACCGAGCACGTCCAGCGGGTTCTTGGCGCTGCCGTCCTCCCGGCGCAGGTCGATGTAGAGCTGCCCCTGCCGGAAGTCGTCCCGGCAGACGTGCCCGGCGCGCACGGCCAGGGCGGACTTCCCGGCCCCGGCCGCGCCGACCAGCACGACACCGCGGTGGGAGCCGCCGGAGCCGCGCAACCCCTCCAGCACCTCGGCCAGTTCGGCGCCGTGCCCGACGAAGTCGGTGGTGTCCATCGGCAGCATGGCCGGCACCAGTCCGGTCCAGGGGCTCGGTGCCGTGTTGCTGGCGACCGTGAGCGCCTCGGCGGCGGCGGGCGCGGCCAGCTCCTCCAGCAGCACCGCCCGGTGCAGTTCGCGCAGCGCGGGCCCCGGGTCCACCCCCAGCTCCTGCTGGAGGACCTGACGGCCCTGCTCGTACACCCGCAGCGCGTCCATCTGCCGGCCGCAGCGGTACAGGGCGGTCATCAGGTGCCCGCGCAGCGACTCCCGGGTGGGGTGCTCCACCACCAGCCGGGTCAGTTCGGGCAGCGCCCGGCTGTGCCGCCCCAGTTCGAGCTCGGCCTCGATGCGGTTCTCGACCACGGCCAGCCGGGACTCCTCCAGGGCGGGGAGCTCGGCGCGGGCCAGGAACTCGGTCACGTCCGACAGGGCGGGCCCGTTCCACAGCTCCAGTGCCGTTCCCAGGCAGGCGGACGCCTCCGCGTAGCGGTTGTTCTGCAGGTCGTCGCGGCCCTGCTCGGCGAGTTGCCGGAACACGTCCCAGTCGAACCAGGCGTCGCCGAGCGCCAGGTGGTAGCCCCGGTGCTTGCGTGCCAGCCGCAGTTCGGGCCCGCAGATCCGGCGCAGCCGCGAGATGTACGTGTAGAGCTGGGCCGACCGGGTGGCGGGCGGGGCGGCGTCCCACAGCAGTTCGCTGAGCCACAGGTCGGAGGCGTACCGGCCGGGCGAGATGAGGAGAGCGGCGAGGACCGTGCGCTGCTTGGCGGCGGTCAGCGGGATGCGCACCCCCGACGCCCACATCTCGGTCGGGCCCAGGATCCTGAACTCCAGCTCGGATCCGGTGCCTTGTCCGCGTGTCATTCAGCAGACCGCCCGCCCTCAGGAGGCAGGGATCTCACGTGTCCGACGCCTCGCCGAGGCGCAGTGCCGCGTCCATGACCGCGCTGCCGTACTCCCGGGCCGGCTCGTCGGTGATCAGCCCGACCGGGCCGGACAGGCAGAGCGCGGCGACGACCCGGCCGCCCGGTCCGCGCACCGGGGCCGTCAGCTCGGCGGAGCCCCGGCCCCGTTCCCCGAAGCTCTGTGCCCAGCCCCGCCGGCGCACCCCGGCGAGCACCGTGGCGGTGAAGCGGGCGCCCACCAGCCCCCGGTACAGCACGTCCGGGTCCTCCCAGGCGAGCAGCACCTGGGCGACCGATCCGGAGCGCATCGGGAAGGCCGTGCCCACCGGCACCGTGTCCACCGGCATCGTCAGGGAGTCCACGGCCGCCACGCACAGCAGGCGGTCGTCGCACCGGCGGTAGAGCCGGGCGCTGGCCCCGGTACGGTCGCGCAGCCCCATCAGCACGGAACCGGCCAGCGACAGCATGCGGTCACCGTGCTCCACGACCGCCATCTCCCTCAGCCGGGGCCCCAGCAGGAAGCGGCCCCGGCCATCACGTGTCACCAGCCGCAGCCGTTGCAGCGCCAGTGCCAGCCGGTACGCGGTGGGCCGGGTCAGCCCGGTGAGCCGCACGATCCGCGGCACCGAGGCGGGGCCGTCCTCCAACACGCTCAGCAGCAGCGACGCCTTGTCCAGGACGGCGACACCGCTGTCGTGGTCCAGTGGCGACATCGGGGCGGGAGGCGGGGACGACGGGGAGAGGTACATGGTCACCGTGCACCGGCCGGAGATCCGCTGACGGCCCGGATCAGCGCGTCACGCTGCTCGGCGAGGTAGAAGTGCCCGCCGGGGAAGACCTGTTGGGCATAGCCTCGGGGCGCGACGTCGGCCCAGGCCGACATGTCGGTTTCGGTGACCGCGGGGTCCCGGTCGCCGACGTAGCCGCGGACCGGGCAGCTCACCGGGACGGCGCTCCGCGGCCCGTAGGTGCCCACGATCGTGAAGTCGGCGCGGATCGCGGGCAGCACCAGGGCGCGCAGCGCCGGATCGTCCAGCGACACCCCCTCCAGGCCGCCGAGCCGCTGGATCTCGGCGACCAGCGCGTCGTCGCCCTCCCGGTACAGCGTTCCGGGAACGAGGCGGTGCGGTGCCTTCCGGCTCGACACGTGGAGTCCCTCCAGGCGCACCGAGTGCCGTGCCTCCAGCCGGAGCGCCACCTCGTAGGCCAGCGAGGCGCCCATGCTGTGGCCGAAGATCGACAGCGGCAGGCCCAGGAACGGCAGCAGGGCCTCGGTGACCGCGTCCGCCAGTTCCTCCATCCGGAGCATGAAGGGTTCGGAGGCCCGGACGTGGCGCCCGGGATAGTTGGCCACGAGCACCTCGGTGTCCTGGCCGAACTTCTGTCCCCAGAGGCGGAAGTACGCGGCGGAACCTCCCGCGTGCGGCAGGATCAGCACCCGCCTGCGTGGGGTCACCGCTTCGTATCTGCGGAACCATCCACTGTCGATGCCGAACTTCATCCTTCTTCGCACCTCGCGTCGGCGGTACATCAAACGGTCCGCGGCATGGGGCGGATCCGAATCAACAAGCCTGTTCTAATGCCGGGGTTCCGCCCCGACAACGGGAACTACAGGAAGCTGCCAGCACATACGTTTCACCGCGCGTCGCTTGCGCGCGGACGCGTCCGGCACCCGCGGGTGTGCGGAGCCGGGACGACCGACCGCATGCGCGACACGCGCCGAAGGGCACGCGCCGCGCATGCGGTCGGGTTCCGGGCCGTGACCGGTGTCGTCCGCCCCGGGAGGGGCACCGGTGCCGTGATCGGCGACGCTCGCCCGGGAGGAGCGACTAGGGCGTGTCGATGGAGCCCAGTAACCCCAGCTCCGCCGCCCGCACCCCGGCCTGGAAGCGGGAGCTGGCACCGAGCAGCGTCATGATCTCGGCGACGTACCGGCGGTAGGTGCGCACGGAGACCGTGAGTTCGCGCGCGGCCACCTCGTCGGTCACGCCGGCCCGCAGCGCTCCCAGGATCTGCCGCGCGAGTTCGGCGCGCGAATGGTCCCCGAAGGCTATGTGCCCGTCGGCGGGAACGGCGTTGCGCCAGATTCCCTCATAGAGGGTGTTGAGCGTACGGATGACGTCGGGGACACGGATGAGCGAAGCTCTGCGGCCGGTGGGCGACTCGGCCGCGACCAGCCCGACCGTCCCGTCGACGATGAGCCCCTGGAGGGGCGGTACCCGCGCCACCCGGACCTCGGCGGGCTGTTCCCGGGCGCGTTGGGCCCGGACGAAGTCCTCGTCGATCATCGTCGAGGTGCACAGCAGCCGGATCCGGATCGTGTCCGGTACCGCGTGGAGCAGTTCGTGCAGCGCGCGTTTGGACTCCGCGCCGCAGCTCGGCCCCGCGGCCAGTACCACGTCGATGTTCGTGCGCGACTGGCGCACCAGTTTGCGCGCCTCCGCGACCACCGCTTCCTTGTTGTCGTCCACGGCGGTGATCAGCTGGTCCCACGAAACGCGGTCCCGGTGCTGCTCCACCGTCATCTCGATCATCGCCCGGACCTCCAGCAGGGCCCGTTCTATGGCGTCGGCGTGCGGCTCGCTCCCCGGGACCCTGCCCGGTCGCGCCTCGGGGCCCCCTTGCCCCGGTACGGAATGCCCTCTTACCGCTTCGCCCCGTTCATCCTCCCTCGTCCCGTCTGCAGCCCGTATCGGCCATGCCTCTGATGTCCTGCTCATCCCCGTTGCCCCCGATGAATTCAGCATTCAGGAGTCACTGCATCACGCGGTGCTTCAGCACCGTTCCAGCAGCCCCAGTTCCACGGCACGCACTCCCGCCTGGAAGCGGGAGTTCGCCCCGAGTTCGCGCATGATCTCCGCGACGTGTCGACGGTACGTGCGCAACGACACATCTATCTCGCGTGCGGCCACATCGTCGGTGTGTCCCTCGCGGAGCTTCTCCAGGATCCGGCGCGCGAGAGTGGTGCGCAGGCTGCGGTCCAGGCGGAGTTCGTCGGCGAGCGGGCGGGCGCTCGTCCACGTCCCGGCGAAGAGCAGGTCGAGCGCGCCGACGGCCGCCGGATCGGTGATGATCGCGGCGTGCCTGGCCCCCGTCTCGGTACCCGACTGCACGAGGGCGGTGCGCCCGTCGATGATCAGCGCCTCGCGCAACTCGCCCTTCGTGATGCGGATCTCGAGATTCGTCTCTCCGAACGCGTCGCAGAAGTTCGGCGACATGTGCAGCGTGCCGCCCGCCGCCAGCAGCCGTACGGCGAGCCGGCTCCGGCCGCCCCGGCCCGTCGGCGGCAGGTCCGCGACGGAGGCCGCGAGCGCGGAGCAGACGGCGATTGAATGGGCCCGGCCCCCCGTCACCGCCACGTGGGCCGAGTAGCGCGCCCCCGCCATCAGCTGCCTGATCGCCTCGCCGATCGACCGGTCGTCGGCCCGCACCACCAGCGAGGCGCCACCGGGCCTCTGACGGTGCAGGGATACCGAGGACTCGATCAGGGCGCGGGCCTGCAGGAGTGCCCGCTCGACATTATCCGCGCGTTCCAGTCCCTCCGGAGCATCCGCCACCGTACTCATTTTTCGGCCACCCGTCCCCTACTGCGCTGTCCCGGGATGACAGTTGACCTCGCCAGATTTTAATCCGCTCCGAGGAAGAGTCTTCAACCCGAATAAGGTTGAATCAGAAGCCAATTAACGCAAACCCGAGCAACACATATACGCCACGATCAACTTGACTCGACATTAGATCGCCGAGCGCGAACCAGTCAACGGCGGTCCGGTCCAAGCGGACCGAAAGGGTCCGCACCATCGCCCTTCCCCGGCCGCCCCACGGCCCCGCCCCCCGAAAATGTCATCAAGCTGCATCCGGAACCGGAAACCGAGTGACCTGCATTCCGCTTACGCTGCGGTACGCTTCCGGGCGACTACACACCGGATTCACAACTGTCCCATAGAGGCCACCGTTCCCTCACAGGACCGATGCACGACCTAGGCTCGCTCCGTGAACGAGCCCCCCGCCCCCACCATGTCCGAAGTCCTCGTGCACGGGTGGCGTGTTGCGGACAAGTGGCCCGATCCCGACGCCCTCGCCCTGCTCGACGCCGCCGAACGCGAGCGTCTGAGCCATATCACCCACCCCCTCCAGGCCGCCCAGTTCGCCGCCGGCCGCGCGGGCGCCCGGGGCATATTGTCCCGACTACTTCAGGTCAGTCCGCACGACATCAGGTTTGGGCGCGCGACTTGCCCGGAATGCGGCAGCCACCATCACGGCCCACCGGTCATCGACCACCCGAAAACCCCCTTCCGGATCAGCCTCTCGCACTCCGAGGGCTATTGCCTGTTCGCGATCGCCCGGGTGCCGGTGGGGGTCGACGTGGAGGGCGTACGGGAGATGGACACCGAGGAGCTGGGGCGGATCGCCCTCACCCCCGCCGAACGGCGCCACGTCCGCGCCTTCCCGCCGGGCCGGGCGCGCCACCGGGCCTTCCTGCGCTGCTGGACCCGGAAGGAGGCGGTGCTGAAGGCCGTCGGAACCGGCATCACGGGCGATCTGACCACCGTCGAGACCCGCCCCGACGTCCCCGGCCCCGCGACGGTGACGGCGGGCGTCGCGGGCACCCCGGGGACCTGGACCCTGAGCGACCTCGCCACGCCCGGGGAGTGGGTGGCAACCGTGGCGGTACCTTCACGCGTCCCCATGACCGTGCGCCTTCACCGTCCGTCAGCAGTTTCGTTTTCAATTTCCTCGGATCACAACCAATGAACAAAGCTCAACTTATGCTCAAGTCCGGTCGCTTTTCCAGGTCTTGACCAATGGCACGGCCCACCGGGGACCGGCACCCGCATAACGGTCTACGCAATACCGTGTTCCACGGGAGTACGGCAAAAGAACACCCCGGCGACGACTGCCGTCATCGTTGCCGGGGAGGATTGGTCCAGTGCTTCTCCGCACCGCACCGAGAATAATGAATCTGCATTCAAAGAATTCATCCGGCCGCGCCTTCCGGGGCCGCCGGAGATCGATACGGCTTACGCAATCAATATGCGGCCGGTACCCGGATTCACGGGGAACCGCCGGGAGGGCGTGGACCGGAGCGGTCCGGTCCACGCCGGCGACGACGGGCCGGGACGGCTCAGACCAGCGTGCCCGACGCCTTCAGGTCGTCGAAGAGCAGTTGGTCGACCGGCGGGACGAGCGGCCGGTCGGCGTAGGAGAACCAGGCCATCTCCTCGATCTCGTTGCTGACGGCCAGCGTTCCGCGGTAGTCGCCGAGGTAACAGCTCATGCGCACCACCACACCGTCCGGATGGCCGTGCGCCTGCGCCTCGTACGTCCCCAGGTGCGACACCGTGGCCGGCAGGATGGCCACGGCCAGCTCCTCCTCGACCTCGCGGAGCAGGGTCTCCAGGTCGGTCTCCCGCCCCTCCCGCTTCCCGCCGGGGATGTAGAAGACGTCCTTCCCCCGCGAACGCGCGCAGAGGATCCTGCCGTTCTCCACCCGCACCCATGCCACCGTGTCGATCAGGCCCGACATCTCTCCGCCTTCGCTCATGCATTACCTGGCGGACAGGACCTTAACGGGGCACACCGCACGGCCGGGGCGCGGGAGACGGGGCCGACGGAGGGCCCCGGCGCGCGGCGCCCGTCCCGCACCCCACCGGCGCTCCGCGGCGCAGCCCTCAGCCCACCCGCTCCACCCAGTAGAGCTGCTTGTGTCCGTGCGCATCGAGCTTGTCGGCCATCTCCTGGGCCTCGCCCTGTGTGGCATACCTGCCGACGCGGTAGCGGTTGCCGTTGTCGTCCTGCCGTATCACCGACCACGGGAGCGTCGCACCGCTGTCGCTCATCGCGCCCCTCCCCAGCATCGTGCCCCTCCCTCGAACGGCATGCACGTCTCCAAAGATCCCCAGGAATCCGCAGTACGCATATGCCCGAGCCTACGCCTGACCTTCACTCAACGGATACGTAATTACACAAAGAGACACCGAACCGGGGCGGAGGGCGGCCTCTCGACGGAGCCGGAAGGACGCGGCCGCAGGTGCGGGAGCACGCGGGCGGGCATGGAAAAGGGCACGGGGGCGACCGCCCGTCCGTGCGGGGAAAGGAGTGACCGCGGGTGCGCGGCGGCGCGTTCCCGCACCGTCGCGCACCCGCGGAACCCACCGGCGTCCCGCCCGGGGGGACCGGCCGGGGACGGGCGACGGAACGTCCGAGGATTCCGTCGGCGGCCTCCGGCCGGGGGCGCGTTCCCGGGGCGGGACACCGGTCGTTCAGATGAGGCCGACCTGCATGGCGCGGGCCCCGGCCTGGAACCTGCTACGCGCGTCAAGTGCCGTCATGGCGGACGCGACGTCATTGCGCACGGTGCGGACGCTGCACCCCAGACGGCGGGCGATCGCGTCGTCGGTGAAGCCCTCGGCCAACAGCCGCAGCACGACCTCCGACCGGGGCCTGCGCGTCGCGGCCACGGGCTGCCGGCCCGTCTGCCGGACGGTCGCCCCGCGGTCCCAGAACCGCTCGGCGACGGCGCACAGCCGCTCCAGCTCCGCGGGGGACCGCACGACGCGGACCCCTTCGGTCTCGTCGACGACCACGGCGACAGCGTTGTCCAGGATCATCGCGCGCGGCGGCACCGTGCCCACCGAGCGCAGCGCCGCGCCCTCCTGCGTCAGCCACTGGGCGTGCGCCATGGCGGCCGGGGTCTGGAGCACCGAGGACGCCCACACGGACCGGAACCGCGCCCCGCGCCGCAGCACCATGTCCACGACGGGGCGGGAGAACTCGAACCCGCCCTCGCTGTAGGCGGGCACGAGGAACATGACCTCGCGCTCGACCTTGGCGACCAGGCGCTCGATCGTGACGGACACGTCGTTCCGGTTCTCACCCGGGCCGGTGGCGTCCCCGAGCCGCTCCGACTGCTCGTGCAGGGCGATGAACCTGCCGATCCGGACCGGGCAGGGCTGCGGCGTACGGCCCTCGCGCATCCGGGAGGCCAGCAGGGCCGGCAGGGCTATGCACGGCTCGACGGCGCGGAAGGTGTCCCCCTCCTCCCCCGTGACGCTGGCGAGCCCCTCGGTCCTCAGTGCGTCCAGCGTCTGCATCACCTGGTCCGCCGGCCACTCCAGGGCCTGCGCCAGTTCCTGCGTCCGCCATGTCCCCCGCTGGAGCAGTCTCCGGTAGAGAAGCTCCGCGCGCGCGTCCAAACCGATCCCCGTGTCCGCCACATCGACCTCTCGGCAGTTTTCCGCTGGCGGACGAACCTCCGTCCGCTCTGTCGTGGTCAACTTAGGCCGCGCCCAGGGGGGTCACCGTGCCCACGGGCCGGTTTCGACAGCTTGGTGCCATGCCCGCAGAAGTTTCTCCGACCTCATGGCCGGGTAGGCGGAACAACAGGCCATCTGCCCGGGGGACGTTTCCTGCCTTCCCGGAAGGGCGGACGTCATTGCGGACAAGGTGCCGCAATCCCCCTCTTCCCGCCGCCTCCTGGCCGGTTCTTGCCTTCTCGCGTCCTTCTTCGGACGCCGGGCCGCCCCCACCGCCCGTCCGGCCCTCCCCGCCCCGGCGCCGGACCGTGTCCCGCCCGTGCCGTCCCCTCCCGCGGGCCGGTCGCCGAACGCAGACCGCGGCGACCGGAAGTGACATAGTTCTTCCTCCCGCCCGTTGCGGCCCGCGGACGGCCGGGGCCGCCACGAAACCGGCGCCGCTTCGGGCGCGGCCCGCCCCAGGGAGACGACACAACAGAATGTGGCACCGGCCGGACTCCCGCACAACGCGGCTTGCACGTTCTTGCGGAGGACGCCGCTCCGTCCGCGACCGCGGCCTTCCCCCGGGCCGGTCGGCGAACGGGGGCCGGCGCCGCGGACAATGACCGACAGCCAGGAGCACTGCGCACCGGCGGAACCCGGCGGCCCCGGCCCGCTGTCGGCGCAAGGACCCCGTACCCGCACGCGGACTCCGGTCCGGGAAGGCACAGCCCATGCAGCACACAGCGTTCCTGTTCCTCATACCGATCCTCTTCGTGTTCACGCTGGTCGGCCTCTCCATGGGCGCAAAGCGCTTGCTCGGCATAAGAATCGGCAAGATCCGGGCCGCGATCGGGGGAACCGTCGGCGTTCTGGCGACGATGCAGATCATCGCGGTCATGGGGCCGAGCAGCCATCGGCCGGCGATGACCTCCGTGCAGGTGGGCTGCGGCGTCCTGGTCACCATGCTGTTCCTCGCCGTCTCCGAGGTCCTGCTGCCCAGCAGCGTGCTGTCCGACATCGTCCGGCTGCCCGGCATGATGCGCCGCCGGGTGGCGCGTACCCGGCGTTACGCGGAACTCAGCGCCATAGCCATGCGCAACGGCCTCTCACCGTCCCTGCGCGGCCTCGCCCGGGCCGGGGCGAAGGGAAGCGTCGAGGGCCGACGGCACTCCGCACGGCAGTTGCGGATGGCGCTGGAGGAGGCCGGCGCGACGTTCGTGAAGCTGGGTCAGATGCTGTCCACCCGTTACGACCTCCTCCCCACCGAGTACATCGAGGAGTTCTCCAGGCTCCACCACCAGGCGACGGCCGAACCGTGGGAGCGGGTACGGGAAGTGCTGGTCCAGGAGCTGGACATCGACCCGGAGAAGGTCTTCGCCGACTTCGACCGGGAGCCGCTGGCCGCGGGGTCGATGGCCCAGGTGCACCGGGCCCGGCTGGCGGGGGGCCTGGAGATCGCGGTGAAGGTCCAGCGCCCCGGCGCCGAACTCGTCGTCGAACGCGACCTGGACATACTGCTCCGGATCGGCCGCAAGCTGGAGGAGCACACGAGCTGGGCGCAGAGCCTCGGCCTGTGCGACCTGATCAACGGGTTCGCCGTCTCGCTCCACGAGGAGCTGGACTTCCGGACCGAGGCCCGCAACATGACCGCCATCGCCACGGGTGCCGCGGAATCGGGCGCCACCAGCGCCCTGCGGATGCCGCAGGTGTACGAGGAGTACAGCACCGGCCGGGTACTGACCCTGGAGTGGCTGGACGGGGTCCCGCTCACCTCCATCGGCGACGCGCTGGCCGAACGCGACCTGGACGGCGCGGCGCTCGCGAAGCAGTTGATGGAGTGCGTCCTCGAACAGATCATGCTCGGCGGCGTGTTCCACGCCGACCCGCACCCGGGCAACGTACTGCTGCTGAGCAACGGCGAGCTGGGCCTGCTCGACTTCGGCTCGGTCGGCCGGCTGGACCGGACGATGCGCTCCGCGCTGCGCGACCTGCTGCTGGCCATCCACCGCAACGACCCGACGGCGCTCAGCGACGCGCTGCTGGAGGTCGTCGACCGCCCGGAGCAGATCGACGAGCGCCTGCTGGAGCGGTCGTTGGGGAGGTTCATGGCACGGCACCTGGGCGCCGGCGGAAAGCCGAACCGGGAGATCTTCTCCGAGCTGTTCCTGCTCGTCGCCCGGCACGACCTGACCGTCCCGCCGGAGATCGCGGCGACCTTCCGGGCGCTGGCCACCGTGGAGGGGACCGTCGAGCGGCTGGTGCCGGACTTCGACATCGTCGCGCAGGCGCGTGCGTTCGCCGCCGCCCGGGTCCAGGACCAGATGAGCTACGGACGGATCAAGGCCTCCCTGATGGAGGAGGCGATCTCGCTCACGTCCGTGATGCGCCGGCTGCCCCGGCGGGTGGACCGGATCAGCAGCGCCCTGGAGGGCGGCCGGCTGGGCGTGCAGATACGGCTGCTCGCGGACGAACGCGACCGGCGCTTCCTGCGCGGCCTCGTCCACGACGTGCTGCTGTCGTTCATCGGCGGCATCATCGCGCTGGTCGGTGCCGTGCTGCTGAGCATCGACAGCAAACCGACGATCATCGGCTCCGTCTCCCTCAGCCAGCTGATCGGCTACAACATGCTGGTGATCAGCTGCATCCTGGTGCTCCGGGTGGTCTTCTCGATCACCCGGGGCCGGGGGTGAACACGCGAATCGGCCGGGAGGCGAGGTGAGTCGCCTCCCGGCCGGGGCCGGGGAGAACCGGTCGTAAGTCTCCGCGGCCGGACGTCACAGCACCCGGAAGGAGCGGTTCGCGATCGGGGCGCAGACCGCCACCAGGACGCAGGAGACACCCACGGTGGTGAGCAGTTCCGTGAGCGAGGTCTGCCCGGCCACCATGCCGCGCATCGCGTCATTGGCGTAGGAGATCGGGTTGGCCTCGGCGACCACCCGCAGCCAGACCGGCATCGACTTCGGGTCGACGAACGCGTTGGAGGCGAACAGCAGCGGGAAGGTGCACAGCGT
This sequence comes from Streptomyces sp. NPDC006435, assembly GCF_040612315.1. Lineage (NCBI taxonomy): Bacteria > Bacillati > Actinomycetota > Actinomycetes > Kitasatosporales > Streptomycetaceae > Streptomyces > Streptomyces sp. NPDC006435. Next base: position 74,472 of record NZ_JBEXPY010000035.1, read on the forward strand.
GGTGATCATGCGGAGCACGTCGCCGTTGCGCAGCACGGCGGCCAGCGCGATGAAGATCCAGCTCATGGACCAGCCGACGAACAGGCTCAGGAAGATCGATCCGGCCGTGCCGAGGATGCCGCCGGGCGGGTCGAAGTCGAAGATCAGCGCGGCCAGCACGGCGACGGCGATCAGCTGGTAGAGAGCCCGCGCGGCGTCCGCGAGGCTCCTGGCCAGCAGCACGCTGAACCGGGAGATCGGCATCGTGTGGAACCGGGTGATCACGTCGTTGCGCAGGTCGTTGATGAGACCGTTGCCCGCCTGGGCACCCGCGGCGACCGAGGTGATCATCATGATCGCGGGGGCCAGGCCGGCGATGTAGGAGAGGCCGTTCTGGGGCGCCTCCGACTCGCCGAGCACCTTCAGCACACCGCCGAACATCAGCAGCATGACCAGCGGCTCGATGAACGTCACGATGAGCACACCGGGCTGCAGGTACGGCCGTATGGAACGGCCGGTGAGCGCGATGGTCTGGGTGAGCAGACTGCTGCCGCCCCACTGTTCGGCCACGTTCCCCCGGGTGGGCGCCTTCGGTCGGGGGGTTGTCTCGGCGTCGATGACCGTCATCGGGACGCTCCTTCTTCGGTGAGGGTGATCGGGACGGTCACGCGGGCACCGGCTTCCTGGTGGCCTCGTGGGTCAGCGTCAGGTAGACGTCGTCCAGGGTCGGCTCGGAGAAAGCGAGTTCGGCGATCTCGACGTCGGCGTCGCTCAGGGTGCGCACGACGACCGCGAGATCGGCGGAGGCGGCCACGGGGGCGGTCACCGCCGTCCCCGACTCCTGCGGCGTCGCCCGGATGCCGGTGGCCTCCAGGGTCTTCACCGCGGTGCGGACGTCGGACTGCGACGTCAGGGTCACGGTCACCATCCGCTGGCCGACCTCGGCCTTGAGTCCGGTGGGGCTGCCCTCCGCGATCACGCTTCCCTTGGACAGCACGGTGATCTGCTCGCAGAGCCGGTCGGCCTCTTCGAGGTACTGGGTGGTGAGCAGCACGGTCGTGCCGTCCTTGGCCAGGCGCTCGATGGTCTCCCACACGCCGATCCGGGAGTTCGGGTCCAGTCCGGTGGTCGGCTCGTCGAGGAAGATCACCCGGGGGCCGCCGACGAGGCTGGCCGCGATGTCCAGCCGCCTGCGCATGCCGCCCGAGTACTGGAGCACGGGACGCTTCGCCGCGTCCGTCAGCTCGAACATCTCCAGGAGTTCATCGGCGTGGGACAGCGCCTGACGCCGGTTCGCGCCGAGCAGCCGTGCGACCAGCGCCAGGTTCTCCCGTCCGTTGAGCTGCTCGTCGACGGAGGCGAACTGGCCGGTCAGTCCGATGCAGCGGCGGACTTCCTTCGGGTCGGCGACCACGTCGAACCCGCAGATCCGCGCGACACCGCTGGACGGCGGCAGCAGTGTGGACAGGATGTGCACCAGGGTGGTCTTGCCGGCCCCGTTGTGGCCGAGCAGGCCGTGGATCGAACCCTCGGGGACCGAGAGGCTCACCCCGCCCAGTGCCGCGACGTCACCGAACGACCTTTTTACGTCGATTGCCTCAATCATGGGCTTGGCCACGTGATTGGCCTCCGTTGCTGTCTCCCGTGGCCCGGTGGCAGGCCCCGGTTCGGTTGCGGGCTCGAACTGGCCACCGGCGCCGGGTGGCCATAGTAAAAGTGCGCGACCGTCGGTACCGGCGCGCTGCAGGTTGCGGAAAACCCTCGTCCGACACGTCGGTGGGGACTTCTGCGGAAACCGCCGTCCGGGCAGGTCAAAGCGGCAGTGGAACGGGGCGGCGGAGCCGTCGGGCGCCACGGCGGAGAGGCTCGGCGCCCCGCGCGGATCCGTTTCCGCGCGGGGCGCCGCCACTCAGATGGTGATGCCGCCGTCGATCTGGAACACCGAGCCGGTGATGTAGCCGGCCCGGTCGCTCGCCAGGTAGGCGACGAGGTCGGCGACCTCCTCCGCCCGGCCGAAACGGCGCAGCGCGATCTGCTTCGCCGCGTCCTTCTTGACCTTGTCGGAGAGCTCGGCCGTCATGTCGGTCTCGATGAACCCCGGTGCCACCACGTTGGCCCGGATGTTGTACCGGCCGACCTCCTTGGCGAGCGCCTTGGAGAACCCGATGATCCCCGCCTTGGACGCGGAGTAGTTGGACTGCGTCGCGTTGCCGTGAACCCCGGCGACGGAGGACACGTTGATGATGGTGCCGGACTTGCGCTTCATCATCTCGAAGATCACCGAGCGGCAGACGTGGTAGACACCGTCGAGGTTGGTGTCCAGGACGTTGTGCCAGTCCTCGTCGGACATGAGCAGCAGCGGGTTGTCGCGGGTGATGCCCGCGGAGCAGACCGCCACGTCGATGGGGCCGAGGTCGGACTCCGTCCGGGCGACCCAGTCCTTGACCGAGGCGGCGTCGGTCACATCGGCCCGTACGGCCAGTGCGCGTCCGCCGAGTTCGCCCGCCTCCTTCTCCAGCTCCAGCGCGGCCTGCTCGTTGGACTGGTAGCAGAAACTGACGTCGTATCCGTCGGCCGCGAGCCGCAGTACGACGGCCCGGCCGATGCCTCGCGATCCCCCGCTCACCAGGGCTACCGGCACTCGCTTCTCTGTCATGGCATTTCTCCTGGTTGACTGCCGGTCAGGCGGACGCCGCTCCGGCGCTTTCGGGGTCGAGCTGTTCCTCGCGGCGGAAGGCCACCGTGATCGCGCCGATGGTCAGCACCGGTTCGTCGCCGACCCGGCTGCTCCCTTCGAAGATCACCGTGTCGTTCACCGCGCGCTGCAGCCGGACGTGGTGCTCGACCACCTCGCCGGGAAACACCTGCCGGTGGAACTCGACGTCCCGCATGGAGCCGAACAGCATGGTCTGGTCGGGGTCCGGTCCGCCGGCCAGCCGGGTGGCCAGCAGGCCCGCGGTCTGCGTCCAGGACTCGACCAGCAGGAACCGCGGGTAGGCGAAGTCCGCCTCCGAGGGCTGCGCGCCGAGCCGGGCGTACCACGGTTCGTTGAGCGTGACGGCCTTGACCGAGCGGATGTCGTCGTCGCTCGTGGACAGGACCCGGTCGACCAGCAGCATCGGGTAGCGGTGCGGCAGCATGGCGCGGATTCCGGCGGAAGTGATCATGTCGTCGCCCCGTTCCGGTACCGGAGGCGGACCGACGCGGCCTGGCCGCGGGCGGTCTCCACCTTCGCGTTGCAGCGCCAGTCGGTGCCGCGGGGCACCCAGGTCAGGTCGATCTCCAGCACGTCGCCGGGGCGGACCGCGGACAGGAACCGGGCGGACTCCACCGCGGCCGGTTCCAGTCGGCCGGCCCCGGGCGGCGGTGCGGACTCCGCGGCGCCCTGCACGCACTCCAGCACGCACACGCCGGGGAAGATCGGGGAGTTCGGGTAGTGGCCGGCGAAGACCGGTTCGTCCTCGGTGATCTCCACCGAGAACCGGGCCGACCACTTGCCGGTGCTCGCGTCGGGGCCCGGTTCCCGCACCACCCGCCGGTCGGCCAGGACCGGACTGGTCACGAACGCTCCCGCAGCTTGCGGAGCACCTCGTCGTAGGCGCTGCCCAGCGTCCGCACCGAACGCATCTCGTCCTCGGCGAACTTGATGCCGTACTTCCGCTCGAGCACCACGACGACCTCCAGGGCCATCAGCGAGTCGACGCCGAGCTCGTCCACGAAGTCCGTGTCGTCGCCCACCTCGGTCACATCGGTGTCGATGGTCTCGGCGAGCAACGCCCGCAGCTCTTCCCGGTCGAGCCGGGCCACCGCGTCGATTGACATGCTCTTCTTTCCTGTCTTCCGTGGATTGCTCGGTCAGTTGGGGAGCAGGCGCAGTACGGCGCAGGCGACGATGCCGTCGTCGTCCACCGAGGAGACGAGGGCGATGCTGCCCGCGGGTGCCTCACCCTGTCCGGCGAGGCTCAGCAGGGATCCGACCTGGAACGCCGCGGAGGCTCCCGAGGTGTCCCCGATGCCGGCCAGGGAGGGGGCCCGGTCCAGGGTCCGCGCGCCGAAGCGGGCGGTGAGCACCTCGCGCTCCTGCTCGCCGACCCGGCCCGCCAGTTCGGAGTCCGAGACCGCCCACACGTCCTGGGCGTCCACCTCGCTCCGCTTCAGGACGCCGTCGAGGCAGGCGTCGAGCACCGGGCTCAGTTCGGTGCCGAAGAACACCCGGGACTCCACGGCCAGCACCTCGGCCAGGGCCGTGCCGTCGTGTCCGGCCACGGACGCGGACTCCACCATGAACATGGCGCAGCCCTCGCCGAGCATCGTGCCCGTCGCGTCCTCGCGCCGCCGGTGGTGGTCCAGCCACGCCCGCGCGTTCGAGAACTCCTCGACGGCGCCGCACAGCACCGTCTCGGCGCGGCCGGAACCGAGCAGCCCGCCCGCGTAGCTCAGCGCGGAGAGCCCGGCGATCCGGCCACCGGCGATGGTGGTGTTCGGCCCCTTCAGCTGGTGCCAGATCGCGCACTGCCCGGCGGCGCAGTTCATCACCGCGTTCGGCATCAGCGACGGGTCCACGTAGAACGGCTGCTCGCCGACCAGCGAGGCCCGGGTGAAGTCCATCATGCTCTGCGCGCTGCCCGTGGTCGTGCCCAGCACCAGGGCGGTCTCCTCGTCGCCGCCCCTGCGCCGGCCCTCGCAGTCCCGCAGCAGGTCGCGGACGGCGGTGACGGCCAGTCCGGTCACCCGGTCCATCGACCGGGTGCCCTTCTTGCCGAGCACCTCGCGCAGGGAGAAGCCGGGTACCAGACAGGCGCGGCTGTCCGGGGCGGCCCACTCCTCGGCGTCCAGCCGGGACGAGGCGTCCTTGCCGGCCAGGATGCCGGTCACGAACTCGTCCTTGCCGATGCCGTGGGGCGACACCGCGGACCACGCGGTGATCACCGGCCTGTTCAGGGTCGCAGAGGCGCTCGCCGAAAGGGTCATGGTCACATTCCGTCCTGCTCAGTGTGCTAGTGCCGTGACCGGCATGGTCCGCCCGGGAGGGGCACTAGAAGCCGATGGTTTCTTTCAGGGCCCGTCGGACGGCCTCTGATCGGGCGGCCACGCCCTGGCACGCACACTTCCGGCGTTGCCGAAACGCCCTGGTAGCTCCGCTACAAGGACATCTCGGCGGCTTGGAATCGCACGCACCGGGCCGCGTCCGCCATCCGATCGAAGGCCGCCCGACCGGCCCTCAGACCGCGACCGGCTCGGAGGCCGTCGGGGCGGGGCGCAGCACCAGTGCCGCGCTGCCGTCGTCGTCGTCGCCGCCCGCGGCCAGGAACACCGGTCCCCCGGTGCGGGAGCCGAAGCCGCCGATCGCCGCCGCGCACTGCACGACACCGAGCGCTCCGGACAACTCGCCCCAGGTCGCGGCGAGATCGTGGCCGGACAGCTCGGACGGCAGGGAGCCGGCCGCGGTGCCCGGGGCGAACCAGCCGACGAGGGCGTCGGGTTCACCGGCGGCGAGCTGCGCGAAGTTGTCGGCCACCCGCGCGCCGCGGGTGTGGCCGCCGAGCTCCGCGTGGACCGTGGCGCCGCGCGCCTCGGCCACGTCGGCGCGCTCCAGCACCAGTGCCGCGCCGCCGTCGGCGACCGGGCCGCCCACGAGCTCGCGCACGATCTCGTTGTCCGGCTCCACACCGACCACGACCGCCTGGTCGGCACGGCCCGAGCGCAGCAGGGCCGCGCCCCAGCGCACCGCGTCGAGGCCGGAGGTCGGCCCGTTGCACACCATCAGGTTGGGGCCGTGCAGCTTGAACCTGATCGCGATCTCGGAGGCGATGATGTTGCTGGACGCGTTCGGGGTGTCCATCGGGCTCAGCCCGCGGGTGCCCTCGTCCGCAATGGTCCTCGCCACCCGGCAGACCGTGTCCACGTTGCCCAGGTTGGAGCTCACCAGAACCGCCACCCGGGTGCTGTCGGTGGTCAGTTCGCCGTCGCTCAGCAGTCCCGCGTCGGTCAGTACCCGCTGTCCGGCCACCAGCCCGAGCTGGGTGGCGCGGTCCTTGTAGCGCAGCCCCTTCTTCCCCAGGACCGCGGCCGGTTCGACCGGTTCCCCCGGCTGCCGGGCCGCCGCCAGTGCCGCCGTGGAGTCGGCACCCGGAAGGGCGACGCCTACGCCGGTGATGAAGATCCTCATGGTGCCTCGACAATCGCCACGGCGTTGATCCCGCCGAACCCGAATCCGTGTACCTGTGCGAGCGAGACCTCGTGCTTGGCCTCCTCGTCGCGGACCAGCCGGAGACCGGCGGCCTGCTCGATCGGCTCCTCCAGCCCGACCAGCGGCGGGACCTTGCCCGTCGCCATCGTCTGCAGGGCGACCACGAGACTCAGCAGACCGGCCGAGCCGCTGGTGTGTCCGGTCATCGGCTTGATGCCGGTCACCACCGGGACGCCCGCGTCCTCGCCGAAGACCTCGACGTAGGCGGATGCCTCGACCAGGTCGTTGAGCGGGGTGCCGGTGCCGTGCAGCATCAGCAGGTCGATGTCGGACGGCCGGGTGCCCGCGTGCCGGTGCGCCTGCCGGATCGCCTCGGCGACCTGCTCCTGGTCGGGAGCGGTGGGGTGCTTGGCGTCGCAGGTCATCCCGACCCCGCGCAGCCTGCCCCACAGCCGGCCGCCGGACCACGGGATGTCCTCGCGGCGCAGCACGACGGCGGCGGCGCCGTCGCCCAGGATCGTGCCCTTGCGGTTGACGTCCAGCGTCCGCAGGGCCGGGGGCGGCTCCGGCTGGACCCGGTCGGCCAGGCCGAACATGCTCTCGGTGATCGAGTCGACGCCCGCGACGATCACGGCGTCCGCCTCGCCGAGCGCCAGCATGTCCGCACCCAGTGCCAGGGTGTACAGCGAGGCGGAGCAGGCGTTGGAGAAGGTGTGCGTGTCGGCCGTGCCGAACCGTTCCCGCAGCGCGGTGCCGAAGTGCAGCTGCTCGGCGCCGAAGGGCACGCCGTCGCGCCACCACAGTTCGGCCGACCGCAGCTCGCGCAGTCCGGTGCCCACGAGCACCGGGTAGTCGGACAGGTCCTCGCCGAGCCCGGCCGCCTCGGCGGCCTGGCCGACGGCCTCCAGGAGGAAGCCGGTCGCCCGCATGGTGCGGTCCCGGCCCGGCTCCGGACGGTCGTCGATCTCGAACAGCCGCGTCCCGTTGTACAGGTCGTGGTCGAAGCCGCGCATCGGGCCGAGCCCGCCGCGTCCGGCGCACAGGCTCTCGAAGATCTCGTCCGCGTCCCGGCCGATGCTCGCGACCGCGCCGACTCCGGTGATGGGCAGCCTCACCGCTCACCGTCCTGGTACTTGCCGAGGATCACGATCGCGTTGTTGCCGCCGAAGGCGAGCCCGTTGTTCTGCACGATGCGCAGGTCCGCCTCGACGGACTTGTTGGGCACGCAGTCGATCTCGCACTCGGGATCGGTCTCGCGGTGGTTGATGGTCGGGGGGATGAAGCCGTGGTAGGCCGACAGGGCGCAGGCGATGGCGGCGAGCGCACTGGCCGCGCCCATCGTGTGGCCGAGCATCGACTTCAGCGAGACGGTGCGCGGCGGGGTGTCGCCGTACACGTCGTGGATCGCCCGCGACTCGGTGACGTCGTTGGCCTTGGTGCCGGTGCCGTGGGCGGAGATCAGGTCGACCTCCTGCGCCTTCACACCGGCGTTCTCCAGGGCGATCTCCATGCACCGGGCGACGCTCGCCTGGTTGGGGGCGACCTGGTGGTACGCGTCGCAGTTCATCCCGTAGCCGAGCACCTCGGCGTAGATGCGCGCCCCGCGGGCCCGCGCGGAGGCCAGGCTCTCCAGCATCAGCACACCGGCGCCCTCACCGGTCAGGATGCCCTTGCGCTCGGAGTCGAACGGGCGGCACACGTCGGGGGCGATGGTGCCGAGCCGGTAGAAGCCGGTGAAGGTCTTGCGGCACATCGCGTCGGCGCCGCCGCAGAGCGCGTAGTCGACCGCGCCGGAACGGATGGCGTCGAAGCCCTGGCCGATCGCGTAGTTGCCGGCCGAGCAGGCGGTGGCGATGGTCACCGCGTCGACGTTGGACAGCCCGAGTTCCTGGGCGGCCGCGATGGACAGCCGGTTCGGCGACACCCGTCGGGCGGCGAGCGGCTCCATGGCCTCGGGGCCGGAGTTGACCTCGGTCTCGACCAGCTGGTCGAGGTCGTAGGACTCCCCGTCGGTGGTGCCGATGGAAATCATGCCGCGCTTGGTGCGCAGCGCGTCGAGGTCGACACCGGCGGCCTCGACGGCCATCCGGGCCGCGGCGACCGAGAACTGCGTCGCCCGGCCCAGTGTCTCGACGGGCAGGTTGTGGATCCAGCGCTCCGGCTCGGATCCGGTGATCTCGCACCCGTTGGCGTGCGCGAAACCCTCGGTGTCGAACACCGTGATCGGCTTCGCACCGCTGCGACCGGCGCGCAGGCCCTCGGCGAATTCATCGGCGCCCACGCCGATGCTGGAGAACACGCCGAACCCGGTCAGTACGACCCGGGACGCCGCGTCGTCGTGCATCGCGTCGGAAAGGCTCTCGGACATCAATCTCCCTCAGTACGGCGTGGTTCACCACGGAAAGGGGTCGGGGACCGGCGCCGGCGGACCGGGCCGGGACGGAGAGCCGGCGGCGTACCGCTGGCTCTCCGTCTGCCCGATTCCGGCCGGGGGCCCGCCTACTTGGCGTTGATGGACTCCTGGACGACGGCGTAGACACCGTCGAGGTTGACCATCCGCTCCAGCTCGGACTGGTCGATCGTGACCTTGAACTCCTTCTCGAGGCCCGCGAGGATCTCGATGGCCCGGAGCGAGTCGGCGCCGTACTCCTCCTTGAAGAGACCGGCGTCGGTCACCTCGTCCTCCTCGAGCTCGAGGATGTCGCAGACGATCTCCTTGATGCGGGCCTGGTTCTCAGCGGTGATGGTGGCGGTCATGTGAATCACTCTCTGTTCGTCGTATGGGTCGTGCGTTCATCGGTTGGTGCTCGGCGGACCGTCGGTACGACCGGCGGACCGCCCGTTGTCAGCCGGACGTGCCGGCCAGGTCCCGGGCCGCTGCCGGGGCGCCCGAGCGCGTCCGCCGGGAAAGCCCCCGGCAGATCTCCCTCGGGTCCCAGTCGTCCGGCCGGTCGGGAAGCAGGTCCGGGTCTCCGAACACCGCTCCCTCACGGGCACGGGCCAGCAGCGGCTGGTCGAGAATCTGGGAGGCGCACGAGATGCCGCCGAGCATGACGCCCGCGACACCGTTGCCCGCCTGCGTACTGGCGCCGACCACATGCAGCCCGGCGATGTGGGTCGCCGTGCCGGGACGGGCGGTTCCGCCCCACTCCGCCATGCCGAACGGGGTACCGCCGGACGACAGGGTGTACCGCTCATGGGTCAGCGGGGTCGCCGCCTCCAAGTGGGTGATGTGCTCGCGCAGCGGGCCGATGGCCTTCTCCGCGGCACGCAGGGTGGCCTCGGTCAGCTCCTGCTTGCGGCGCAGGTACTGCGCGTTGCGCCGGTAGGAGCCGCCGCCCTCCGGTCCGTCGCCGACGCCCCACCACTCGTAGTCGGGCGGGCACAGCGTCATGACCTGGAGGTTGGCGTGGCCGGGCGGGCACAGGGTGCTGTTGCCCGGGTCCTTGAGCGAGGCGAACGAGCAGAAGAGGAAGGGCACTTCATCGACGTCACCGGCGCGCGCCCGGTCGAAGTAGCCGTCGATGTCGTCGGTGTCGTACCACCACAGGTTGGCGTTCGGCCGGTCCCTGAGATCGATGTCGAGACCGAGGTAGAGCACCAGCCACGGCATGCCCATCCGTGCGTTCCTGGTGCGGTTCGCGAGCGGCTTCGAGAAGTGCTCGGCGCCGACCAGGTCGAGCACCGTGCGGCGGTAGTCCGCGTTGGACACCACCAGGTCGGTGGTGATCGTCTCCCCGCCGTCCAGGCCGACGCCGGTGACCTTGCGGTCCTCCACCAGGATGCGCCGCACCCGGCTGCGGGTCCGGATCTGGCCGCCGTGCGCCTCGATGACCTCGACCAGGCCGGCCGCGAGCGTCTGACCGCCACCGGCCGGGTAGTAGGCCCCGCGCAGGTAGTGGTCGGTGACGCTGGTGTGCCGTGCGACGGTGGCCTGACGCGGGGTCAGCCCGTAGTTCGGGGCCTGTGCCGCGAGCACGGTACGGGCCTGCGGCGACAACCCGCAGTGGTTGAACAGGTCGTCCAGGGTCCGCCTGCCCCACTCCCGTACGGAGACGGTGCTGTCCGCGATGTCCTGCGGGGACCACCGGTGGGCCTCGAACAGGGCGGTGCGCTGCTCGTCGCCGACGGCCGCGCAGATGTCGGTGAAGGTACGCAGGCCCTCGGCCTCGCCCGGCATGGCGGCGATCAGCCGGCGCTGGTACTCCGACCAGCCGGCCGGCATGTCCACCGACACCCCGGGGACCCGGATCAGGTCGAACCCGTTCTGGTCCATCTCCAGGAAGTCGATCCGGTCGCCGAGCCCGACCCCGCCCAGGACGGACGGGATGACACCGCCAGGCGCGCAGTCGCCGAGGTAGTGGACGCCGACGTCGAACTCGTAGCTGCGGCGCCTGCGGAAGACGTGGCTGTTGCCGCCCACCACCGAGAACTGTTCCAGTACCAGGACCCGGTGGCCCGCGGTGGCCAGGTAGGCGGCGGTGGTCAGTCCGCCCAGCCCGGCGCCGACCACTACGGCGTCCCAGTGGCTGCCGCCGGCCGGGCGTCGCACGGCGCCGTGCCCGGTGCCGTCGGGGTTGCTGTCCACAGTGGTCTCCTCGTCGCTTGCCGCAGTGTTCGTTCGGTTGTTGGGCGGGGCCGGTGGCCGCGTTCCGTGCCGCGGCCACCGGCCGGTCTCAGCCGCAGCCGCCGGCGTGACCCTGGTCGCCGCCGAGCGGCAGCAGGTCCGCGTGGGTGGCGGGGTCCGGCGCCTCGACGGCCGGAGCGGCGACCTGCTCGGTACCGAGCACGGCGCGGACGAAGGGGGCCACCCGGTCCAGTCCCCAGTACTTGTCCCTGCCGTTGATGAAGAACGGCACACCGAACAGGCCGTCGTGGGCCGACTCGGCGAGCAGGGCCGCACCCCGCTTGCGCAGTTCCGCGTCCTGGGTGGCGGTGGACAGGCGCTGGGCGTCCAGGCCGAGCTCGGTCGCGATCTGCGCGATCACCTCGGGCTCGGAGATGTTCTTGCCCTCCTGCCAGCGGGCGCGGTACGCGGCGGCCACGAAGTCCTTGCCGCGGCCCTCGTCCTCGGCGGCGATCCACGCGAGGTGGGCCACCTCCCAGCACGGCTCACGGTCGATGGGCCAGGTGATCTCCGCCAGGCCGCGGTCCGTGGCGAGCCTGCGCGTGTCCTGCAGGATGTAGAAGTTCTTCGCCCTGCTCATGGCGACGATCGGAAGGGTGACCCCCTCCTCCGCCAGCAGCTTCGAGGTCTCCTCGTCCGGCTCCCAGAACGGCAGCCAGTCGATGCTGTCGAGCACCTCGGGGTGGGAGTTCATCAGGTCGCGGTAGGCGAACCAGGAATACGGGCTGCGCAGGGAGAAGTACCAGCGCGGCCGGCGCTTGGGCTTGGCCATCGGTCCTCCGGGACTGTGGTCGTCGTGGGTCACTCGCCGCGCAGGGCGCGCAGGACCTCGTCGTCGAAGACGGTCATCTGCCACTCGGCCTCCGGCGACTCCTTGTGGCAGTAGCCGTGGGTGATCGAGCCGGTGGCGGTCTGGACGAGCGCGCCGTCCCGCACGACGTAGAAGTCGACGCGGGAGGTGTAGAGCATGTCCTTGAAGACGGACTCCACGGTGTAGACGGTGTAGAGGTTCTCCTCCATGACCGTCTCGTCGGTGAACTGCAGCTTGCACTGCGTCACGACGGGGATCCAGCCGCGCTCGTCGAGCATCCGCTTGATGCTGATGCCGCGCGAGGCGACGAAGAGGTGCTTCGCCTCCTCCATCTGGCGCAGGTAGCCCGACATCTGCATGCGCTCGGTGAAGTGGCAGTAGTAGTACGGAACCTTCCACTTCCAGCCGACCGCGTTCTCGTCGCCGATGATCTCGGCCAGGACCGGGTCGGTGTCGGTGTTCTCACCGCGGTGGACGGCACCGGCGAAGTCGTCGGTGGCGGTGGCGGTCAGCGCGGTGGGCTCCGCGGTGGCGATCCGGTCGACGACGAAGCGCTCCAGCTCCGCGGGCAGCGGGGCCGGGCCGTCGACGTTGGTGTCACGGCGCAGCAGGACCCGGATCTTGGAGCTGACGGCCTTCTTCGGCGCACCGTCGCGCTGGACGGTCGCGGTCACCGCGAAGACCATCGCGGCGTCGGTGTCCTTCGTCTTCGGCGTGACTTCCAGCAGCACGTCGTCGTCGAGCATGAGCACCGTGTGCAGACGGGTGTCGAGCTGCACCACGTCGAAGTTGACGCCGTGCACCAGGAACAGCTCGGTGGCGCCCAGGTCGACGGCGCGGAAGTGGTCGAGGACGGCGGCCTCGAGAAGGTAGTTGACGCACTTGAAGCCGATGGCGGTGTTGATGTTGCCGCCCTCGTAGGGCGGGCGGAGAGTCACCGAGCTCGGTTCGTTCAGCAGCTTCTTGAGCGCGACGTCGGACAGGGTGGTCATCGTGTGCTCCCGTACTCAGTTGACCGCCGCCGGGTGTGACCGGCGGGCAGGGTGGCGAGGAATTGCTGGACAGCGAGCGAGAACCGCTCCGGCCTCTCGGCCATCGGTGAGTGCCCGCAGTCTTCGATCCGTTCGACCGAGACGTGGCCGAGCTCGCCGGCCAGGGCCTCGCTCTCGGCCGGCGGCGCGATCGTGTCGTGGCCGCCGACGACGATGTGCACGGGCAGATCGACCCGGTCGACGGCCAGGAAGGGGGTGCGCAGGTAGGCGTCGAGGTACCGGACCGCCCAGTGGGGGCCGAGCCTGGTGCACGCCAGGTCGGCCATGCCGGCCCGCACGTCGGGGTCCAGGCCGCTGCGGGACATCAGCTGGATGTTCTCCTCCGCGCTGCGCCGCATCGCGTCGAGCGTCCCCGGCAGCTCGGCCCAGGTGAACTCCCCGGGGCTGCGCCGGAAGAACGGCGACACCAGCAGCACGGCGCGGATGCCGAACTCCTCGCGCGGGTCCTTGCCCCCGGCCGCCGTGTCGGCGAGCAGCGTGAGCAGCAGGAGCGTCGCGTAGGAGTGCGCGACCACCACGTCGATGTCCCCCGGGACCCGGGCGATCGCTTCCCCGATCCAGTGCTTCTCCTCCCGCTCGGGCACCGCGTACGGGCCGCCGGCCCGCCACGGCAGACCGGCCGTCCACAGGTCGAGTCCCGGGGGCCGGTGCGCGATGAAGGGGTCCCAGCAGCTCTCGCTGCTGCCGAGGCCGTGCAACAGCAGTGCGCGGTGGCCCGCTTGCGCGGGTACGCCTCGCCGTCGGAGCACGAGCGGCTCGACATCGCTGTTTCGGAACACCGGAAAGCCCTTCCGAGGGAATGGGAAGCACACGGGGAATCGAGGAAGCTGCCGGCGCGGGATTCAGGACCCGGCGTTCGCCCGCAGACGTTGACAACCTTGCTTTGCGGCCGAACGGCCTTTCGCCTGCGGCTGGTTCACGCATTCGGAAGCGACGCGCCCGCATCGGGAGGATGTGGGCGCACCTCCTGCGAAGAGGCACGGATCCAGCACCGGAGGCGATCGGCGGGTGACTGGTCGTGCGATTCAGTCTCCGGCTGTCGTCGGCGCTGATCCGATCGTGCCGGAGACCGTGGTGGGCCGACAGGTCCCTTTCAGCAAGCTGCGATTACAGAATTTTCCAGGCGGCGACGACGTCTTCGCCACCGTCCGCCGCACCCAGCGAACGCCGGGCCGCCATCAGGGCCTTCGGCCAGTTCACCGTCAGTGCGGCGGACAGCCGGGAGCCGTGGTGGTAGGCGACGGCGAACCGCCGGCGCGGGCCCTCGGCACGCACCACGGTGACCTCGCAGCCGGGGTCCGGGCGGCCGAGCAGTGTGACCTTGCCGCCGTACTGGTCGGACCAGACGAAGAACTCGGGCCGGTGGGCCCTCGGCACCGGTTCGAGGATGTTGTGCACGGCGACGTCCGCCTGTTCCACCGCGTCGGTCCAGTGCTCGACGCGCAGGTGCCAGTCCCGGAGCGGGTCACGGCACCGGGCCACGTCGCCGATCGCGTACACCGTGCGGTCGGCGTCCACGGCGCAGTGCTCGTCGCACAACACACCGCCGTCCTCGTCCAGCGGGATGCCCGAGCCGGCCAGCCAGTCCGTCGCGGGGCGCACACCGATGCCCACGACGACGGCGTCCGCGGGCAGCACGGAGCCGTCGGTGAGCGCCACCCCCGTCACCTCCCGCTCGCCGGGCAGCCCGGCCACCGCGACACCGCACCGCAGCCGCACGCCGTTGTCCGTGTGCAGTTGGGCCAGTTCGGCGGCCACCTCCTCGCCGAGCAGCCCGGACAGCGGTGCGGGCTGCGTCTCGACGAGGGTCACGTCGATGCCCCGCGCGCGGGCGGTGGAGGCCACCTCCGCGCCGATGAAGCCGCCGCCGACGATCACCAGGCGCCCGTCCGCGATGCGGTCCAGGTCGGCCCGCAGCCGGTGGGAGTCGGCCAGGGTGCGCAGCACGTGCACCCCCGGGCGCGGCATGCCGGGCAGGGTGCGCGGGGCGGCGCCGCAGGCCAGCACCAGCCTGTCGTAGGGGAGTTCGGCGCCGGAGTCCAGCCGCAGCAGGCGGCGCTCCGGGTCCAGGGCGACGGCTGCGGCGACGTGCCGGTCCGCGTCCCACCGGGCGAAGTCCCCCAGCGACGCGCGGTCGGGGGTCCAGTCGCCGGAGAGGATCTGCTTGGACAGCGGGGGCCGGTCGTAGGGTGCGTCGGGGTCCGGGTCGACGAACGTGATCGACCCGGTGTACCCGGCTTCCCGCAGGCCCGTCGCGACCCGGGTGCCGGCGACCGAGGCGCCGACGATCACCACGCGGTCCACGCTCATGAGGCCGCTCCGTCGGTGGTGGCCCCGGTGTCCCGGGGCTCGGCGGCCAGGGCGCGCGGGGTGCGCAGCTCCAGCACGTCGCGCAGGCCGAAGCTCCAGCCCGCCCTGCGGGCCCGGCCCGCGAGGCGGACGGCCCGCAGGCTGTTGCCGCCCCGGCCGAAGAAGTCGTCGTCGAGGTAGACCGCGGGCACGTCGAGGGTCTCGGCGAACAGGGCGCACATCTCCTTCTCGGCCACGGTCCCCGGCTCGGCGCCCGGCGCCTGCTCCGCCACCGGCGGTTCGGGGAGCGCGGCCTGGTCGAGCTTCCCGTTCGTGGTCAGCGGGAGTGCGTCGAGCACCATGATCCGCGCGGGCACCATGTAGGCGGGGAGCGTCTCCGAGAGGGCGGCGCGCAGTTCGGCCGGGATCACGGTCGCCCCGTCCTCGGGCACGACGTAACCGGCCAGGTACCGGTCGCCGGCCCGGTCCTCGCGCGCGACGACGGCGGCCCGGCGCACCCCCGGCTGCGCGCCGACCACCGAGTTGACCTCGCCGAGCTCGATCCGGTAGCCGCTGATCTTCACCTGGTCGTCGGTGCGTCCCAGGTACTCAAGCACGCCGTCGGGGCGCTTCCTGGCCACGTCGCCGGTGCGGTACATCCGGCCGCCGCCGAAGGGGTCGGCCACGAACCGTTCCGCGGTGAGGCCGGGCCGGTTGAGGTAGCCGCGCGCGACCTGGTCACCGGCGATGTACAGCTCGCCGGCCGTCCCGGAGCCCACGGGTTCGAGCCGCTCGTCCAGCACGTACAGGGTGGTGCCCGGGGTCGGTACGCCGATGGGGGTGGCGCCCGGGGCGATCTCGTCGTCCGGCCCGATCCGGAACGTGCAGCAGCCGACGGTCGCCTCCGTGGGACCGTACTCGTTGATCACCGCGGCGCCGGGGTGGGTGCTGCGCCACTGCTCGACGACGTCGCCGATCAGCATCTCGCCGCCCACCACCAGTTCCCGGGCGGGCGAGAGGGAACCCGGCAGCGCGGTCAGCAGCGGCAGGTGCGCCGGGGTCGCCTTGACGAAGCCCGGCCGGTCGGCGGTCGTGTCCGCGTCCGGTTCGCGGTCCAGCGCCGCGACCCGCAGGCCGCCGCCCAGGAGCAGCGGCCCGTACAGGGTGGTGACGGTGAGGTCGAAGGCCACCGGGGAGTGCAGCAGCGCCCCGTCGGCCAGTCCCGGGTACGCCGCGCAGGCGAAGTCCAGGTAGCGCATGAGGGTGTCGTGCTGCACGGTGACGCCCTTGGGGCGGCCGGTGGATCCGGAGGTGTAGATGACGTAGGCCAGGTTGGCGGCGGTGAGCGGCGCGGTCCGGTCGGCCGTCGTCGGGTCGTGGTCCGGGAGGCCGACCGCCTCGGCCGCGTCGAGTGCCGCCGCGATCGTCACCGTCTCCGGGGCGCCGCCGGGCATGGCGGGTGCGGCGCTCTCCCCCAGCATCAGGGACAGTCCGGTGTCCTCGACGATGAACGCGACCCGCTCCGCGGGGAATTCGCTGTCCATGGGGACGTAGGCGGCGCCGGACTTGAGGACGCCGAGCAGCGCCACGACCAGGTCGGCCGACCGGGGCAGCCGCACCCCGACCAGGTGTTCCGGGCCGATGCCGCGGGCGATCAGGTGGTGCGCCAGCCGGTTCGCCCGGGTGTTCAGTTCGGTGTAGCTCAGCTCCTGCCCGCCGGAGCGGACGGCGGTGGCGTGCGGGGTGCGCGCCACCTGCAGCTGAAAGAGATCGGGCAGGAGCGTTTCAGCCATCGTGTCTTCCATCTTTCGGAACGGGACGCCTCGTGCTCGCGGGTGTGCGGTTCACCCCGCGCGGACGGCGGCCAGCTGACGGATCGTCGGGAACATGTACAGGTCGCGCATGGAGACCGTGGCGCCGCCGCGTCGGCGCAGGGCCGCGCCGACGCGCATGGCCAGCAGCGAGTTGCCGCCGAGGTCGAAGAAGTTGTCGTCCGGTCCGACGGGGACGCCGAGCACCTCCTGCCAGATCTCCAGCAGGGCCGCCTCGAACGTGTCCTGCGGTGCCTCCCCGGCGGTGCTCCCGGCAGTGGCCGCGCCCTCCGGCTCCGCCTTCACGGGGGCGGGGGCCGCGACGCGCGGTTCGGGCCGTGCCGCGGGGGCGGGCGCGGGGAGCTTGCGGGCGTCGAGCTTGCCGTTGGTGGTGAGCGGCATCCGGTCGAGCGCGGTGACCGTCGTCGGCACCATGTACTCGGGCAGGTACTTGGCGGCGCGCTGCCGTACGGCGGCGGTGTCGTCGCCCTCCTCCAGCACCACGAACGCGTCGAGCTGGGCGGTCGCCGGGTCCTCGGGGTCGGTCCGGTTGAGCACGACGGCGGCCGAGGCGACCAGCGGGTCGTCCTGCAGGACCGCGCGGATCTCGTCCAGCTCGATGCGGAAGCCGCGCAGCTTGACCTGGTTGTCCAGCCGGCCGAGGTGTTCCAGCCGGCCGTCGGGCAGCAGCCGGCCCTTGTCGCCGCTGCGGTACAGCCGCTCCCCGGTGAGCCGGTCGACGCGGAAGCGCTGCTCGGTGAGTTCGGGCTTGTTCAGGTAGTGCGCGGCGACCCCGGCCCCGCCGACGTGGATCTCTCCGGCGACGCCGACCGGCAGTGGCCTGCCCTCGGGGTCGGCGACCCGCACCCACCAGCCGGGCAGGGCGTGCCCGACCGACTTCGATCCGGCGAGCGCCTCGGCGCGGGTGACCGTCTGCGCGGTCACGTGCACGGTCGTCTCGGTGATGCCGTACATGTTGACCACCCGGCAGGCGGTCTCCGGGTGCCGGTCGAACCAGGGCAGGAGCATGCGCGGTTCGAGCCCCTCGCCGCCGAAGACCACCAGGCGTACGGGGACGGGTTCGCCGCCGTCCCGCTCGACGTCCAGCAGGTGGGCGAAGGCCGACGGGGTCTGGCTGAGCACCGAGACCCGCTCCTGGACCAGCAGCCGGTGGAACTCCTCCGGCGAGCGCGACACCCAGTAGGGCACGACGACCAGGTGGCCGCCGGTGAGCAGGCAGCCCCAGATCTCCCACACCGAGAAGTCGAAGGCGCTGGAGTGGAACAGCGTCCAGGTGTCGTCCGTGCCGAGGCCGAAGTCCTCGGTGGTGGCGGCCATCAGGCTGAGCACGTTCACGTGCGGGACGACGACGCCCTTGGGGCGGCCGGTCGAACCGGAGGTGTAGATGACGTACGCCGGGTCCTGCGGGCCGGTCGCCGAGGCCGGCGGTCCGTCGCACGTCCCGGGGGCCAGTTCCGCGAGCTCCGCCGTGCCGATCACGCGCACGCCGTCGCCGCCGGGGAACTCCGCGTGGTCGGTGACGACCGTGGTGAGTCCGGCGTCCCCGGTGGTGTAGGACAGCCGTTCCTGCGGGTAGGCGGGGTCCATCGGCACGTAGGTGGCGCCCGCCTTGAGCACGGCCAGCAGGGTGACGATGAGTTCGGCGGACCGTTCCAGGCACACCCCGACGCGGTCGCCGTCGGCCACACCGATCCCGCGGAGGGCGTGGGCGAGCAGGTCGGCCCGGTGGTCGAGTTCGCCGTAACCGATCCGGGTGCCGTCGCAGGAGACCGCGACGGCGTCCGGGCGGGATGCCGCGAGGGCGGCGATCGTCCGGTCGATCCGCTCTGGCTCGAACGAGGGGGCCGGGGTGCGGCGGCCGAGTGCCGCCACCTCGCGCAGTTCGTCCTCGTCGAGCAGTTCCACGTCCGCGACGGGGGTGTCCGGCGACTCGACGAGCGCCCGGTGCACCCGGCGCACGTGCCGCAGCAACTGGTCGGCGATGTCGTCGTGCATCCTGCGGGCCGGGAAGTCGCAGCGCAGCAGCCGCTCACCGGCGTCGTGGGTCACCGAGAGCGTCACCGGGAACGGGGCCCGCTGGAACGGCCGATGGGCGACCGGGGCCGTGCCGGGGAGGCCGGCCGGGCGGTGGTCGTGGACGACGAGCCCGACGACGGGTTCGCTCTCGCCGACCGTGTCCGCCAGTTCCCGGCGGAGGTCGTCGGTGTACCAGGCCGGGCCGTCCGCCAGGGCCGCGCGGACCTGCCGGTCCGCGGCGGCGAGGGTGGTCGCCGGATCGGCCTCCACGGGGACCAGCGCGACTCCCTCGACGGCGTGTCCGTCCGAGGGGTCGGTGGCCAGCGCCGCGAGGACGGGCCGGGTGAGGCCCTCGTAGCGGGCGAGGACGATGCCCAGTGCCGTCGTCCAGCTCCCGGTGTCGCCCGCCGGGTGGTCGTCGGGCAGCGTCAGCAGCCGGGTCGCCGTCGTGTCCGGCCCCTGCGGGCGGCCGAGCCCCCAGTCCAGCTGGACGTCGAAGTGGCCGTCGGCGAGTCCGGCGGCCGGGGCGGTGCCGGGGCGCCGCCCGTCGGGACGCGGCACGGCACCGCCGGCGGGGGCCTGCCCCAGCAGTTCGGCGGTGAAGTCGTGCAGCGCGGTGGCGCCCAGCGCGCCGCGGTGCGCGACCACGACGAGTTCGCTCACCTCGTCGGCGTAGGTCAGCAGCACCGCGCGGACCGCCGCGTCCCGGTGCGCGACCAGCGGCCGGGCGAGTTCCCGCTCCCGCCACCGCTTGGCGTCGGGGGCGTCGGAGCGGCACGGCACCGCCTGCGGCCACAGCCGGGCGGTCCGGCGGAAGACCGGCACGGTGGCGGCCAGGCCGGCGGCCAGGTCGGCGAACCGCTTGGCCAGCCCGTCCCGCGCGTCCGCGCGCACGGTGTCGGTGAACCGTACGCACAGCGCGTGGCACACCGCGCCGGGGGCCTCCCGGCTGCTCTCCCGGACCCGGTCACGGGCATGGACGACGGTGCGCCGCGCCGGCGTGAGAGCTGCGACGGCGTCCTGTTCAGAGATCGACACGACTGCTTCCCTTGGCATGGTTGCGGTGCCTCACCGGATGGTGAAGCCACCGTCGACGGTGAGCACGGACCCGGTCACCTGCCTGGACTCGTCCGAGGCCAGCCAGAGGGCGGCCCCGGCCACGTCCTCCGGCTCGATCAGCGAGTTCATCGGCTGGGACTGGAGGAAGGTCTCCTCGTGCTCGGCGACCGGGAGGTCGAGCGACCTCGCGATCTCGGAGAGCATCCGCCCCTCGACCCGGCTGTCGTCCCGGATCGAGCCGGGGCACAGCGCGTTGACCCGTACCTTCAGCGGCGCGTAGTCGAGCGCGGTCGCCTTGGTCAGGCCGATCAGTCCGTGCTTGGACGCGGTGTATCCGGCGAAGCTGCGGTAGCCGACCAGACCGGCGGTGGAGGCCACGTTGATGATGCTGCCGGACCGCTGCGCGAGCAGCAGGGGGCCCACCACGGAGGTCATCCGCCAGGCGCCGGACAGGTTGATGTCGATCATCACCTGCCACTCGTCCTCGGTGATCTCGTGGGCCGGCTTCCCCGAGGGCCCCACGATGCCCGCGTTGTTGACGAGCACGTCGACGCGGCCGAACCGCTCGCACGTCCGGTCCACGGCCGTGCGCAGGGCGGCGAGGTCGCGGATGTCGGCCTGCGCCGTGATGACGGCGGCTCCCTGTTCACGGCACAGCTCCGCGGTGTGCGCGAGCTGGCTCGTGGTGCCGAGCGGGTAGGGGACGCCGTCGATGTCGTCGCTCACGTCGAGCAGCGCCAGGTCGGCGCCCTCCCGGCTGAACGCGAGCGCACAGGCACGGCCGACCCCGCGCGCGGCTCCCGTCACGATGACGGTCTTTCCTTGCAGGCGCACCAGGACTCCTTACAGTTGGGTGCGGTCGGCGGACTCGCCCGTGCCGCTCATCCGGGGCAGACGTCCGCGAGCACCCGGATCAGGCCCTCGGCGTTGTCGACCAGGTACATGTGACCGCCCTCGACCTCGACGAAGTCGAATTCCCGGCTGGTGGCCTTGCCCCACTCCATGGCCTGTTCGGTGGTCACCAGGGTGTCGGTGGTGCCGCGCACCGAGACGATCGGCGCGGGCAGCGGGGTGTCCGACAGGGGCACGTAGCTCTCGTGCATCTCGACGTCGGCCCGCAGCGAGGGCAGCAGCAGTTCGCGCATCTCCGGGTCCTCCAGCGCCTCGTGCCGGTAGCCCGCGAACTCCTTGACCCGCTCCAGGAACTCGTCGTCGGCCAGGCCGCTCGCGCCGTTCTCCCGGCGGGTCCACGGGCCGGGCGAGCCGCTGACCACCAGCGCGGCCAGGTCCACCCCGTCGGTGGCGGCCAGCCGGTGGGCGATCTCGTAGGACAGCACCGCGCCGAGGCTGTGCCCGAAGAGGACGACCGGGCCCGCGTCGGCCACCCGCTCCAGCACCTCGGGCATCAGGCCCTCGACCGCCACCGCCACGTCCTGGTAGGGGTCCTCGGCGAAGCGCTGCTCGCGGCCCGGCAGCTGGATGGCCGCGAGCTCGAAGCGGTCCTCGCACAGGGGCACCCAGGGCCGGAAGACCGAGGCACCCGCGCCGGCGAACGGAACGCAGAGAACCATTGTTTTTGCCATGTTCAATCCCTCTGTCTGCTGTGGGGCGAGCGCCACCGGGGCGTCACGCACGGTCTTCACGGGCGGTCCGGGCCAGCTTCTTCGCCAGCACCGCCCCCATCTCGGCGAGCGGCTGCGGCCGCATCAGGTCGTTGTGGGCGACGGCGACGTTGTGGACCTCCAGCCCGCCGTCGAGGTGGTGCAGCCAGTCGCCCGGCTCGCCCGCGGGGTCGACCGTCGCCGCGAACATCACCGCGTCCGCCCGGCAGCGTCCGGTGACCGAACCGGACTCGACCCGGAAGCTGTTGGCCATCACCTTCTGCAGGCGCCGCAGTTGCTGCTCCGTCAGCCCGGCGAGTTCCTTGCCGGAGGACCGCATCGCGGCCATCACCCGGTCGAACTCCACCGGTCCGTCGAGCTCGGCGGCCTCCATGCCGATCGCCGCCAGGATGCCTGCCAGGAAGTCCTGCTCGGAGAACGAGGCGCTCGGCTCCGCCTCCGTGCGCGGGTAGGCGTCCAGCAGGGCGAGCAGTTCGACCTCCTGGCCGGCGGCCTCCAGCTGTCCGGCCATGGCGTGCGCGACCCGGCCGCCGAGCGACCAGCCGAGCAGCCGGTAGGGGCCTTCGGGCTGGACGGTGCGGATGTGGGCCACGTAGTCGGCCGCCATCTCCTCGACGGTCTCCGGCAGCGGCTCGTCCTCGCCCAGGCCGGCCGCCTGGAGGCCGTACAGTCCGACCTCCGCGGGCAGGTGCTCCGCGAGACCGGCGTAGGGCCAGCTGAGCCCGCCGAGCGGGTGCACGCAGAACAGCGGTGCCCCGGTGCCGCCGGAACGCAGCGGCAGCAGCCGGCTCAGCGGTCCCGCCCCGTCGGTCTCGGCGAGGCGGACCGCCAGGGCCGCGACCGTCGGTGCCTCGAAGATCGACACCACCGACATCTCGGCGCCCAGCCGGTCCCGGACCATGCTGATGAGCCGGGTGGCGAGCAGGGAGTGTCCGCCGAGCTCGAAGAAGTTGTCGTCGATGGCGACCGTGTCGTGGCCGAGCAGTTCGGCGAAGACCTCGCAGAGCGCCGTCTCGGTCGCGTCGCGCGGGGCGCGGCCCGGCGCGCGTTCCAGCAGCTGCGGCTCGGGCAGCGCCTTCTTGTCGACCTTTCCGTTGGGGGTGACGGGCACGGCGTCGATCGTCGTGCAGTGGGCGGGCACCATGTGGCCGGGCAGCACGGTGGCCAGGTGGTCGCGCAGCTCCACCGGGTCCGGGAGCCGTTCCGGGTCGGCGGCCGTGACGTAGGCGGCGAGCTGGGCGTCACCGGCGGGCGTCCTGTGGACGGTCACGATCGCGCTGCCCACCAGGGCGTGCTGGGCGAGCGCGTGCTCGATCTCCCCCAGCTCGACGCGCTGGCCCCGGATCTTCACCTGGTCGTCGGTGCGGCCCAGGAACTCCAGGACGCCGTCCCGGGTGATCCGGGCCAGGTCGCCGGTGCGGTAGAGCCGGGAGCCGGCCGGACCGTACGGGTCGGCCACGAACCGCTGCGCGGTCAGGTCGGCCCGGCCCAGGTAGCCGTGCGCCAACTGCACACCGCCCAGGTACAGTTCGCCGCTGCTTCCGACCGGGGCCGGGCGGAGCGCGGCGTCCAGCACATAGGTCCTGGTGTTCCACACCGGCCGGCCGATCGGGACCACCGCGCCGGCGCCGTCCGCGGCGCAGTCCCACGCGGTGACGTCCACCGACGCCTCGGTCGGCCCGTAGAGGTTGTGCAGTTCGGCCGGCAGCAGCGCCCGGAAGCGGGTGCGCAGGCCGGACGGCAGTGCCTCGCCGCTGCACACCACGCGGCGCAGTCCGGTGCACCGGGCGGCCCCGGGCTCGGCGAGGAACACCTCCAGCATGGACGGCACGAAGTGCGCGGTGGTGATCCCCTCCTCCTGGATCAGCCGGGCCAGGTAGGCCGGGTCCCGGTGTCCGCCGGGCCTGGCGGAGACCTGCACCGCTCCGGTCACCAGCGGCCAGAAGAGCTCCCAGACCGACACGTCGAAGCCGGAGGGGGTCTTCTGGAGCACCCGGTCGTCCGGGCCGATCCGGTAGGTGTCCTGCATCCACAGCAGCCGGTTCACGATGCCCCGGTGCGGGACGACGACGCCCTTGGGGCGGCCGGTCGAGCCGGAGGTGTAGATCAGGTAGGCCGGGGAGTCGGGCAGCGGGCCCGGCAGTCCGGCGGCCGGCAGGGTCGCGGACTCCTCCTCGGTGGCCGGGTCGTCGAGCACGATCAGTTCCCTGATGGTGTCCTCGGCGCCCTCGGGAAGGCCGCCGCGGGCCTCGCCCGTGGTGAGCACGACGGCCGGATCGGCGTCGGCCAGCATGTAGGCGATCCGCTCGGCCGGGTAGTCCAGCTCGATCGGCAGGTACGCGGCGCCCGCCCTGATCGCGGCCAGGAGCGCGACGGTCAGTGCGGCCGAGCGCGGGACGGCCACGGCGACGGTGTCGCCCCGCCGGACCCCGCGGGCCACCAGCAGCGCCGCCAGCCTCGCCGAGCGCTCGTCGAGCTCCGCGTAGCTGAGGCACCCGTCCTCGGCCACCAGCGCGGGCAGCTCCGGCGTCCTCGCCACCTGCGCGGCGAACAGCCCCGCGATGGTCTCCGCCTCCGGACCACCGGCCGGCACCGCCGGCAGCTCCAGCACCCGGTCCGTGTCGTTCCACCCGGTCAGCAGCTGTTCGCGCTCGGCCCGGTCGAGGAGGTCGATCCGGCCGATCGGGGTCAGCGGGTCGGCGGTGCCTGCGGTGAGGAACCGGACGAGGCGTTCCCCGATGTGCTGGACGGTGTCCTCGTCGAAGAGGTCGCAGCTGTACTCGACGGTGACCTCGATGCCCGCCGGAGCACCGTCGAGATCCGTGCGCTCGACGAAGTTGAACCCCAGATCGAACTTCGAGGCACCACCCCCACCGTCCACCGGACGCGCCACCAGACCCGGAAGATCCAACGACGCCACCGCATTGTTCTGCAACACGATCATCACCTGGAACAACGGATGACGCGCCATCGAACGCGACGGCTGCAACGCATGCACCAACTGCTCGAA
>NZ_JBEXPY010000036.1:0-85944 GCF_040612315.1 Streptomyces sp. NPDC006435
ACTCCTGGAGCTGGACGTCGAACTCTCCGTTGCGCAGCTGCCCGTACGGATCGGACAGCGGCACCTCGCAGATCTCCACTCCCGGCACACCGGGCTGCGCGAGACGGCGCTCGCCTCCTTCCTCGCCAACCTGCTGGACGCCCCCGACCTGCTGGCCGCCCTGCGCACCGAACCCGCCCTGGCCGAGCGGGCCTGGACGGAGACCCTGCGCCGCGACCCGCCGGTCCAGGTCGTGCTGCGCCGCACCGTCACCGAGGTCGCCCTCAGCGGCGGCACGCTGCCCGCCGGGGCGCCCGTCGCCTGCCTGACCGGTTCGGCGGCCCGCGACCCCGAACGGTTCGCCGAACCGGACCGCTTCGACCCCTTCCGCCGCGACCAGGCCCGGTTCCCGGCCGGCCCCGCGGACTGCCCCGCGGTCCTGCTCGGCAGGCTGGAGGCCCGGCACGGCGTGCGCGCGCTGCTCGACGCCATGCCGGGGCTGCGCTGGGCGGACGGCTTCCACCCCGTCGCCACCGGCCTGCTCACCCGCGGCCCGCGGAGCCTCGTCGTCAGACCCGACTGAGCCTCGCCGCCCGGGCCGTCCGCGACCGGCGGGAGCCCCGTCGTCAGACCCGGCCGAGCAGCGCCACCGGACGGTCGGCGAAGAGGTCGGCGAGCGCGACCGACGCCCCGGCGAACTCCCGGCCGGGCGCCAGCAGATCGGCCCACGGCCCGTCGTCCGGCAGTACCAACTCCGTGTCGCGCCAGCCCCCCGACTCGGCCAGCCGCAGCGACAGCCTGGTCACCGCGGTGACCACCTGGCCGCCCCGGCAGAACGCCAGGCAGTGCGCGGCCGCGGGACCCCGCGCGCCCAGCGGGGCGTACGCGCCCGACGCGCCGAACACCTCCGGCCGCTCGCGCCGCAGCCGCAGCGCCGTCGCGGTCAGCCCGCTCTTCTCGCAGGCCGGGGCGTCGGCGGACGGGGCGTGGAAGGGGCGGCGGTTGTCCGGGTCGACCAGCGCCACGTACTCCCGTTCCGTGCCCTGGTACAGGTCCGGCACACCCGGCATCGTGAGGTGCACCAGGGCCGCCCCCAGCACATTGGCCCGCGCGTACGGGGCGAGCACGGACGTGAACCGGTCCAGCGCCTCGCGCACCGGCCCGGCGCCGGCGGCCGGACCCGCCGCCACGAAGTCCACCACCGCCCGCTCGTACGCCGGATCGGGCTCGGTCCAGCCGGTGTGCAGCCCCGCCTCGCGGACCGCCTTCAGCAGCGCGGGCTCCAGCCGGCCCGCCGCCTCGCCGGCCGGCAGCGCCGCGCAGCCCACCGCGGTCTGCCAGGCCTGCCAGGCGAACTGCGCGTCGGGAGCGGCGGCCGAAACCGTCCGCCCCAGCTCCGTGAGCAGACCGGACCACTTCTCCGGGCACTCCGTCAGCACCGCGATCCGGGCCCGGACATCGGCGCTCCGCTTGGTGTCGTGGGTGGTCAGCACCGTGCCGCCGGTCGACCGGTCGGCGGCCGACCGGGCACAGAAGGCGTGGAACTCCTCCGGCGTGACCGCGGGCCGCCCGGGGTTCCCGCCCACCTCGTTCGCCGCGATCAGCGGCAGGTACCGGTAGAACGCGGCGTCCTCGACCGACTTGGCGCGCAGCGCGGACGCGGTCTGGGCGAACCGGGCGCAGAACGCCTCCCGCTCCGGCCCCGCCCCCGCCCGCCCCAGTGCCAGCTCCCGCACCACGTCGACCGCCGAGGCCTCCTCCGGGACGGTGAACGTCGCCCGCGCGTCCCGCACGGCCGACTCCGGGAGCGTCGCCGCCGCCTCCCGCGAACAGGTCCTGCCGGCCGTCGCGTACGGGCGGTAGACGGGCACCCGTACGAGCAGTTCGCGCACGGCGGCGCGCAGGGCCCACGGGGCGTGGTCGCGCAGCGCCGGGTCGGCGGCACAGATCCGCTCGGCGAGCCGGGTCAGCGCCCCGGTCTCCGCGGCCAGCTCGTGCTCCACGACCCGGTACGCGGCCCGGCGGACGGTCGAGGTCCAGTCGCCGCCGAGACCGTCCGCGGGTCCGGCGTACTCCCGGTAGCGGCCGACCAGCTCCGCCGCGCCCATCGGGTCGACGAACAGCCCGTCGACCCGGTGCAGCGCGTCGTACCCCGTCGTCCCCGCGACGGCCCAGTCCGCGGGCAGCCGCTCGGCGGGGCCGAGGATCTTCTCCACCACCGTCCACCGCCCGCCGGTCGCCGCCGCGAGCCGGTCCAGGTAGGCCGCCGGATCGGCGAGCCCGTCGGGGTGGTCGACGCGCAGCCCGTCGACGACGCCGTCCCGGACCAGTTCGAGGATCTTGACGTGGGTGGCGGCGAAGACCTCGGGGTCCTCCACCCGCACCCCGATGAGGTCCGAGACCGTGAAGAACCGCCGGTAGTTCAGCTCGGTACGGGCCAGCCGCCACCAGGCGAGCCGGTAGTGCTGGGCGTCCAGCAGCTCGGGCATCGGCAGCCCCGCGGTGCCGGCCCGCAGCGGGAACTCCTGCTCGCCGTGGCGCAGCACGTCCCCGTCCACCCGCAGCCGGCCGATCTCCTCGCCGATCCGGTCGCCGAGCACCGGCAGCAGCACCTTGCCGCCGCCCGCCGCCCAGTCGACGTCGAACCAGCGGGCGTACGGGGACCCGGGGCCCTCGCGCAGCACCTCCCGCAGGGCGTGGTTGTACCGGGGGTGGGCGGCCATGTGGTTCGGCACGATGTCCAGGACCAGCCCGAGGCCGTGCGCCCGCGCCGTGCGGGCCAGCTCCCGCAGTCCCTCCTCGCCGCCGAGCTCGGCCCGCACCCGGCCGTGGTCGACGACGTCGTAGCCGTGCCGGGAGCCCGGCACGGCCTCCAGCACGGGGGACAGATGGAGGTGGGAGACACCGAGCCCGGCGAGGTACGGCACGGCGCGTCCCGCGGCCGAGAACGGGAATCCGGGCTGGAGCTGGAGGCGGTAGGTGGCGGTGGGCGTCATGCGGACGTTCGTACCCGGCCGGACGGCTTCCGTGTCACCGGACGCCGCAAAGGGCTCGACCGGCGGCGTCCCGGTGGCGGGCCGGCCCGCCACCGGGATCATCGCCCCGGCCCGGCGCACGGCGTCACGCGGGCCGTTGCAGCACCACCATGCTCCGCCCGATCAGCGTCACCCGATCGCCCGCCGCCACCTTCGGCCCCGAGCCGGGCAGCACCCCGGCCGGGCGGGCCGTGTCGACGACCACCAGCCACTGCCGGCCGTGGTTGACCGGGACGGAGAACTCCAGCGTCTCCGCGCTCGCGTTGAACATCAGCAGGAACGAGTCGTCGGAGATCCGCTCGCCGCGCGGCCCCGGCTCCGAGATCGCGTGCCCGTTCAGGAACACCGTCAACGCCTTGGCGTGCGCGGCCTGCCAGTCCCGTTGCGTCATCTCGTGGCCCTCCGGCGTGAACCACGCGATGTCCGAGAGCTCGTCGTGCGTGCCCTCCACCGGGCGGCCGTGGAAGAACCGGCGGCGCCGGAAGACCGGATGGTCGCGGCGCAGCCACACCATCGCCCGGGTGAACTCCAGCAGACTGCCGGCCCCCGCGTCCCCCTCGTCCCCCGCACCCCCCTCGTCCCCGTCCGCACCGGCCTTCGCCGGGTCGGGCCAGTGCACCCAGGACAGCTCGCTGTCCTGGCAGTAGGCGTTGTTGTTGCCCCGCTGAGTCCGCGCGAACTCGTCGCCGTGGCTCAGCATCGGCACGCCCTGGGACAGCATCAGCGTGGCGATGAAGTTCCGCATCTGCCGCATCCGCAGGTCCAGCACCTCGGGCCGGTCGGTCCCGCCCTCGACACCGCAGTTCCAGGACCGGTTGTGGCTCTCGCCGTCCCGGTTGCCCTCCCCGTTGGCCTCGTTGTGCTTGTCGTTGTACGAGACCAGGTCGTGCAGGGTGAACCCGTCGTGGCAGGTGGCGAAGTTGATGGAGGCGAGCGGGCGCCGCCCGTCGTCCTGGTACAGGTCCGACGACCCGGTCAGCCGGCCGGCGAACTCGGCGAGGGTCCTCGGCTCGCCCCGCCACAGGTCCCGCACCGTGTCCCGGTACTTGCCGTTCCACTCGGTCCACAGCGGCGGGAAGTTCCCCACCTGGTAGCCGCCCTCGCCCACGTCCCACGGCTCGGCGATCAGCTTCACCTGGCTGACCACCGGGTCCTGCTGCACCAGGTCGAAGAACGACGACAGCCGGTCCACCTCGTGGAACTGCCGGGCCAGGGTCGCCGCCAGATCGAAGCGGAACCCGTCCACGTGCATGTCCGTGACCCAGTACCGCAGCGAGTCCATGATCAGCTGGAGCACGTGCGGCGACCGCATCAGCAGGGAGTTCCCGGTCCCCGTGGTGTCCGTGTAGTACCGCTGGTCGTCCGCCAGCCGGTAGTACGAGGCGTTGTCCAGGCCCCGGAAGGAGAGCGTCGGGCCCAGGTGGTTGCCCTCGGCGGTGTGGTTGTAGACCACGTCGAGGATCACCTCGATGCCCGCCTGGTGCAGCGCCCGCACGGCCTGCTTGAACTCCAGCACCTGCTCGCCCCGGTCGCCCCAGGAGGCGTACGCGTTGTGCGGGGCGAAGAAGCCGATGGTGTTGTAGCCCCAGTAGTTGGCCAGCCCGGCGTCGGCCAGCCGGTGGTCCTGGACGAACTGGTGCACCGGCATCAGCTCGATGGCGGTGACCCCCAGTTCCGTCAGATGGGCGATCACCTCCGGATGGGCCAGCCCCGCGTAGGTGCCGCGCAGCTCCTTCGGCAGCCCCGGATGGAGCATCGTCAGGCCCTTCACATGGGCCTCGTAGATCACCGTGCGGTGGTAGTCCGTACGGGGCCGCCGGTCGTCCCCCCAGTCGAAGTACGGGTTGACCACCACCGAGGTCATGGTGTGCGGCGCCGAGTCGAGGTCGTTGCGCGCGTCGGGCCGGCCGAAGGGGTAGCCGTACACCTCCTCGCCCCACCGGATCTGCCCGGCGACCGCACGGGCGTACGGGTCGAGCAGCAGCTTCGCCGAATTGCACCGGACGCCGCGCTGCGGTTCGTAGGGCCCGTGGACCCGGAATCCGTACCGCTGACCGGGCATCACCCCGGGCAGGTAGGCGTGGCGGACGAAGGCGTCGGTCTCCCTGAGCTCCACCGCCGTCTCGGAACCGTCGTCGTGCAGCAGGCACAACTCGATTCGGTGGGCGGCCTCCGAGAAGACCGCGAAGTTGGTCCCGGCGCCGTCGTACGTGGCGCCGAGGGGGTACGCCTGTCCCGGCCAGACCTGCATGGAATCGACTCTTCCCCTTCTGATCCGGGTGTTCGGGCCCTTGGGGCTGTTTGTTCCGGATCTCTCCCGAAATCTTCCCCGAAAGAGGTGCGGCTTCCTAGGACGTCGCGCGGTCCGGTCAACATCGGGCCCCTCCGTGTCGCCCGGAACCACGACGGGGGCCCGGCCGGATCGCACATCGGGCGCACAGGCCGGGAAGGGGGCCCAATCGCTATGAATCCCCTCACTACGGCAGATCTCGCCGTCGGGAACCGGCCCGCATCGATGGGGAGTTGGTGAAGCAGCATGCGCATCGGGCTGCACCGGCTCCCGCTCGCGGAGTACCCTTCCTTGATCGTTGGTGGGGGAGTGGAAGGCGGTGCGCGGGTGAGCTCGGGAGGGATCGAGCTGCCCCCGGGTGACACGGGTCACGAGGGGGATTCCAGCGACGTCCCACCAGGGGCGGTATCACTTGCGCGGCCCATGGAGATCGGCGCGGAACTGGACTGGGGAGCGGACGCCTGGAGCGAGGTGCGCACGCGCGCCCAGCGGGCCGGACGCGCCTACATCTGGCTCAACCTGGTGGAACAGCGGCTGCGCGCGGTGGTCGCCGCCGTGCTCCGGCCCATCTACGAACCGGTCCACGGCGAGGACTGGGTGGTGGCCGCCGCCGGTCCCGCCGGGCAGGAGTGGGTGCAGCGCGCCGTCGCCGTGCGCGAGGTCTCCCGCCGCAAGGGCTATCTCCTGGACCCCGCCGACGACAACGTCCTCAGCTTCCTCACGCTCCCGCAGCTGCGCGAGCTGATGGTCCAGCACTGGCCCTGCTTCGAGCCGTACTTCGACGACCGGCGCGAGGTGGAGCTGGCGCTCGACGAGCTGGAGGTCGCCCGCAACGTGGTCTCCCGCAACCGCGCCCTGAACAAGGCGGTCCTCGCCCAGGCCGAGCGGGCCTCCGCCCGGCTCCTGGAGATCCTGGGCTCCGGCGCCGCCGTCCCGTCGGCCGACCGGCTCCCGGTCGACGCCGTCGAGGAACTGGTCGGCGACCGGTACGCGGACGTGGTCTCCGTCCACGCCGACCGGGTGCGGCTCCAGCGCCAGTTGCCGGCCGAGGACCTCTTCGGCGGCGCGCGCCGGCTGGACGCGATCGGTATCGGGCTCAACCTGCTGGTGCAGAACTTCTCCGGCCGCAGGCTGATCCGGCTCGCCGAGTCGGGCTGCCGGATACGGCTGCTCTTCATCAACCCGGCCAGCAGCGCGGTCAAGCGCCGGGAGCGGGAGCTGGGGCTCAAGAAGGGCGAGCTGAGCCGGTCGGTGGAGATGAACATCCTCCACATGCGCCGGGTCCGCTCCAAGCTCCGCGACCCCGGCGCCTTCGAGATCCACGTCTTCGACGAGACGCCGCGCTTCACGGCCTATCTGGTGGACGGCGACGGAACGGACGCGGTCGGGGTCGTCCAGCCCTATCTGAGGCGCGCACGCGGCATGGAGGCGCCCGTGCTGGTGCTGCGCGGCGGCGGACGCGCCGTGGTCCGGGCGGGCCAGGACAACGAGCACGGACTGTTCGAGACGTACCGCGAGGAGTTCGAGTCCGTGTGGACGGACTCCCGACCCGTCTCCTGAGGGGCCGCGGCGGCGTTGTCAGTGGTGCGTGCGAGGGTGGACGCACATGGGGGAGAGCACCACGAAGGAGGTACGGGATGAGCTGGCACCGGGAGGCGCTGGTCGGCTTCGACCTGGAGACGACGGGTACGGAACCGCTGGAGGCCCGGATCGTCACGGCGGCGGTCGTCGGCGTCGACGGCCGGGACGGGGAGCCGGTGCGGCAGCGCACCTGGCTGGCGGATCCGGGCGTCCCGATCCCCGAGCCGGCCTCCGCGATCCACGGCATCAGCAACGAGCGGGCGGCGGCGGAGGGCCGGCCGGCGCGCGAGGTGGCCGACGAGATCGCCGGGACGCTCACGGAGTACTGGCGCCGCGGAGTGCCGGTCGTGGCGTACAACGCGGCCTTCGACCTGACCCTGCTCACGGCGGAGCTGCGGCGCCACGGACTGCCCTCGCTGAGCGACCGGCTCGACGGGGCGGGGATCGGCCCGGTCATCGACCCGTACACCATCGACCGGGCCGTCGACCGCTACCGCAAGGGCAAGCGCAACCTCGAAGCGGTCTGCGTCGAGTACGGCGTGGTGCACGGCGGCGCCCATGACGCGGGCGCGGACGCGCTGGCCGCGGTCCGGGTGGCGTACGCGATAGCCGAGCGGCACGGCTCGGTGGCCGCACTGACCGCCGCCGAGCTGCACGAGCGCCAGGTGGAGTGGTACGCGCAGTGGGCGGCGGACTTCCAGCAGTTCCTGCGCCGCAAGGGCACGGCGGACGCGGTGATCGACGGCCACTGGCCCCTGCGGGAGCCGGCCGGCGTCCCGGGCTGAGCCTCCCGGGCCCGCCCGGTCCGGGCACCGGGCACGGGACGGCGCGGGCCCGCCCGGGGACACCGCAGCCCGGCCCGCGACGCGTTCCGGGCGGACGGACCGGCCCCGCGACCGGCGCTCAGAACGGGTACCAGCGCACCGCCGGGTCGCCGTCCCGCAGCGACGCCACCCGGCGGCGGAACTCCGCGAGCGCCCGCGGGTTGGACGGGGCGTGCTGGGACACCCACGCGCAGCTGGCCGTCTCCCGCGCCCCGCGCAGCACCGCGCAGCCGTCCCACTCGCGGACATCCCAGCCGTAGTCGGCGGTGAAGGCGTCGTACGCCTCGGGGGCCAGGCCGTACCGGTCCCGGGACAGCGCCAGCACGACCAGGTCGTGCTCGCGCAGATCCGCGGAGAAGGTCTCCAGGTCGACCAGCACCGGCCCGTCCGGGCCGACGTGGACGTTGCGGGGAAGGGCGTCCCCGTGGATCGGCCCCGGTGGCAGATGGGGCACCAGCGC
This sequence comes from Streptomyces sp. NPDC006435, assembly GCF_040612315.1. Lineage (NCBI taxonomy): Bacteria > Bacillati > Actinomycetota > Actinomycetes > Kitasatosporales > Streptomycetaceae > Streptomyces > Streptomyces sp. NPDC006435. The sequence continues at coordinate 8,170 of NZ_JBEXPY010000036.1, forward strand.
CGCCGCGGCCGCCGCGAAGCCGTCGCGCCGCTCGCGCAGGTAGTCGGCGTCGGCCGGGTCGACGGCGTCACCGGCGAGCCGCAGCCAGCGCTCGACCCCGCCCAGCAGCTCGCGGCGCGGCAGGGAGATCCCCTCCGGGGCGGGCAGCGCGTGCACCAGGGCGAGCAGCCCGGCCAGGTCCCGCGGCTCGGCGGGGCGCACGGCGTCGGGAAGCCGGTGCCAGAGCGTCACCGGGTGGCCCTCCACCAGACGGGCCCCGGGCTCGGCGGCGCGCACGGCGGGGACCCCCGAGTCGGCCAGCCACCGGGCGACGGCCACCTCGCGTTCGGCCCGGTCCCGCAGTTCCGGGTGCTGCACGGCGTCCCGGCCGACCTTGACCACCAGGTCGCCGACGGCGAACACCGCGTTCTCGCCCAGCGCGAGCAGCTCCGCACCACCGGACAGTCCGGCAGCGGTCAGCACCTCGCGCGCACGCATCTCGTTCATGGATCCGATTTTCGCATCCGTGCAGGTTGCCTTGACGAACCGACGGGCCATCAGCACGATGACGGGGGCCACCTGAGCGGCCAGAACGGTATGAAACCGATCGAATGACGCAAGGGGGCGAATTAATGACATTAGCGGATGCAACCGTACGTTCCGGCAAGAAGAGCCCACCCGGTGGCCCGCCCGGAAGGCAGTCCCGGCCCGCCAACCGGAACGTCGGCGCCTGGTTCCTGGTCCTGCCCGCGCTGATCCCGATCCTGGTCCTCAGCGTCGGCCCCCTCCTCTACGGCATCGCGCTGGCCTTCACCGACGCCCAGTCCGGCCGCACCCGCGCCACCCAGTGGGTGGGCGGGCTCAACTTCCAGGACCTGCTCCACGACACCCTCTTCTGGGACTCGTTCCGGATCGGGCTGCTGTGGGCGGTCGGCGTCACGGTCCCGCAGTTCGTCCTGGCCCTCGGCCTCGCCCTGCTGCTCAACCAGAAGCTGCGGCTGCGCTGGCTGGCGCGGGCCCTGGCGATCATCCCGTGGGCGATGCCCGAGGTGGTCGTCGGCATCATGTGGCGCCTCGTCTACAACCCCGACGCGGGCGTCCTCAACGAGACCATCCGCGACCTCGGCCTGGGCGACGGCCGGGACTGGCTCACCGGACTGGCCACCGCCCTGCCCGCCGTGATCGTCGTGGGCGTCTGGGCCGGCATGCCCCAGACCACCGTCGCCCTGCTCGCCGGACTGCAGAACACCCCGCACGAACTCCACGAGGCGGCGGCCCTGGACGGGGCCGGTGCCTGGCGCCGCTTTTGGACCGTCACCTGGCCGGTGCTCAGACCGGTCGCGCTCGCCATCACCGCGCTCAACTTCATCTGGAACTTCAACTCCTTCGCCCTGGTCTACGTACTGACCAACGGCGGACCCGGCGGCCGCACCCGGCTGCCGATGCTCTTCGCCTACGAAGAGGCGTTCCACTACGGACAGTTCGGCTACGCCGCCGCCATGGGCTGCGTGATGGTCGCGGTGATCTCCGTGATCCTCGCGGTGTACCTGGCCGGACGACTCAGGGGAGGCGAGGACCGATGAGCCCGCGCACCGGCGGACCGGCACGCGCCGCGCAGTACCTCGCACTCCTCGGGTACCTCGTCTTCCTGGCGTTCCCGTTCCTGTGGCTGATCTCCACCGCCTTCAAACCGGCACGCGAACTGGGATCCCTGCACCCCACCTGGATCCCCGAGAACCCGACGCTCGACAACTTCCGCGCGGCCTTCGACGAACAGCCGCTGCTGCAGGCCGCCGCCAACTCCCTGCTTGCCGCGGTCTGCGCCGCGCTCCTCGCGGTCCTCGTCGCCACCCCCATGGCCTATGTGATGGCCCGTCACCGCTCCAGGCTCTCGACGGCCGCCACCGGATGGGTCGTGGTCAGCCAGGCGTTCCCGATCGTCCTGATGATCATTCCGCTCTTCCTGATCCTGAAGAACCTCCATCTGATCAACACCCTGTGGGGGCTGATCATGGTGTACGTCGTCTGGGCGCTGCCGTTCGCGCTCTGGATGCTGGTCGGATACGTACGGGCCGTGCCCGTCGAACTGGAGGAGGCCGCCTCGGTGGACGGCGCGGGACGGCTGCGCACGCTCGTCTCGGTCACCGCCCCGCTGCTGGCCCCCGGCATCGTCGCCACCGCGCTCTTCGCCTTCATCACCGCGTGGAACGAGCTCTTCTTCGCGCTCGTCCTGCTCAAGACGCCGGAGAAACAGACCCTGCCGGTCGTGCTGACCCACTTCATCGGGGCGGAAGGGGCGGCCGACCTCGGACCGCTGGCCGCCGCCGCGTTCCTCGCCACCCTGCCCTCGCTGGTCGTCTTCGCGGTCATCCAGCGGCGGATCACGGGCGGCATGACGGCCGGGGCGGTGAAGAGCTGATGCGCGCATCCCTGACGAGGACGGTCGCCGCCGCGGCCGCGGCACTGGCCCTGCTGCTCACCGGCTGCGCGGGCCCGGACGACGACGGGGGCGGCGACGGGCGGATCGAGCTCACCTTTCAGTCGCTGGCCTGGCAGAAGGAGTCCGTCGACGCCAACAGGCAGCTGGTGGAGGAGTGGAACGAGACCCACCCGGACATCCACGTCAGTTACGTCCAGGGCAGCTGGGACACCGTCCACGACCAGCTGCTCACCTCCTTCGAGGGCGACGAGGCGCCGGACGTCATCCACGACGCCTCCGACGACCTGGCCGACTTCGCGTACGGCGGCTACCTCGCCGATCTGCGCGGACTCCTCCCCGACCGGCTGACCGCCGACATCCCCCGGGAGAGCTGGCGGACCACCACCTTCGGCGACGGTGTCTACGGGGTGCCGTTCCTCCAGGAACCCCGGGTCCTGATCGCCAACACCAGGATCCTGAAGGAATCGGGGGTCCGCATCCCGACGCCCCGGAACCCCTGGAGCTGGGACGAGTTCCGGCAGATCACCGGGGAACTGACGAAGGAGGGCCGGTACGGCGTCGCCTGGCCGCTCAAGGAGCCGGTCTCCGTCACGCTGAACCTCGGCCTCTCCGGCGGGGGCAAGCTCTTCCACCGGGGTGCCGACGGCAGGGTGACCATCCGCGCGGACGAGGGCGACCGGGTCGTCCCCGGCGTCATCCACGACCAGGTCAACACCGACCGCAGCGCCTCGCGCACCGCGCTCGGCATGGGCGGTTCCGACACCCTTCCCGGCTTCTTCGGCGGCAAGTACGCGATGGTCCCGCTGGGGTTCTCGTACCGCCAGCAGGTCGTCGAGCAGGCCCCCGAGGGCTTCGAGTGGACGGTCCTGCCGGCTCCCGCGGGCAGCGGAGGACTCGCCCAGGGGGTGAGCCCGCAGACCCTCTCCGTCTCGGAGGCCAGCCCGCACAAGAAGGCGGCCGCGCAGTTCATCGACTTCCTGCTCCGGCCGCCGAACATGGTGCGCCTGGCCAAGGGCGACTGGATGCTCCCGACCGGCACCGAGGCGCTCGCGGACCCGTCCCTGCACACCGCGGAGAACGGCTGGGCGACCGGTGTCGCCGTCGCGAAGGAGTTGCGTCCGGCGCCCGCCCAGTCGGTGCGCGGCTACCCGGAATGGAAGGACAAGGTCGCCACCCCCGCCCTCCAGGAGTACTACAGCGGCGCGATCGGGGCCGAGGAGCTGAGGAAACGTCTGGTCGACGACGGGAACCGGGTCCTGGCCCGTTACCAGCGCTGAGCCACCGCCCACCGTCCGGCACACGGCGTCCCCGCCGCCGTGTGCCGGAGCTTTTCGGTTTCACCGGCCGGTCAATTTTTCTCCGAATGGATTCAGGATTGCCGACCGGTACGTTTCTTCGGGTCCGTCGTCCGACGGTTTCGGCGGTCACCCGGAAATCAGAAACCCGGTTCCGGACATCACGCATTGTCGGGGATCCGGGTATCCGGTGGGTGAGTTCGACCCCTCGGGCCCCGGTGTGCACGTGCCCGCAGAGGCATGGGGGGTGAACCCTCTCGTCCTCCCTGCTCAGCGCCGTTTGTCGGGCGGGAGGAGGCCCGGGAACCGGATGCGTGGAAGCTTTTCCGGGCCAAGCCCGCCGATCTGCCTGTCCGGCCGATCGTTCCGTCAGGTTCCCTGTATCGGTGGCAAGGCGGACGCGACGCAGAAGAAGTCATCGGAAAGCATTTTCTCTCCGGGCTTCACTCTTTTCGGCGGTGAGCGGCGAGAGAATTCTCCGTCCGAGGCCATGCGCCTGCTGCCGCCGCCCTGGAACCTCCTGCGGAGGATCACCCCGGCCACCTCCCCTTCGTGCCCCTCGCCGGACCGACGAGGGTCTTCGAGGTGCGGGTCGTGAGGGCCTGAATCCGTTTCCTCACGTCGTGAGGGCTCTGTGAACATGGGGGGCGGATTCAAGCCGCCCCCGCCTTCACGGACGTGCTCCGGCGGACCCCGCCTCCCTGCTCGCGAAGCGGGTCGATAGTGCCTGACGTGGGCGGCAAGTCCCGTGCGGGCGGCGGATGTTGCGGTGGCGGTGCCCGACTTGAGGGTGACTGGCCGGTTTCTTATTACGAAACTTTGTTGAGTAAGTCACAGCCGCATGAAGCCCTTGATCTGGGCGCGTCAATCGGTCAGGGTTTCGAGCCAGCCCCCCGGAGATCTTCCGGCCGGGGGTCAATCCCCCCACAAAGAATGACGAGGAGACCCCTCTTCATGGCAACTCACAAGCGCGCACGCCGGATCAAGCTGACCGCGGCGATAACCGCGGTCGCCGCAGCAGCCGGTGTCACCCTGCTCAACACCTCGATCGCCGGTGCCGCCCCGGCCCCCAGGACGGGCGTCGTCTACGGCGCGGACGCGGCGGGCGCCGTGGCCGGCAGCTACATCGTCATGCTGGACAAGAAGGCGGACAAGGCCGAGCTCGCCAAGGAGTACGGCGGCAAGCTGAAGCGCAACTACAGCTCCGCCATCAACGGCTTCTCCGCCAGCGGCCTCTCGCTCGACGAGGCCAAGCGCCTGGCGGCCGACCCGGCCGTCTCCAAGGTCGTCCAGAACAAGAAGTTCCACATCAGCGAGACCCAGGAGAACCCGCCGTCCTGGGGCCTGGACCGGATCGACCAGACCGAGACGGCCGGCGACAACGCCTACACCTACCCGGACAGCGCGGGCGAGGGCGTCACCGCGTACGTCATCGACACCGGTGTCCGCGTCACCCACGAGGAGTTCGAGGGTCGGGCCACCTCGGGCTACGACGCCGTGGACAACGACGACAGCGCCGACGACGGCAACGGCCACGGCACCCACGTGGCGGGCACCATCGCCGGTGCCACCTACGGTGTCGCCAAGAAGGCCGACATCGTCGCCGTCCGCGTGCTGGACGACTCCGGCTCGGGCACCACCGAGCAGGTCGTCGCCGGCATCGACTGGGTCACCGAGAACCACGAGGGCCCCTCCGTCGCCAACATGAGCCTCGGCGGCGGCGCGGACGAGGCGCTCGACGCCGCGGTCCAGCGGGCCATCGCCTCCGGCGTCACCTTCGCGGTGGCCGCGGGCAACGAGTCCACCGACGCGAGCGGCAGCTCCCCGGCCCGCGTCCCGGAGGCCATCACGGTCGCCTCGTCCACGGTGGACGACGAGCAGTCGGACTTCTCCAACTACGGCTCGATCGTGGACATCTACGCTCCGGGCTCGGACATCACCTCGTCCTGGAACGACAGCGACGACGCGTCCAACACCATCTCCGGCACGTCCATGGCGACCCCGCACGTCGTCGGTGCCGCCGCCGTCTACCTGGCCGGTCACCCGGACGCCACCCCGGAGGAGGTCGCCACGGCGCTGACCGAGGGCGCCACCCCCGACGCGATCTCCAACGCGACCGAGGGCACGCCGAACAAGCTGCTGAAGGTTGTCGAGTAACCGACACCCCACCGCAGCCGTGACCGGGTGAACGCCGCCCGGCACGACGGGACCGGAGGCCGCCGCGCCCTCCCCCACGGGGCGCGGCGGCCGCACGGTGCGAAGAGCTCGTCCTATGGTGTGGCCATGACGATGTACGCGGCGCTGTTGCGCGGAATCAACGTGGGCGGTCACAAGCGGGTTCCGATGGCCGAACTGCGCACACTGCTCACCGAACTGGGACACGGAGACGTCCGTACCCATCTGCAGAGCGGCAACGCCGTCTTCAGCAGCGCGTCCGGCGACGAGGGCGCCCTCGCCGCCGAGCTGGAGCGGGCCATCGAGAAACGGTTCGGCTTCCCGGTCCCCTGCCTGGTCAGGGACGGCGCCTACCTGGCGGGGACCGCGGCGGCCTGCCCGTTCCCGGCCGCCGGCCTCGAAGGCAGACAACTGCACATCACGTACTACGACCGGCCGGTCGACGCCGACCGCTTCGCCCGGATCGACCCGGCGGCCTTCCTCCCCGAGGAGTTCCGCCTCGGGGACCGCGCGCTCTACCTCTACGCCCCCGGCGGACTGGGCACCTCGAAGCTCGGCGACGCGCTGTCCCGCACCTCCGTCACCAAGGGCCTCGTCGCCACCTCGCGCAACTGGAACACCGTGGTCAAGCTGGTGGAGATGACGTCGGCGACCGGGGCCGCGCAGGACGGGGTCCGCGCATGAGCGAACCGTCCCCCGGTGTGGCCGCGGCGGTCGAGGGCGAGCTGCGCCTCCTGGACCCGGCCGTACGCGCCTCCGCCGAACTCCTCTGCCGGGTCCTGCACCCCGAGTACCGCGAGATCGACCACGAGGGCCGGATCTGGGACCGCGACACGATCATCGCCGAGCTCACCGCTGCGGACGCCCCGCGCCCCGGCCCGCTCACCGCGTCCCGGATGAGCGGGGTCCAGTTCGGCGACGAACTAGTCCACCTCACCTACGACACCGAGACGAAGGGCCGCCTGTCCCACCGCAGTTCGCTCTGGCGGCCGGCCGGTGACGGCTGGGTGCTGTACTTCCACCAGGCCACGCCCTTCACCGCCGCGGACCCCGGCCCCGGCACCGGTCGCTGAGCCGGTTCAGCGACGCCCCGGACGCCGCGTCCGGGCCGCCCACCGGCCGTCCGTACGGGAGATCAGCACCGGGTGCCCGAAGCATTCGCCGACCCGCTCGGTGGTCAGGACCTCGTCCGCCGGACCCGAGGCCACGCACCGGCCGCCCCGCAGCAGCAGGGCGTGCGTGGTGGAGGCGGGCAGCTCCTCCAGATGATGGGTGACCAGCACCGTCGCCAGGTCCGGGTGCTCCTCGCGCAGCGCGTCCAGACTGTCGAGCAGCTGCTCGCGCGCGGCGAGGTCGAGCCCGGTGGCCGGCTCGTCGAGCAGCAGCAGCCGCGGCTGCGGCATCAGTGCACGGGCGATGAGCGTACGGCCCCGCTCGCCCTGCGACAGCGTGGGCCAGCGCGACCCGCCCCGGCCGCCCATGCCGAGCATCTCCAGCAGGCGCTCCGCGCGCTCCCGCTGCTCCGGGCCCGCCGACCAGCGGGGCACCGGCTCGACCGAGTTGGTCAGACCGGTCAGCACCACCTCGCGCACGGACAGGGCGGAGCGCAGCGGATGGCGCGGGTTCACATGCCCGAGCAGCGACCGCAGCTCCCGCAGGTCGACCCGGCCGAGCCGCCGCCCGAGCACCTCCACCGAGCCCAGGGTGGGATGGACGACCGCGCCGAGCAGTCCCAGCAGCGTGCTCTTCCCGGCCCCGTTGGCACCGAGCAGCGCCCAGTGCTCACCGCGGCGCACGGTCAGCGAGACCGAGTCGAGCAGGACGTTGCCGTCCCGCACGATCGAGACGCCGTCGGCCACGACCACCGGGGCGGCTGCGGGGGCCGGGGGGCCGGGAACGGGGACGGCGGTGACGGGTGAGGCGGTCATGCGCGGATGCTCCTTCGGGCGGGGCGAGCGGCCGGGCGGGGGCGATCTGCCCGCGGGCGTCGCGTCCGCCCCGCCGGGACACCGTCGGCCGACGGGAAGCCGGGGGAAGGGCGGGGCCGGGGCCCCGCGCGCCTTCGGCGCCGCGTCCGACGGACGATCGGGGGACCGAAGCGGTTCTGCGCCGAGGCGGTCCCGGTCGGGGAGAGCGCCTGCTCCGGCCGGTCGGCGGTGAGGATGTCCGGACCGATGCGCCGATCCTATCCCTCCGCCGCGACCCGTACGGGCCGTGGCCCCGGCCCGTACGGACCCTGTCGCTTTTCTTCAATCCCCGCTCCACGGGCCGGTCATAGGCTGCGGACATGAAGAACGAGCACGCCCACATGACCGAAGTCGCCGCCGAGGCGGCCCGTATCGCCCGCTCCATCGACGCCGGCCGGCTCGACGCGCCGAAGACCCCCTGCGGCGACTGGGACCTGCGGGGACTCATCAACCACTGGGTGCTCTACACCTCCCACGGCCTGGAGCACCGGGCCCTGCGCAAGGACCTCCCCGACGAGCTCACCGCGCGGGACTTCACCGCCGACGCCGACTGGGCGCAGCAGTACGCCGAGCAGCTGGACCGGGCCGTCGCGGCCTGGGCGGACCCGGCCGTCTGGGAGGGGGAGGTGGACCTCGGCGGTTCGACCTCGCCGGCCGCCGACATCGCCGCGATGCTCATCGAGGAGACGGCCCTGCACGGCTGGGACGTGGCCCGGGTCGTGGGGGAGGAGTTCCGGCTCTCCGACGGGGCGGCCGCGTACGTCCTCGGCGTCGTCGACAGCACCGCCGCGCTCTACCGGCAGTACGACGGCTTCGCCGACGAGGTCGCCGTGCCCGGATCGGCGTCGGTCTTCGAGCGCGCGCTGGCCCACAGCGGCCGGGACCCGCACTGGACCGCGGCCTGAGCCACGGTCCGCCGGAACCCCGCCCGGTGCGGTCCGGACCGGGCGGGGGCGTCAGTCCTGCCAGTAGAAGAGCAGGGTGGCGACGTTCAGGGGCTCGCGGTCGCCGAAGTAGTAGACGCACAGGCCGGTGACCCGGATCGCGCCGATTTCCTGCGGGATCCAGCGGAAGCCCGCCGCCTCCAACGCGGCGCGGGCGGTGGGCTCCGGTTCGTAAGAGGTGACGAATCGGCCCAGGGTGCTGACGAGGACCCCGGCCCCGTCCTCGTCCTCGTCGGCCTCCGCCCCGCTCCCACCGAGGCCGATGACGTGATAGGTGCCGCCGCCCTGCTGGTTGTGCTCCCCGCAGGAGACCGGGGGCCGCGGGGCCAGGCCCGCCGCGGTGAGCGCGGTCATGGCGCGGCGGAGCTGCTCGTCCTCGTCCGGAGGTGCGGGCGGCTCGGCGCAGATGGCCTCGATCCGCCAGCGCGGGTCGCTCGACTTCTCGCAGGACTGCCCGTACTCCCGGACGATCGCCGCGCGCAGTTCCTCGTCCAGTCCGGCGACCTCGACCCGGGGCCGGCCCAGCGAGGCGTGGATCGCGCGGGTCTCGGCGGCGTCGCCGGTGAGGCGGTGCAGCGCGTACGCCGTCCACAGCTTCGCCTCGGTCGTCGGCGCCTCGCGGAGATGGCCGCGCAGCCGGTCCGGATCGGTGAGGAGGGACTGGGCGAGGTACGCGACCGCGCGGTCGGGGTCCGCGAGGGCGTCGGTGACGTCCGCACCGGCCCGGTGCCGCATCCGGACCCGGAAGGCTCGGTCCTCGGGGCGGGCGTCGCCGACGTCGGACAGGACCGCCCCGGCCCCGTACCGGGTGACCAGCGCGTCCAGTCCGGCCTCGCCGGCCGCCCGCAGGCGCGACCAGGGGCTGGCCGCGAGCGTCGTCAGTCCGCCGGTCGCCGAGCGGTCGCCGAGCAGACCGCGTGCCTTGAGGATCGCCTCGGGCATGCCGTACGAGTCCTCCCGCCGCCGGTCCGGGTGTCCGAGCCAGGGCAGGAGTTCGGTCCGGTCGGCGAGCAGGTCCAGGAGCGCGATGCGGACCTCCGCCACGTCCCGCGGGTCGTGGACGCGGGCGATCAGCCCGGCGACGCGGTGCTCCGGCACCCGTCCGGCCAGCGCGAGCACACAGGGCCTGCGGCGCCACCACGGATGCGCCGGATCGGTCACGTACTCCGCCAGCCCGTCCGCGTCGAACGCGCGCAGGCCCTCGGCATCGGCCTGTCCGGCCTGCGGGATCAGGGTTTCCACGGTGGGCATCAGCGGATGCTACCGCCTGCGGCGGGCTTTCCGCCGGTGGATTGATTGGCCCAGGGGAATCGACGGCAAATGGCCCGGGATCACATGCCACTCGATGTCTACGCTCGGTCCATGGACAGCACACCGCACACATCCGGACCGGGCCGGACAACCGTCGACTTCTACTTCGACCCGGCCTGCCCGTTCGCCTGGATCACCTCCCGCTGGATGCTGGAGGTGGAGCGGCACCGGGACATCGAGCTCCGCTTCCGCGTCATGAGCCTGTATCTGCACAACATCGGCAACGAACTCCCCGACTGGTACCGGGACCTGGTCGACCGGTCGATCGGACCGGTGCGGGTCGCGGTCGCCGCGGCGGCCGGGCACGGCGACGGGGTCCTGCGCGACCTCTACACCGCGATGGGCACCCGCATACACCGGGAGAAGGACGAGGACTTCGACCGGGTGATCGCCGAGTCCCTCGCGGAGCTGGGCCTGCCCGCCGCGCTGGCGGACGCCGCGCACTCGGAGGCGTACGACGAGGCTCTGCGGCGCAGCCACGAAGCAGGCAAGGACCCGGAGGAGGACGCCTACGTCGGCACGCCCACCATCCACGTCGACGGCGCGGTCTGGTTCGGGCCCGTCCTGCGGGCCGCCCCGCGCGGCGAGGAGGCGGGCCGGTTCTTCGACAGCTTCCGCACGCTCGCCGGGAATCCGGACTTCTTCGAGCTCAAGCGGACCCGGACGGGCAGCCTGGACGTGGGGTGACCGGGCGCCTCGTCACGCGCTGAGCGCGGCGGTCCGGGCCGCCGGGACACTGCCCCCGTCGTACCGGGCCAGCAGCAGCCGCGCCAGCTCCGGTGCCGGGCCCAGGACACCGGCCAGCACGTCCGCGCCGGCCGCACCCGCGGCGATCCGGTCGGGGAGCCGGCCGGGCGCGATGACATAAGGAGCCACCGCCACCCGCCGCACCCCCTCGTCCCGCAGGGCCCGCACCGCGTCCTCGGTGCGGGGGAACCCCGTGGGAGATGTGGCGGAGGCGAACGCAGGCCGCACGGAACACCAACCGGTGTGCCGCAGCTCCCGCGCGATTTCAGCGATCACTGCGATCGCCTCCGGGTCGGTGGAGCCCGCCGAGGCCAGGACGAGCCCGGTCGAGCCACGGTCGCCGGGCCGGACCCCGGCCTCGTGCAGCCGTCGTTCCAGGGCCGCGTTCAGCAGCGGCGACGGGCCGAGCACCTCGGCCTGCCGGACGCGCAGCCGGGGCAGCCTCGTCCGGGCCTCGCGCAGCACCGTGGGGATGTCGGACTTGGCGTGGAAGGCCCGGGTCAGGAGCAGGGGGAGCGCGACGACCTCCCGCACGCCCTGCGCCGCCAGCCGTTCCAGGACCCGCGGCACCGACGGCGCGTTGAAGTCCAGGAAACCGGTCTCCACCCGCAGCCCCGGCCGCAGCGACCGCACCCGCGCGGTGAGCGCGTGCACGGTCGCCGCGTGCCGCGGATCGCGGCTGCCGTGGGCGATGACGAGAAGTACCGGGGCGTTCATGACCGGGCTCAGTTCTTGACGAGGAGGCCGCGGCTGCGCAGCACCCATCGCTCCAGCGGACTGAAGACGAGCAGGTCGACCGCGATGCCGACGAACAGGATCAGGATGATGGCGAGGAAGATGCCGGGCATGTCCGCGTTGTTGCGGCCGTTCTCCAGCAACTGGCCGAGCCCCAGGCCGAGATCGGGGGAGGACGCGATGATCTCGGCGGCCATCAGCGAACGCCAGGAGAACGCCCAGCCCTGCTTGAGCCCCGCCAGGTAGCCGGGCAGCGCGGCCGGCAGCACGATGTGCCGGGTCCCGCGCAGCCCGGTCGCGCCGAGCGTGCGGCCCGCCCGCAGGAACAGCGGCGGCACCTGGTCGACGCCGGAGACCAGCCCGTTGGCGACCGAGGGGACGGCGCCCAGCAGGATCACCGCGTACATCATCCGGTCGTTCAGCCCGAGCCAGATCACGGCCGGCGCGACCCAGGCCACCGACGGCAGGGACTGGAGCCCGGACAGGATCGGACCGATCGCGGCCCGTACGAACCGCACCCGGGCGACCAGCAGACCCAGCGGCGTACCGATGGCCACGGCCAGCAGGAAGCCGAGCAGACCGCGCGAGACGCTGGTCCAGATGACGTCCAGGAGCGTCCCCTGCAACCACATCTGCGACGCGCTGTCCCAGACCGCGGCCGGTGACGGCAGCTTGTAGTCGTCGGTGACCTGCGCCCGGACGAGCAATTGCCAGACGACGATCACCAGGGCCACCGCGAGCACCGGCGGCAGCACCTTGCGCACCAGCACCTCGCGCACCGGGGTCCGGCGCACCTGCACGGTGTCCAGCGCGTCGAGCCCCGCCTCCAGACCGGCCAGGTCGTCGGGCTTCGTGTCAGTGCTGGCCATGACGGCGGATCTCCCCACGCAGTTGTTCGGTGATCTCGACGGACAGCTCCGCGACCGCGTTGTCCTCGATGCGGCGCGGCTGCTCGATGCCGACCGTCCACTCGCGGGCGATCCGGCCGGGGCGGGACGACAGCAGGACGACCCGCTCGGCGAGCCGCACGGCCTCGCGCACGTTGTGGGTGACGAAGAGGACCGAGAGGTTCGTCTCGCGCCAGATCCGGGTCAGCTCGTCGTGCAGCACGTCCCGGGTGATGGCGTCGAGCGCGGCGAACGGCTCGTCCATCAGCAGCAGTTGACTGTCCTGGGCGAGGGCGCGGGCCATCGCCACCCGCTGCCGCATGCCGCCCGAGAGCTCGTGCACACGCTTCCTGTACGCCCCGCCGAGCCGTACGAGTTCGAGCAGCCGCTCCGCCTCCGCACGGCGCTCCGACCTGTCCACGCCGCGCAGCCGCAGCGCGAGCTCGATGTTCTTGCCCGCGGTCAGCCACGGGAAAAGGGCGTGCTCCTGGAACATCAGGGCCGGCCGCCCGCCGGGGGTCTCGATGGACCCCGAGGTCGGGCGGTCGAGTCCGGCCACCAGGTTGAGCAGGGTCGACTTCCCGCACCCGGAGGCCCCCAGGAGGGTGACGAACTCGCCCGGTGCGACATCGAGCGTGATGTCGTCGAGCACGAGCTGCTGCCCCTGCGGTCCGCCGAAGGACTTGGACACGTGCGTGATGCGGGCCGCGTGCCCGACCGCCGTGCGCTCCTCGGCCTTGGTGAGAGTGGTCGCCATGGTCGTCACCTCCTGGGAATCCTGGATTCGGGTCCGGACGGCTTACTTGACGCCGAGACCGGCGTCGGCGACCTCGGGCCTGCCCTCGGCCTTGAGCACCTTGTTCAGCGGCCGCAGGTCGTAGATCCCGTCGAGGTCCGGCTTCTCCAGCAGCCCGGCCTTCACCGCGTGCTGCGCCTGCGCGTCGAGCGTGGCGGCCAGCGGGTCGTCGGTGAGCTGGATCGACTTCCACGCGGGGTCGACGATCTCGGCGGGCAGCGCCTTGCCGGTCAGCTTCTCCAGCGCGGAGTTGGCGGATTCCTTCGCCTTCTCGGGGTTGGCGTTGATCCACGCGTTGGTCTTCACCGAACCGCGCAGCACCGCCTCGACGACGTCCGGGTGCTCGTCCAGGAACTTCTGCGACACGATGATGTTCGTGATCACGAACTTGTCGTCCGGCCACAGGCTCGACTCGTCGAGCAGCTCCTTCGCGCCCTCGGCGACCAGCTTGGACGCGGTGGGCTCGGGGACCCAGGCACCGTCGATGGAACCGGACGTGTAGGCGCCCGGGGTCACCTTGTTGTCGGTGCGGACCACGGAGACGTCGCCCTTGCCGCTCTGGGCGTCGACCTTCCAGCCCTTCTCGGAGATCCAGTTGAGGAAGGCCACGTCCTGGGTGTTGCCGAGCTGCGGGGTGGCGATCCGCTTGCCCTTGAGGTCGTCCAGGGTCTTGATCTTCTTCGGGTTCACGACCAGCTTCACCCCGCCGGACGCCGAACCGCCGATGATCCGCAGGCTCTTGCCGCCGGACTTGGTGAAGCCGTTGATGGAGGGCGACGGGCCGATGAAGCCGATGTCGATGGAGTCGGCGTTGAGCGCCTCGATCTCGGAGGGCCCCGCGTTGAACTGGGCGGTCTTCAGCCGGGTGCCGCCCAGCTCCTTCTGGAAGATCCCCTCCTGGTCGCCGACCAGGGCGGTGGCGTGGGTGAGGTTGGGGAAGTAGCCGATCCGCACGGTGTCCACGGAGAGCTTCTTGCCGTCGGCCGCCACCCCCGCCGTGTCGTCCTTCTTCGCCTCGGAGCCGTAGCCGCAGGCGGTGAGCGCGACGGCGAGCAGCGGCAGTGCGGCGACGGCGGCGAGGCTTCGGCGCAGCGTGGTACGGGGGGCAGGCACGGGAGGTCTTCCTCTCGTCGGCCCGGTGCTCGGGTCCCCGGGAACTACGGGGACGCGGCCGGGCGGTCGGCAGGTCTTCGTCTGAACTGGCGGTGCGGGTGGTACGACCGGGCGCGCAGGCGGTGCGCGTACGTCATCGCGCACATCGCGCGACCCCGCCCTGGCCGCTGCCGAGGGCGCCGCTGCCGATGCGGCCGCCCTCCTTCGCGAACGTGGAGTAGACGTCGGTGTTCATCAGAAGTCCCACTCGGCGTCGTCGGACGCGTCGTCACCGGCCGCGACCGCGGTGGCGAACGAGGCGCCCGCCATACCGGCCGTCAGCGTGGTGCCGTCCGCCGGGTCGATCAGGAGGAACGAGCCGGTGCGCCGGGAATCCGCGTACGCGTCCAGGGCGAGCGGTTCCGCGGTCCGCAGGACGACCCGGCCGATGTCGTTGGCGACGAGCCGGCCGGGCGCCGGGTGCTGGGAGAGGTCGTCCAGCGTGAGCCGCGAGGGGATGTCCTTGACGATCGCCTTGACCGTGCGGGTGGTGTGCTTGATCAGCACCCGTTGGCCGACGCCGAGCGGCTGGTCGGCGACGTGGCAGACGGTCGCCTCCACGTCCTGGGTGACCGCCGGGGCGTCGTCGGACGGGGCGATCAGGTCGCCGCGCGAGATGTCGATGTCGTCGGCCAGCCGGAGCGTCACGGACTGCGGCGCCCAGGCGATGTCCACGCTCTCGCCGAGCGCGTCGATCGCGGCGACGGTCGACGTACGGCCCGAGGGCAGTACGGTGACGGCCTCGCCGACCCGGAACGCGCCGGCCGCGATCTGGCCCGCGTAGCCGCGGTAGTCGGGGTGCTCGGCGGTCTGCGGCCGGATCACGTACTGGACGGGGAAACGGGCGTGGCAGGCGGTGAGGTCGTGGCTGACCGGCACCGTCTCCAGGTGCTCCAGGACGGTGGGACCGCCGTACCAGTCCATGTGCGCGGACGGCTCCACGACGTTGTCCCCGGCCAGCGCGGAGATCGGGATCGCGGTGATCTCCGGGACGCCGAGCGAGGCGGCGTACGCGGTGAACTCCTCGGCGATGGCGGCGAACACCGGCTCCGCGTAGTCGACCAGGTCCATCTTGTTGACGGCCAGCACCACGTGCGGCACCCGCAGCAGCGCGGCGACGGCGGCGTGCCGGCGGGTCTGCTCGACGACCCCGTTGCGGGCGTCGACCAGGACGACGGCCAGCTCGGCCGTCGACGCGCCGGTCACCATGTTCCGGGTGTACTGCACATGGCCCGGGGTGTCGGCCAGGATGAAGCGGCGGCGCGCCGTCGCGAAGTAGCGGTAGGCGACGTCGATGGTGATGCCCTGCTCGCGCTCGGCCCGCAGGCCGTCGGTCAGCAGCGCCAGGTCGGGCGCCTCCTGGCCCCGGCTGCGCGAGGCGTGCTCGACGGCCTCCAGCTGATCGGTGAGGACCGACTTGGAGTCGTGCAGCAGACGCCCCACGAGGGTGGACTTGCCGTCGTCGACGGACCCCGCGGTGGCGAACCGCAGCAGGGTGGTGGCCGACAACTGCTCGGCTGTGGTGGACATCTAGAAGTACCCCTCGCGCTTGCGGTCTTCCATCGCGGCCTCGGACATCTTGTCGTCGGCCCGCGTCGCGCCCCGTTCGGTGAGCCGGGAGGCGGCGATCTCGGCTATCACGGCGTCCAGCGTCGTCGCGTCCGAGTCGACCGCGCCGGTGCACGACATGTCGCCGACGGTGCGGTAGCGCACCTGCCGGGTCTCGACGTCCTCGTGCTCCTTGGGGCCGCCCCAGTCGCCGGCGGTCAGCCACATGCCGTTGCGGTTGAAGACCTCGCGGTCGTGGGCGAAGTAGATCTCCGGCAGCTCGATGCCCTCGCGGGCGATGTACTGCCAGACGTCCAGCTCGGTCCAGTTGGAGATCGGGAAGACCCGGACGTGCTCGCCGGGGGCGTGCCGGCCGTTGTAGAGCTGCCACAGCTCGGGGCGCTGGCGGCGCGGGTCCCACTGGGAGAACTCGTCGCGCAGCGAGAAGACCCGCTCCTTGGCGCGCGCCTTCTCCTCGTCGCGGCGCCCGCCGCCGAACACGGCGTCGAAGCGGTGCTGCTGGATCGCCTCGGTCAGCGGCACGGTCTGCAGCGGGTTGCGGGTGCCGTCCGGGCGCTCGCGCAGCTTCCCGGCGTCGATGTACTCCTGCACGGAGGCGACGTGCAGCCGCAGCCCGTGCCGGGCCACCGCGCGGTCGCGGTACTCCAGCACCTCGGGGAAGTTGTGCCCGGTGTCGACGTGCAGCAGCGCGAACGGCACCGGCGCGGGCGCGAACGCCTTGAGCGCCAGATGCAGCATCACGATCGAGTCCTTGCCGCCGGAGAAGAGGATCACCGGCCGCTCGAACTCGCCCGCCACCTCGCGGAAGATGTGCACCGCCTCGGACTCCAGCGAGTCCAGGTGGCTGAGTGCGTACGGATTGCCGGTGCCCTCCGACACGGTCGCGGCGGTCGTCATGCCGCACCCCTCTCGCTCAGCAGCGCGTACAGCTCCGCCGCGGACTCCTGCACGGTCTGCCGGTGCGACTCGATCCGCAGATCGGGCGACTCGGGCTCCTCGTACGGGTCGTCGACCCCGGTCAGCCCGCTGATCTCGCCCGCCGCCTGCTTGGCGTACAGGCCCTTCACATCGCGTTCGGAGCACACCTCGACCGGGGTCGCGACGTGCACCTCCAGGTACGGGGTGCCCTCGGTCTGGTGTCGCCCCCGCACCGCGTCCCGGCTGTCCGCGTACGGGGCGATGACGGGGACCAGCACCTTCACGCCGTTGGCCGCCAGCAGCTCGGCGACGAAGCCGATCCGCTGGACGTTGGTGTGACGGTCCTCGCGGGAGAAACCGAGCCCCGCGGAGAGGAACTCCCGGATCTCGTCGCCGTCGAGCACCTCCACCCGGTGGCCCTCGCCGCGCAGCCGCCCGGCGAGTTCGTAGGCGATGGTGGTCTTGCCCGCGCTCGGCAGACCGGTCAGCCAGATGGTGACTCCCGTCTCCGTCACGCTCATCGAAGTCTCCTGATCAGTCGTCATCAGTCGTGCAGCCCGCATTCGGTCTTGCCCCGGCCCGCCCAGCGCCCGGCGCGGGCGTCCTCGCCCGCCAGCACCCGGCGGGTGCAGGGCGCGCAGCCCACGGAGGCGTAACCGTCCATCAGCAGCGGGTTGGTGAGCACACCGTGCTCCGCCACGTACGTTTCCACGTCGTCCTGCGTCCAGCGGGCGATCGGCGAGATCTTGATCTTCCCCCGCCTGGCGTCCCAGCCGACGACAGGGGTGTTCGCCCGGGTGGGGGACTCGTCGCGGCGCAGCCCGGTCGCCCAGGCCGTGTACCCGGTCAGGCCCTCCCGGAGCGGCCCGACCTTGCGCAGCGCGCAGCACAGGTCGGGGTCGCGGTCGTGCAGCTCCGGCCCGTACTCGGCGTCCTGCTCGGCCACGGTCTGCCGGGGCGTGAGCGTGATGACGTTGACGTCCATCACCGCCTCGACCGCGTCGCGGGTGCCGATCGTCTCCGGGAAGTGGTAGCCGGTGTCGAGGAAGACCACGTCCACGCCGGGCAGGACACGCGACGCGAGGTGGGCGACGACCGCGTCCTCCATGGACGAGGTGACACAGAACTTCCGGCCGAAGGTGTCGGCGGCCCACCGCAGGATCTCGGTCGCGGAGGCGTCCTCCAGCTCCCGGCCCGCCCGGACGGCCAGCTCCTCCAGCTCTCCGGCGTCAGGCCCGGCGAGCGGCTGAGTGCCCGTCATATCTCGTCCCCTTTCCCGTCGTTGCCCTGCAGTCCCCGGGTCAGCAGCCCCAGGAACCCGAGCTTGAACGCGCGGTTGCAGGAGGCGCACTCCCAGGCACCGTGACCGGCCTCGTGCGGGCGCAGGTCCTCGTCCCCGCAGTACGGGCAGTAGAACGGTGCGGCGCGTCCGCTCATGACAGCGACTCCGCACTGGCGCGCGCCGCCCAGGTCGCGAACCGCTCGCCGTCCTCGCGCTGTTCCTGGAAGCGGCCCAGGACCCGCTCGACGTAGTCGGGCAGTTCGGCCGAGGTGACCTTCAGGCCGCGGACCTTGCGGCCGAAGCCGGCCTCCAGCCCGAGGGCGCCGCCCAGGTGCACCTGGTAGCCCTCGACCTGGTTGCCCTCGTCGTCCAGCACGAGCTGGCCCTTGAGGCCGATGTCGGCGGTCTGGATGCGGGCGCAGGCGTTGGGGCAGCCGTTGATGTTGATGGTGAGCGGCTCGTCGAAGTCCGGGAGGCGGCGCTCCAGTTCGTCGATGAGCGAGGCGCCGCGCGCCTTCGTCTCGACGATCGCCAGCTTGCAGTACTCGATACCGGTGCAGGCCATCGTGCCGCGGCGGAACGGCGAGGGCTTCACCTGGAAACCGAGCGCCTCCAGTCCGGCGGACAGCGACTCGACCCGGTCCTGCGCCACGTCGAGGATGATCATCTTCTGCTCGACGGTGGTGCGCACCCGGCCGGAGCCGTGCGCCTCGGCCAGGTCGGCGATCTTGGCGAGGGTGGAGCCGTCGACGCGTCCGACCCGGGGGGCGAAACCGATGTAGAACCGGCCGTCCTGCTGCTGGTGGACGCCGATGTGGTCGCGCCACCGGCTGCTGGGCTCCGCGGGCGCGGGGCCGTCCAGCATCGGACGCTTCAGGTACTCGTCCTCCAGCACCCGGCGGAACTTCTCGACGCCCCAGTCGGCGACCAGGAACTTCAGCCGGGCGCGGTTGCGCAGCCGGCGGTACCCGTAGTCGCGGAAGATCCCGACGACACCGGCCCAGACGTCCGCCACCTCGTCCAACGGCACCCAGGCGCCCAGCCGTTCGGCCAGCCGGGGGTTGGTGGAGAGGCCGCCGCCGACCCAGAGGTCGAAGCCGGGCCCGTGCTCGGGGTGCTCGACGCCGACGAAGGCGATGTCGTTGATCTCGTGCACCACGTCCTGCACCGGGGAGCCGGAGATCGCGGTCTTGAACTTGCGCGGCAGGTTGGAGAACTCCGGGCTGCCGATGTAGCGGGCGTGGATCTCCTCCAGCGCCGGGGTGCCGTCGATGATCTCGTCGGCCGCGATGCCCGCCACCGGGGAGCCGATCATCGTGCGGGGGCAGTCGCCGCACGCCTCGGTGGTGGAGAGCCCGACGGCCTCCAGCTTCTCCCAGATCGCCGGGACGTCCTCGATGCGGATCCAGTGCATCTGGACGTTCTGCCGGTCGGTGATGTCGGCGCTGCCGCGGGCGTACTCCTGCGAGATCTCGCCGATGACGCGCAGCTGCTCGGTGGTCAGCTTCCCGCCGTCGATGCGGACCCGCATCATGAAGTACTTGTCCTCCAGCTCCTCGGGCTCCAGGACCGCGGTCTTGCCGCCGTCGATGCCGGCCCGTCGCTGGGTGTACAGACCCCACCAGCGCATGCGTCCGCGAAGGTCGTTGGGGTCGATGGAGTCGAAACCGCGCTTGGAGTAGATCGTCTCAATGCGTGTCCGCACATTGAGACTGTCGTCGTCCTTCTTGAACTGCTCATTGCCGTTCAGCGGGGTGTAGTGCCCCAGGGCCCACTGGCCCTCGCCGCGGTGGCGTCCGGCCTTGCGGCGAGGCGCCGCGGGCGCGGGCTGTTTCGGGGTAGCGGCCATGACGGTACGTCCTTCGGGACTGCAGGAGGGCGGCTCTGAACTGCACACTCGCATTGAGGCGCGGCGGTGCGCAGGTCGTGCTGAAGAAGCGGGAAAAAGGGGGGAACTCGGCGGTGCTGGGACTCTCAGCCCGCCGGACAGATGGCGCTGGACATGCGGCCGAGGTCGACGTGACGTCGACTCACCAAGGCGATTCCAGTTCCGGGCATGACGGAAGCGTGGCACGCGTGTCTCGGGCCAGTCCACCACTATCCAAGATGTGGACGCGAGTGTCCTGGAATGTGGGACGGTGTGGCGCCCGTCACGCAGTGTGCCCGATCGGAGCCGTCCGTAATGGCCGCAATCTCCCCACATGGCGCCGGAAGCGGAGGGCCCGGTCCCGGTGGAATTCCGGGGCCGGGCCCAGGTGCGGGACGGACGGGGACGCCGGGCCGGGGACTACCGTCCGGCGCCCGGCCACGGCCCGGGGGTCGCCACGTCCGGCTCCAGCTCCACCTTCGTGTCGAAGAGCCGGAAGCCGCGCCGCAGGTAGTTGTCCATGGCGTGCGGCCCGTCCTTCGAGCAGGTGTGCAGCCAGACCCGCTTCGTCGGTGTCCGCTCCGGCCAGCGCTCCGCCAGGTCCCAGGCGCGGGCGACCCCGTGGGAGAGCAGGTGCCCGCCGATCCGGCGGCCCCGGAAGGCGGGGATCAGCCCGAAGTACATGACCTCGACCACCCCCTCGTCCTGCGGGTCCAGCTCGATGTACCCGGCCGGGGTGCCGTTCTCGTACGCCACCCAGGTCTCGGCGCCGGGCCGGCCCAGGGCCTCCTCCCACTGCGCGTACGTCATGCCGAGCCGGTCCGTCCACCGGATGTCGCCGCCGACCGCCGTGTAGAGGAACCGGCTGAACTCGGGGAGCGGCACCTCCGAGCGCACGATCCGTACGTCCCCCTCCGGGACGGAGGCGGGGCGCAGGTCGTCGGGGGAGGTCTGTTCCAGTGACCAGACGGTCACCTCGGTGGTGGCGGGCGGTGCGGTACGTGCGGGGCTGTTCATGGCTGCCAGGGAACCACGCCGCGCCGTCCGCCCCCAAGCCGGTCCCGAGTCCCGGACGCCCCGCCCGGCCGCGCCGGACCCGATCCGCACCGCCCCGGCCGCCCCGGACCCCGACGCGCAAGGCCCCGCCCGCACCGGAACCGGCGCGCCGTCCTCAGCCGATCGCGCGCCCGTCCTCAGCCGTTCGCGCGCGCCCGGACCACCACCGGGGCCGTCGAGTGCGGCAGCAGATCGGCCGGGTGGTCCGGAAGGATCACCTCCACCTCGACGCCGTCGCCGAAGCGGTACGGGCGGTGCGCGAGCACCTCCGCGAGATGGCGGCGTATCCGCGAGATCTCCGCCCGCACCGTCACCGTCCGGGTCGCGTCGCCGAAGATGTCCTGGGCGAGCTCGGACGCCGTGCGCCCCTCGCGGTGCAGCGCCAGGGCGTACAGCAGCTCCGCGTGGCGGGGCGAGAGCCGCTGCGTCCAGGTGCCCACCGCGCCCACCACGTTGACCGCGAGCCCGCGCGGCCTGCTCAGGTCCAGCACCACCCGCTGCGGCGCCCCGTCCGCCGGCCCGTCCGCGACCTGCACCAGCCAGCCGCCGGGCAACGGCTCGACCCGGCACATGCCGAGCGACGGCAGCCACACCCGTCCCGGCCGCAGCGACTTGGGCAGCGGCAGCCGGTCCACCGGCGGCATCCCGGTCACCGCCGCGAGCCAGCCGTTGGTGTCCACCGCCAGGGCCCGCCCGCCCAGTCGGCACAGCAGCGGCGCCGCCACCGAACGCAGCCGGTCGAGTGCCTGCAGATGCCGGTTCCTGATCTCGCTCTCGGCCAGCCGGGCGACCGAACCGACCAGGGCGAGCGTCGTCGGATGGAACGTGGACGCGGGGCCGCTCATGTCGACGATGCCCATCAGCCTGCCGTCCCGCGGGTCACGTATGGGGGCCGCCGCGCACGTCCAGTTGTGCAGCGTCCGCACGAAGTGTTCCGTCGAGTGCACCTGGATCGGGGTGCGCGAGATCAGCGCCGTGCCGATCGCGTTCGTCCCCGCGCTGGTCTCCGCCCACGTCGCGCCCTCCGACAGGCAGATGCTGTCCGCCCGGCGCAGCACCCGGGTGTTGCCCTGGCGCCACAGCACCCGGCCCTCCACGTCGGTGACCACCACGATCTGCTGGGCGGTGTCCGCCAGGGAGACCAGACCGTCGTTCAGCAGCGGCATCACCTCGCTCAGCGTCGAGGTCCGGCGCCGGTGCTCGATCTCCTCCACACCGAGCAGCACGCTCTCGGTCGTCTGGTCGGGATCGACGCCGTCGCGCACCATCCGGTCCCACGAGGCACCGATCTCGGCCCGCGGCGCGACCGCCGGACGGTCACCGGAGAGCCTGGCCTCCCTGGCCCGGTGGGCCAGGCGGACGGCCTGGGCGGACCCGGGGACGGCCGACCGCTTCACCCCGGCAGCACTGGTCTCCACGCTTGACTCCCCCCGCCCGACAGGGACTGCTCGACACTCCACGGTCCCATCCTGCCGCTGCGCGGGGCCCGATACAGCACACTCCGCACAATGGTTGCAACCCTTTGCAACTCTGGCGAGGACCCGCGGTTCCGTACGAGAGTGGGGGCACACCGTGCGGCGGAGCCTGTGTTCCCCGTCCGGTGTGCACAGCAAGGAGGGTGGTGCCGTGTCGGCGCAGCACCACCCTCCGTCGCTGTGCGTTCTTCCGGACGGCTCCCGTCAGCCCTCCTCGTCCTGCCGGTCGGGCCGGGCCCGTTCCACCACCGAGGCCAGGTCCAGGCTGTGCGGCAGCGTCCCGAAGGCCGCCCCCCAGTCCCCGCCCAGCCGGGACGCGCAGAACGCGTCGGCCACCTCCGGCGGGGCCCAGCGCACCAGCAGCGAGCCCTGGAGCACCAGCGCCATCCGCTCGGCCAGCCTGCGGGCCCGCGCCTCGATCCCATCCAGGTCGGCGAGTTCCGTCAGCATGTCCTTGATCGCCCGGTCCAGCCGGTGGTCGGCGCCGCGCGCCCTGCCGACCTCCTGGAGGAACGCGTTCAGCGCCATCGGCTCCCGCTGCAGGGCCCGCAGCACGTCCAGCGCCTGAACGTTCCCCGAGCCCTCCCAGATCGAGTTGAGCGGAGCCTCGCGCAGCAGCCGCGGCATCCCGGACTCCTCGACGTAGCCGTTGCCGCCCAGGCACTCCAGCGCCTCGCCCACCAGGGGCGCGCACCGCTTGGTCACCCAGTACTTCGCCGCGGGCACCGCGATCCGCAGGAAGGCCCGCTCGCTGTCCGTGCCGGCGTCGTACGCCGCCGCCAGCCGCATCGCCAGCACCGTCGCGGCCTCCGACTCCAGCGCCAGATCGGCCAGCACGTTGCGCATCAGCGGCTTCTCGATCAGCACCCCGCCGAACGCGCTGCGGTACGCGCAGTGGTGGACCGCCTGCGCGACCGCCTGCCGCATCAGCGCCGCCGAACCGAGCACACAGTCCAGCCGGGTCGCCGCGACCATCTCGATGATGGTGCGCACCCCATGCCCCTCCTCGCCCACCCGGCGCGCCCACGTGCCGTCGAACTCGACCTCCGCCGAGGCGTTCGACCGGTTGCCCAGCTTGTCCTTGAGCCGCTGGAGGGCGAAGGCGTTGCGGGTGCCGTCGGGCAGCACCCGGGGCAGCAGGAAGCACGTCAGCCCCCCGGGCGCCTGCGCCAGCACCAGGAAACCGTCGGACATCGGCGCCGAGCAGAACCACTTGTGCCCGGTGAGCAGGTACTCGCCCGCCGCGGCCAGCGGCCGGGCCCGGGTGGTGTTCGACCGCACGTCGGTGCCGCCCTGCTTCTCCGTCATGCCCATCCCGAGGAGCGCCCCGGCCTTCTGCGCGACGGGCCGCAGCCCCTGCTCGTACACGGACGAGGTCAGCAGCGGCTCCCACTCGGCGGCCAGCGCCGGATCGGTCCGCAGCGCGGGCACCGCCGCGTGCGTCATCGACAGCGGACAGCCGTGCCCCGCCTCGGCCTGCGTCCACACGAGGAAGCCGGCCGCCCGCCGCACGTGCCCGGCGGGCCGGTGCCAGGCGCCGGTGAGGCCCGCCGAGACGGCGTGGCCCAGCAGCCGGTGCCAGGCCGGGTGGAAGTCCACCTCGTCGATGCGGTGGCCGTACCGGTCGTGGGTGCGCAGCACCGGCGGATTCGCGTTCGCCCGCTCGCCCCACTCCTGCGCCTGCGCGGAGCCGGCGGCCCTGCCGAGTTCGCCGAGCTCGCCCCGGACCCCGGCCAGCAGACCGGGCGGAACGTGCCGCCGCACGGCCTCGGTGAGCACCCGGTCGGCGGCGAAGACGTCGTAGCCGACCAGCGGCGGGACCTGGTTGGACACTGTGTGGGTGGTGGCTGCCATGCCGATACGGTAAGGATGTGCAGGCAGCAAATGAAACACCCGAGCGGCCATCGGGGCGGCTCCACCGGGCCCGAGTCCTCTACCGCAACGTGTCCAAGCGGCAGATGGTCTGGCAGCTGCTCAAGGACACCGTCAACTCGTGCATGGAGTACCGCATCCTGGGACTCGCGGCCGAGGCGGCGTTCTTCACCCTGCTGTCCCTGCCGCCCCTGCTCCTCGGCCTGATCGGACTGCTCGGCTACGTCGACGAATGGACCAGCACCGCCACGGTCGCCTCCATCGAGCGCAACATCCTCAACGCCGCGCACACCGTGCTCAGCGAGCGCGGGGTCAACGACTTCGCCAAGCCGCTGCTGGCCGACATCACCACCGGCGCCCGGCCCGACGTCATCTCGATCGGCTTCGCGATCGCGCTCTGGTCCGGCTCCCGCGCGGTCAACGTCTTCATCGACACGATCACGGTGATGTACGGGCTCGACGGCCACCGGGGCATCGTCAGGACCCGTCTGCTCGCCTTCCTGCTGTACGTCGTCGCGCTGCTGCTCGGGGCCGTCGTGCTGCCGCTGCTGGTCGTCGGCCCCGACCGGGTCGTGGAGTTCGTCCCCTGGGGCACCGAACTCATAAGCATCCTGTACTGGCCGCTGGTGGTCCTGCTGTCGATCGCGTTCCTGACGACGCTCTACCACGTGTCCGTGCCGGTGCGTTCACCGTGGATCGAGGACGTGCCGGGCGCGCTGGTGGCGTTCGTCATGTGGGTGCTGGGCAGCTTCCTGCTGCGGATCTACCTCACCAGCACGGTCGAGGGGCCCACGATCTACGGCTCGTTGGCGGCCCCGATCGCCGTTCTGCTGTGGATCGGCATCTCCGCGTTCGCGGTGCTGGTGGGAGCCGCGGTGAACGCGGCCATCGACCGGGTGTGGCCCTCGCTGGCCACGGCCGCCGCTCGCGCGGTCAACGACCGGCTGCGCGCGGCCCAGGCGGCGGAACTGCTCGCCAGGGCGCAGGCGGAGAGCCGGGCGGCGTACTGGGACGAGGACGACGAGGAGGGCGACGACGAGGGCGATGACGAGGACAGCCCTTACATGCCCTCCGAGTTCCCGGAGCGCTGGTCGAAGTTCCTTCCGCCGGACGACGTGAAGTCCAGGCTGCAGCCGAGCCGCGACAAGGAGCCGGACAAGGAGAAGGACCGGGACGGGGACGGGGCCGGGGAACCGGACGGCGGTGCGGACCGGCCGCCCGGCGCGTGAGCACCCGGCCCGGCCGGCGTCATCCGGCGGGTGGCGCCGGCGGTGCGGCCGGTGCCGGAGGAGCGGCCGGTGCCGGAGGAGCGGGTGCGGCCTGCGGGGGCACCGGCGGGGCGTTCGTGGCCCCGGGAGCGGGCGGCGCCGCGTCCTCCCGCTCGGCCCCGGGGGACCAGGACAGCTTGACCAGGAGGTGGCCCTCCACCGCGCTCTTGGCGATCACGGCCCCGGCCTCCGCCGTGATCTTCACCCCGAACTCCAGCTCCACCCCGTCGGGTTTCAGGGCGCCGTCCCGGAACACCGCGAGCGCGGACTCGGCCGCGGACCGCATGCCCGTGAGTGCGCTGTCGAACGTACGACCGGCTCTGGTCAGGGTGTTGTCATCGCCCAGGGCGACCAGATTCGCGCCCTGCGCCTGACGGTCGACCTCGACCGTCACCGTCGCGCCGCTGTCGGTGGTGAACTCCATCAGTGCCGTCATGAGCGCCCCCGGGAAGCCGATTCCGTCCGCCGACGAGACTAGCGTGTGGGCATGGGCAACGGGTACGAGGAACGGGCGTCGCGGTTCGGCGGGGCGACCGTGTGGACGCTGGAGGTGCCGGGCGGCCGTGTCGGTCCGGTGCTGCCCGACGGATGCATGGACCTGCTCTGGATCGGCGGGCGGCTGCTCGTCGCGGGCCCCGACACCCGTGCCGCGGTCCCGGACGTGGAGGCCGGTGGACGGTACGCCGGAATCCGCTTCGAGCCGGGCATCGCCCCCGCCCTCCTCGGCGTACCGGCGCACGAACTGCGCGACCTGCGCACCGCCCTGGCGGACCTGTGGCCAGGTGCCCTGGTCCGCGAACTCACCGAACGCGTCGCCGAGGCCCCCGACCCCGCCGCCGCGCTGGAGGCCGTCGCCCTGCGCCGGGCGGCCGACACCGAGCCGCCGGACCCGCTGATGCGGGCCGTGGCCGCCCGGCTCGGCGCCGGAGGATCCGTCGCGGACACCGCGCGCACGACCGGTCTCGGCGTCCGGCGGCTGCACCGGCGCTCGCTCGCGGCCTTCGGCTACGGGCCCAAGACGCTCGCCCGGATCCTGCGGCTGCAGCGGGCACTGGCCCTCGCCCGGGGCGGGACGCCCTACGCCGAGGCGGCGGTCGCGGCGGGCTGCACCGACCAGGCCCACCTCGCCCGGGAGATGCGCGCCCTGACCGGCACCACCCTGACCGCCCACCTGGCGCGGGGCACGTCGTGAGGGCCCCGCACGGCCGGGACGCCGCTCCTCCCGCGACCCGTCCGGGCCGGGCGGGTGCCGTGCCTCCGGAACCCGCCCTTCCCGCGATCCGCCCCGCCGGGTGAGGTCTCAGCCGTTCGCGGCGAACAGCGACACCTCGCAGCCGTCCGGGTCGAGGACCGTCGCATAACGCTGCCCCCAGGCCGCGTCCCACGGCTTCAGCCGCCCCTCGTGACCGGCGCCGGTCAGTTCGTCGTACACCGCGTCCACCTCCGCCGGGCCGTCGCAGCGGAAGGCGAGCCCGAGGCGCTGCCCGTCGGCGGGCTCGGTCCACCCGGGGTCGAACGAACGGATGACGTCCTCGGTGTCCCACATCAGGCGCATGCCGCCCGGGAGCGTCGCTTCGACATGGGGCGCGGAGTCGGCGTCGGCGGGGATGTCGAGCCCGAGCCGACGGTAGAAGGCGAGCGAGGCGGCCAGGTCCTTGGTGACGATGCCGATCGCATCCATGCGTGGAGTCATGCCCCGAACCCTAGGGCGGGGCCGGGCCCGGGTCTTGTAAGAAACGGACACCTGCCCGGACGGGCCCGGCCGCCCCGGCGCACGGACCGAGGGGCGGACCCGGCCGGGGCCGGTGCGGTGGGTTCCGGTCCGGGCCCGCCCCGCGCGTCACGAGGGCGCGGGACCGTCCACGCAGTCGGCGGGCGACGTGCCCGGGTCGGTCAGCGACAGGCCGAGCAGGGCGCGTTCGGTGACCCAGCGGCTCGGACGGTGGCGCGGGTCGTCCGTCGTGCGGTGCAGCGCCCGGTGCAGCTCCAGCATCCGTCCGGCGCCGACCCGGTCGCCCCAGGCCAGCGGGCCGACGGGGTAGCCGAGCCCGGCGGTGACGGCCAGATCGATGTCGCCGGGGGAGGCGATGGAGCGCTCCGCGATCCCGGCCGCCACCGACACGATCGAGGCGAGCAGCCGCTGGGCGACCGAACCCGCCGTGTCCCGCACCACCGAGACCGCGTGGGGCTCCTCGCCGTCCGTCGGCCGGGCCAGCACCGCGCGGGCGTCGCGCGCGGCGGCCGGGTCCGCCGCCGGGGTCACGGCCAGCACCCGGCGCCGGCCCGCCGCGGGCAGCGGGTCCACCCCGAAGGTGCGCGCCGCGGGCAGCCCGTGCCCGGCGACCGCCCCGGCCACCGCGGTGCCCCAGACCGGGACCAGCACGAGGGCGTCGGCCGACGGCCCGTCACCGGTCTCCACGACGGCGCCCGCAGCGGTCAGCGCCGTCCGCAGCGCGTCCGCGTCCCGGCCCCGGCCCTCGGCGGCGTGGACGAACACCGGGCGGTCCGGGTCACCGGTGACCGGCGGCTCCGGGGCGGGGGCGGGCGCCTCGGGACCGTACGCGTACCAGCCGCGCCCGGTCTTGCGGCCGTGCAGCCCGGCCGCCACCCGGTTCGGGGTGAGGTAGGAGGGGCGGAGCCGGTCCGCGTGGCGGAAGCCCTGCCAGATCGAGTCGATCACCGCGGCCGTCACGTCCAGCCCGGTGAGGTCCATCAGCTCGAACGGGCCCATCCGCAGCCCGAGCACGTCACGGGCGATCCGGTCGATGTCCGCCGGTGCGCCGACCCCCTCCTCCAGCAGCGCGAGCGCCTCGGTCACCAGCCCGCGCCCGGCGTGGTTGACGAGGAAGCCGGGGGTGTCGGCGACGGTGACCGCGCGGTGGCCGCAGCCCTCGACGAACGCGGTGAGGGCCGGCGGGATGTCCGCGCGGGTGGCCGCGCCCGGCACGATCTCGACGATCCGCATCAGCGGCACCGGGTTGAAGAAGTGCAGCCCGGCCAGGCGGCCCGGGTCCTTCAACCCGGCGGCGATCCGGGTGACCGACAGGGACGAGGTGTTGGTCGCGAAGACGGCCGTCGCGGGCAGCGCCCGCTCCAGCCGGCCGAAGACCTCCGTCTTGGTGTCGAGGTCCTCCCGCACGGCCTCGACGACCAGCTCGACGTCCGGCCCGTCCGCCCACGGGTCGTCGAGCGGGACCAGGCGCGCCGCGGTGGCGTCCCGGTCCCCGGCGGACAACCGGCCCTTCTGCACGGCCCGTTCGAGCATGGACCGTACGAAGTCCAGGGCTTCCGTCACCGCCTGGGGGCGTACGTCGCACAGCTCGACGGTGTGTCCGGCGGTCGCCGCCCACTGGGCGATGCCGCGGCCCATGGCCCCGGCGCCGACGATCCTGATGCGCATGGTGGTTGCGGTCCTCTCGGGGATGGCGTGTGATCCGTCTCAGCGAAGATAGACGCGCTCCGGGGCCACGTCCTCGCGCGGCGGCCGGAGTCCGGCCGGGGCCGGCGGCAAGGCGGTCCCGGCCGTGCCGCCCACCGCCGAATCCGTCCTGTCGTTCCGTTCCGTTGCGGCAGCGGTGCTCCTTCGGCCCTCCGTGCGCTTCCCGGTCCTCGCGTCGCCCCACCGTGTCAGCGGCCATTGATCGCTGTCCAATACCGAATTAAGGTCGCATCGAGACGGCCGGGCAATGAATGGGCTGCCGGACCGACAGGCCCGGGGCGACGGGAGCGGCCGGTGCGGTCGGGGACCGGAGGAGCGGCATGGAACTGCGTCACCTGTCCGCGTTCGTCGCCGTGGCCGAGGAGTTGCACTTCGGGCGGGCCGCGAAGCGGTTGCAGATGGCCCAGCCGCCGCTGAGCCAGCAGATCCGCCGACTGGAGAAGGAACTGGGCGTCCAGCTCTTCGAACGCAACACCCGGTCGGTGCGGCTCACCGGCGCGGGGGAGTCCTTCCTCCAGCCGGTACGGACCGTCCTCGCCGACCTCGACACCGCGGTACGGGCCGCGAGGGCGGCGGGCCGCGGCGAGCACGGGCGGGTCACGATCGGCTTCGCGGGCGCCTCCAGCCACGAGACGCTGCCGCTCCTCACCCGCGCCGTGCGCGCCGCCCACCCCGCCATCGAACTGGCCATGAAGGGGCAGACGTACGCCAACGTCGCCCTCGACCGGGTCGCCGACGGCTCGCTCGACCTGGGGTTCGTCCGGCTGCCGGTGACCCGGCCCGGGGTGGCCCACCGGGTGATCGCCGAGGAGGAGCTGGTGTGCGCGCTGCCCTCCGACCACCCGCTCGCCCGGCTGGGGAGCGTCCCCGTCGAGGTGCTCGCCGAAGAGCCCTTCGTCGCCTTCCCCGCCAACACCGGCTCCACCGTGCGCGACGCGATGGTCGGTGCCTGCGAGGCGGCCGGGTTCAACCCCCGGGTGGTGCAGGAGGCGCCCGACTCGTACACCATCCTCGCGCTGGTCGCCGCGGGCGTCGGCGTCACGCTCACCGTCACCTCCGTCCAGCACATCCAGCAGAACGGCCTCGTCTACCGGCCGCTGTCCGGCCCGCCCGTCCGGCTCCGGGCCGCGCTGGCCTGGCGGTCCGACAACCCCTCCGCCGCCCTGCGGGCGGTGCTCGCGGCGGCGGAGGAGGCACTGCCCACCCCGGCGGGCCCGGCGGGGGAAGGGACCGCCGCGCCCCACGACTGAAACGCGTCCCGCACCACGACTGAGGCGCGCCCCGCACCACTTGCCACTCGGCACCCGCCATCTGCCACTCGTCACCGAAAGGCCACGCCGTGCCCGACCAGCAGCCCGATGTCGTCATCTGTGAACCGCTGCGCACCCCCATCGGCCGTTTCGGCGGAGTGTTCGCGCAGCAGACGCCGGCCGCACTCGCCGCACGCGTCATCGCCGAGGTCGTCGCCCGCACCGGGATCGATCCCGACGCGGTCGACGAGGTGATCCTCGGCCACTCCTACCCGTCCGCCGAGGCGCCCGCCATCGGCCGGGTCGCCGCCCTCGACGCCGGACTGCCCCAGACCGTCACCGGCACCCAGGTCGACCGCCGCTGCGGCTCCGGCCTCCAGGCGGTGCTGGACGCGGCGATGCAGATCCGGGCCGGCTTCAGCCAGGTCGTCGTCGCGGGCGGCGTGGACGTGATGAGCGCCGCCCCGTACTACACGCACGAGGGCCGCTGGGGCATCAAGGGCCCCGGCCTCCAGCTCCACGACGCACTGGCCCGGGGCCGGGTCACGGCCGGCGGCGTCAACCACCCGGTGCCCGGCGGCATGATCGAGACGGCGGAGAACCTGCGGCGCGCGTACGGCATCGGCCGCGCCGAGCAGGACGCCCTCGCCCTGCGCTCGCAGCGGCGCGCCGGGCGGGCGGCGGCGGAGGGCCGCTACGACGCGGAGATCGTTCCGGTCACCGTACGGACCCGAAAGGGGGAGACCGTCGTCACCACCGACGAGCACCCCCGCCCCGACACCACCGCGGAACAACTCGCCGCGCTGCGCCCGATCATGGCGAAGTCCGACCCGGAGGCGACCGTCACCGCGGGCAACGCCAGCGGGCAGAACGACGCGGCCGCCGCCTGCCTGGTGACCGATACGGCCACCGCCGAACGCCTCGGCCTCACCCCGTTGGTCCGGCTCGTCTCGTTCGCCCGCGCCGGGGTGCCCGCCGCGACCATGGGCCTCGGCCCCGTACCCGCGACCCGGGCCGCGCTCGAACGAGCCGGACTCACCCTCGCCGACCTCGACCTGATCGAGCTCAACGAAGCCTTCGCCGCCCAAGTCCTCGCCTGCACACGTGAGTTGGGCCTCGGTGAGAAGGACCACGAGCAGCGGATCAACGTCAACGGCTCCGGGGTCTCCCTCGGCCACCCGGTCGGCGCCACCGGCGCCCGCATCCTCGCCACGCTCACCCGCGAACTGCACCGCCGCGAGGCCCGGTACGGCCTGGAGACGATGTGCATCGGCGGCGGGCAGGGCCTCTCCGCGGTCTTCGAGCGCATCACGCACTGACCACATCACGCACTGACCGCACGACCGCGAGCGCGGTGGGACGCGTCCCACCGCGCCGGCCTCCCGGGGCCCGTACCGGGTCCGGTTCCTCGGCCCCGTTCCCGCCCCGCCGCCGTCTCAGACGGCCGGGTGCCGACCGGCCTCCGGAGCCGGCGCGAGGTGGTCCCGCGGCGCGTCCGGGTCGGTCAGCCGGTTCAGTCTGGCCGGCACGTCGAGGCCGACCAGCAGCACCACGATCACCGTGCCCGCGAAGGTCAGCACGGCCAGCGCCTGCCCCAGCTCCATCCCGGACGCCAGGTGCGCGCCCAGGACCGGGGCCACCGCACCGCCCAGCGCGCCCACGTTGTACGTGAAGCCGAGCGCCGCGCCCCGGCTCCGGGTCGGGAAGTGCCCGCCGATGTAGCGGGGCAGCAGCCCGGAGATGCCGAAGCTGGTCGCCTGGAGCAGGAAGAGCAGGACGCCGAGCAGCAGCAGGTTGTCGTGCACGGCGAAGACCGGGTACACGAAGGCCAGCGAGGCGAGCAGCGTCAGCGCGTACGCCTTCTTCGCCCCGATCAGGTCGCCGAGGAAGCCCGCGGCCCAGCAGCCGGCCATGGTGCCGAAGCCGGCGAAGTACAGCACGTCGGTGACCTGGTCGGTGGTGTAGCCCAGCTCGGTCTTCAGGTACGTGGGCAGCAGTGCCTGGATCGGCCACGAGTACAGGAACGCGAAGAACAGCGTCACGATCATCGACAGGTGGAGCGCCCAGCCGCGCCGCCCGCCCAGCTGCACGGCGAAGGCGGCGAGCGCCAGTCCGGCGACCACCGAGAGCACCGGGACCGCCCCGGCGCCGCCCGGGGTGAACACCAGGAACAGCGCCACGGTGGCGACGACGACCAGGACCGTGTTCACGAGGGCCCGGCCCCGGGTCACGAACAGCGGCCGGAACGGGTTGGGCCGGGCGCCGCCGTCCGCGACGTCCTCCGCCCACTCCTCGGCCTCCGGCAGCGCGCGCCGCATCCACAGCGCGATGACGATCGGGACCAGTCCCAGGTAGAACATCCACCGCCAGCCGAGCGAGGGCACCACCCAGTTGTAGACCTGCGCGGCGAGCACCGAGCCGACCGAGAAGCCGGAGATCAGGAAGCCGCTGGCCCGGCTGCGGAGCCTGGCCGGCCAGCTCTCCATGACGTACGTGGCACTGGCGCTGTACTCGCCGGCCATGCCCATGCCGATGGCGAGCCGGGCGGCGAACAGGCTCTGGTAGTTCCACGCGAACCCGCAGGCGAAGGTGCCCAGCGAGTACAGCAGGATGCTCAGGACCATGGAGAGCTTGCGGCCGTAGCGGTCGCCGACGGCGCCGAGCACCGCGCCGCCCAGCCAGCGGGTGATGAACGCGCCGGAGATCAGACTGGCGGCCTGCACCGTGCTCAGCCCGAAGTCGTCGCTGATCTCGGTGAGGACGAGCGTGATCAGCACGAAGTCGAAGCCGTCGAGGACGTAACCGATCCAGGCGGCGAGGAACGACTTCCACTGGGTGCCGCTCACCTCTCGGTACCAGGGGAGCGTGGGGGGTGGTGTGGTCTGCACGGTGACTCCAGGGTGCGGGACGGCACTCGCCCTCGAGCGCCGGCCCGCAGGACGGTACGGGTCGGGCCCGCGGGGCGGTCGGCGGGTCGGGCCCGCGGGACGGTACGGGTCAGGGCCGGGTGAGGCCCGCGACGAAACGGGCGGTCAGGGCGGTGGGGGCGGTGATGGCGGTGCCGACGACGACGCTGTGCGCGCCGCGGGCCAGGGCCTCGGCGGCCTCTTCCGGGGTGTTGACGCGGCCCTCGGCCACCACCGGCACGTCGATCGCGGCGGCGAGCGCGGCGACCAGATCGAGATCCGGGCCGGTCTGCTCCGGGGAGCCGGGGACGTAGCCGGAGAGGGTGGTGGACACGAAGTCCGCGCCCTGCGCGGCGGCGGCGACGCCCTCGGCGAGCGTGGCGACATCTGCCATGACCAGGGCCCCGGCCCCGTGGACCGCCGTGACCAGTTCGGCGAAGGAGGAGCCGTCGGGGCGGGGCCGGTCGGTGGCGTCCGCGGCGACGACGGCGGCTCCGGCCCCGACGACCGCCAGGGCGTGCCGGACGGTCGGGGTGATGTAGACGCCCTCGTCGCCGTCCTTCCACAGGCCGATGACCGGGAGGTCCACGGCCGCCACGATCGCGGCGACGACCTCCGGTTCGTTGGCGCGGATCGCAGCGCCGCCACCGGCGACGGCCGACCGGGCGAGCCGGACGAGGGTGCCGGTCTCCCGCATCGGGTCGCCGGGGGGCGCCTGGCAGGACACGATCAGCCTGCCCCGGAGCGAGTCGGCCAGCTCCCGCGCGGATGCCGGCCCGGGGGTGGGGGACGGCTCGGGCGCGGGGGCCGGGGGCGGGGTGTCCGTCGTCTCCTGCGCGTCCGTCGTTCTGTGTGCGGAGGTCGGGTCCTGTGCGGTCATCGGCCGGCTCCCGGTCGGTGGAGGGGAAGGGTGGTGGTGAGGGCGGCGGCGCCGCGCACGGCCGCGTCGGTGCCGAACCGCGGCGGCTCGGGCCGGAGCCCGCGCAGCGGTGGCATCAGTTCCGGGACGAAGGCGGCGGTCAGCGCGTCCCAGTACAGCGGGCCGATGCGGGGCACCCCGCCGCCGACGACGACCCGGTCGGGCCCCAGGGCGTTGGCGAGCCCGCCGAGCGCGCGCCCGGTGGCTGCCGCGCCGACGGTGATGGCGCGGACGGCGTGGTCGTCGCCCCGCGCGGCGCGGGCCGCGACGGTTTCGAGCCGGTCGACGGGGGCGCCGGTCAGCCGCTCGTAGTGGGCGGCGATGCCGGGGCCGGAGGCGATGACCTCCAGGTGCCCGGTGGCGCCGCAGGTGCAGGGCAGCCCGGCCGCCGCGGGGCTCGGCAGATGGCCCAGGTGCCCGGCGACGCCGGCCGCGCCGTGCAGCATCCGCCCGTCGACGGCGATCGCGCCGCCCACGCCCGTGCCGACGGCCACGAACAACAGCGACCCGCTGCTCGTGCGTCGTGCCCCCGACGCCGTCCGGCGCGCGCCGGACGATCCGCGCCCGGCCGGATCGTGCCCGGCCGGTGCCGTTCCGTGCGGGGGTTCCGGCTCGGACGGCGCGTGGTCCGTCCCCGGGTCGGTCGGTGCCGCCAGCTCCGGCCCTGCGGTGGCGCGTACGTCGTTGTCGCAGGCCACCGGGTAGCCGGTGCGGTCCGCGAGGCCGCTGCCCAGCGCGGTGCCGGCCCAGCCGCGGATGGTGTCGGTGGCGCTGGTGACCAGGCCGCTACGGGGATCGACGACCCCGGCCGCCGCGATGCCGAGCGCCGTGGCCAGCCGCCCGGGGTCGACGGCGGCGGCGGCACCGGCGAGCGCGTCCAGCACCGCCGACGCGCCGTCCCCGGCCGGTGTCGGCCGGGTGTGCCGGGCCAGGACCGTTCCGTCGGCGGCGAGGAGCGCGGCGGCGATCTTCGTACCGCCGAGATCGAGCCCGATCACCGCCGCACCCGTTCCGGCGCCCGGTGCCGGGCCTTCGGGCACCGGGCGGGAGGAGGCGCTCATCGGACCGGGGACAGGCCGGCGGCGCGCAGGTGCCGGCCGACCTCGGCGACCGCTTCGGCGCTCAGCGGGATCTGCGGGAAGGCCGTGGCGCCGCACTCGATGACGCCGAGCAGATGGAGCGCCGCCTTGAACGAGCCGAGCGCCGAGGAACTGCGGCCCATGTCCGCCTCCGGCCCGACGTCCACCATGCCGAACAGCTCCACGAGCCGCTCCTGCTCCTGCTCGGCGAGCGTCCAGTCCCCGGCCAGGGCGGCCTCGTACAGCCGGACGTACCCGGCCGGGTCCACGTTGCCGATGCCCGGAACGACACCGTCGGCCCCGGCCAACAGGGCGGCGTCCACCGTGAGTTCGGAGCCGGTGAGCACACTGAACCCCGGCGCCGGGCCCACGCCGCGGCCACCCCGGCCGCCCAGCTCGACGAGCAGCCTGCGCAGCCCGCCCTCGTCCCCGCTGCTGTCCTTGAGACCGGCCAGGGTGCCGTCCTCGGCGAGTTCGCGCACCAGCGCGGCGGACAGCTTGCTGTGCACCGCGACCGGGATGTCGTACGCGAACAGCGGCAGGTCCACCGTCGCGCGCAGCCTCCGGAAGTGTCCGGCGATCTCCTCGGGGTGGGTCCGGGTGTAGAACGGCGCGGTGGCGACCAGGGCGTCCGCGCCGAGTCCGGCGGCGGCCCCGGCGTGGTGGATCACGCGCGCGGTGGTGGTGTCGATGACACCGGCCAGCACCGGAACCCGGCCGGCGGTCGCCTCGACCACCGTCCGCAGCGCCGTGGCGCGCTGCTCGTCGGTGAGGTACGCGACCTCGCTGGTGGAGCCGAGCGCGAACAGCCCGTGCACCCCGCCGTCCACGAGGTGCTCGACGAGCCGGGCGAGGGAAGCCGTGTCGACCTCCCCCCGGGAGTCGAGCGGGGTGCAGACCGGCGGGACGACGCCGCGCAACGGTGTGGTCAGGGACATGGTGAGGGCTCTCCAGCTCGGTCCGGGCGCCGTTCCGCGGCACCGAGGATTCCGCGGAACGCGACATGAGACGTAAGATGTCCTATGTCTGGCTCACCTTAAACAGATGCTCCTGCGACCGGTCAAGGGGCAGTCGAAGCACAGGAGGACGTTGTGACGCGCCCCACCGTGGCCCAGGACCTGGAGCGCCGGCTCAAGGAACTGATCCTGGAACGCAGGCTCGCCCCCGGTGACGCGCTGCCGACCGAGGCGGAACTGATGGAACTCTTCGGCGTCGGCCGGGTGTCGGTGCGGGAGGCGCTGAAGGGGCTCCAGGCCATGAACGTCGTGGAGATCCGCCGGGGCTCCGGAACCTTCGTCGGCTCGCTGTCGCTCTCGCCCTTCGCCGAGGGGCTCGCCTTCCGGGCGGCCGTGCGGCACCGGCGGGGCGAGCCGGGGCTGCTCGAACTGATGAAGGTGCGCGAGGCGTTGGAGACGGGGCTGATCGGCGCCGTCGCGGCCGGCATCCCGGACGGGGACCTCGACGTGCTGCGCGGCCTCGCGGCGGAGATGGGGGCCGAGGCCCGCACCGGCGGGCGGGTGGCGCGCGGCACGGACCGGGCCTTCCACCTCGCGCTCTACGCCTCGCTCGACAACCACCTGCTCAGCGAGGTGCTCGACGCCTTCTGGGCGGCCATGGACCGGGTGCGCGAGGACCTCGACGACGGCCATCAGGACCCGGTGGTCACCTGCGCCCAGCACCACGAGATCGTCGAGGCGGTGGCGGCGGCCGACGGCGAGCGCGCGGTACGCGCCATGCGCACCCACTTCGACGGCATCCGCGCCCGCCTGGAACCGCGCCGCCCGTAGTTCCGGCCGCCGCACCGGGCGGATCGCGGGCCACCGGCCGATCCGCGGCCCGCTCGATCCGTCACCGGGCCGATCCGACGGTCCGTCACCCGGCCGATCCGACGGTCCGTCAGTCCGCCGGCCGGTCCGTTCCGACGACCGCCGCGACCGCCATCCGTACCGCCCGGTCCGCCACCGCCGCGTGGTCGTCGCCCGACTCGATCGCCGTCGTGGCGGCGTTGACGATGCCCTGCAGCAGCAGTGCCGTGCGCCGGGGGTCCTCCTCGCCCAGCTCGGTGAGCGCGGCGATCAGCGGGGTGAGCAGCTCCCGGTGGACCCGCGCCGCGCTCTCCCGCACCACCGCCGCGTCCCGGACCCCGGCAAGGGCCTGGGCGAGCCGGTGCTCCCCGCTCCGCACCAGGTCCAGCTGGGACGACACGTACGCCGCGATCATCTCCTCCGGCGTGCTCGCCGCCGACATGCCCGCCCGGATGGCGTCCGTCCAGCGCGGCATCGCGTCCTCGACGACCGCGGCGAGCAGTTCGGGGCGGCCCGGGAAGTACTTGTACACGCTGTTGCGAGCCAGGCCGGTGGCCCTGGCGACCGCCGCGAAGGTCACGGCCTCGGCGTCGCCCTCCTCCAGCAGCGCGCGCGCCGCCCGCACCAGGGCCAGTCGCTGCTGGGCGTGGTGCTCGGCGACCGTGGCGGCGCTGATCCGGGGCACGCGCCCAAGTGTAGGAGGCCGGACCCGTCGATCGACCCCCCAGTTGGGGACGGTGCGTCGCCATCATCTATGTTGGCGACACACCGTCCCTAACATCGATCCATCGAAGGGAACCGCCGTGTTCCTCGCACTGCTGGAGCTGCGCGCCGCCCGAGGGCGCTTCCTGCTCATGGGGTCCGTCGTGGTGCTCGTCGCCGCACTCGTCGGCATCGTCTCCGGCTTCACCACCGGCCTCGGCGACGACACCGTCTCCGCGCTGCGCCGCCTCCCGGCCGCGCAGTTCGTCTTCTCCTCCGACGCCCGGTCCGACCAGTTCGCCCGCAGCCTCCTCGACGAGGACACCGCCGGCGCCTGGCGGAAGGACGCGGGTACCGGCACCGCACCGCTGGGCGTCTCCATCACCCGCGGCACGACGGACCGGGGCGCCGAGGTCGACCTCGCCGCCTTCGGCATCGAGCCCGACTCCTTCCTCGCCCCGTCCGTCACCCGGGGCGAGGGCCTCAAGGGCGCCGGAGCGGACAGCATCGTGATCTCCGCGAAACTCGCCGACGAGGGCGTGCGCGTCGGCGACACCCTCGTCATCGACCGGCTCGGCATCGAACTGCGCGTCATCGGCCTGACCGAACGCCTCAGCTACGGTCACGTGCCCGCCGCCTACGTCCCGCTGAAGACCTGGCAGCGCATCCGGTTCAGCACCCCGGGCGCCCCCGCCTCCGCCGCCGCGGCGATACCCGACCAGTTCAGCGCGCTGGCCCTGAGCACCGCGCCGGGCACCCCGGCCGCCACCCTCGACGAACGCCACTCCACC
This sequence comes from Streptomyces sp. NPDC006435, assembly GCF_040612315.1. Lineage (NCBI taxonomy): Bacteria > Bacillati > Actinomycetota > Actinomycetes > Kitasatosporales > Streptomycetaceae > Streptomyces > Streptomyces sp. NPDC006435. The sequence continues at coordinate 46,796 of NZ_JBEXPY010000036.1, forward strand.
ACCACCCTCACCAAGGAGAAGGCGTACGAGGCGGCCCCGGGCTACACCGGCGAACGCGTCACCATGACCTCGATCCAGGTCTTCCTCTACCTGATCGCCCCCCTGGTGGTCGGCGCCTTCTTCGCCGTGTGGACCGTGCAGCGCCAGCCCGAACTCGCCCTGCTGCGCGCGCTCGGCGCCTCCCGGCGGCGGCTGCTCGCCCACACCGTGCTCCAGGCGGGCCTGGTCGTCGTCCTCGGCACCGCCGCGGGCGCCGCGCTCGCCGCGGCGGTCGGACTCCTGGTCGGCGAGAAGGTGCCGTTCAGCCTGCCCGCCGTCACCCTCGCCACCACCATGTGCACCGTCGCGGCCGTCGGCCTGGCGGGCACCGCGCTGACCCTGCGCCGGGTCACCCGAGCCGACCCCCTGACCATGCTGGGAGCCAACCGATGAGTCTCGAACTGATCTCCGTCACCGTCGGGTTCGGCCGCGCCGACGCCCGTACCACCGTCCTCGACGGCCTCGACGTCACCTTCGAGCCCGGCCGCACCACCGCGCTCGTCGGCCCCTCGGGCTCCGGCAAGTCCACCCTGCTTGCCGTCGCCGGGGCGCTGCTGCGGCCCGACTCCGGGCAGGTCCTGCTGGACGGCGACGACCTCGCCGAGCTCTCCGACCGGGGACGCGCCAAGGTGCGCAGGGAACGCGTCGGCTACATGTTCCAGAGCGGCAACCTGCTCTCCGGGCTGCCCGCCGTCGAGCAGTTGCTGGCCGCCGCGTACATCGGCGGCGAACGGCCCCGCGCCCACCGGGCCCGCGCCGAGGAGGCGCTGACCCGGGTCGGTCTCGGCCACCGGCTGCGCCACCGGCCCGACCAGCTCTCCGGCGGCGAGCGCCAGCGCGTAGCCCTGGCCCGCGCGCTCTTCCGCTCCCCGAAGCTCCTGCTGGTCGACGAACCGACCGCGGCTGTCGACCGGTCGCAGGCGGGCGAACTGGCCGAACTCCTCGCCGAGCGCACCCGCCAGGACGACTGCGTCACGGTCGTCGCCACCCACGACCCGGCCGTGGCGGAGGCCGCCGACCGGATCGTGGACATGGCCGAACTGACCGCCGCGGGAGCCGGGGCCGCACGCCCCGGCCGCTGAGGCACCGGACCCCGGCCGCGCCCCCCCCGCGGGTCGCGGCCGGGAACCGGGCGCACCGGGCGCGGACACCGGCCGCCGGAACCGGTCCCGGAGACCGGACGGCTACGTCCGGTGCACGTCGCCGTACAGATAACTCCGGTCGCCGTTCAACGAGGCCCGGCTCCATGCCTCCACCTCGGCGGGCCCCATCGTCGGCCAGTCGGGCGTGCGCTCCACCAGGGCGCGCCCCAGCCGACGGCCCAGTTCCACCAGCCGGGTCCCCTCGGCGGTGCGCTCGTCGGCGTACCGGCGCAGCGCCTCGGCCATCGGGACCCCGGCGCGCAGGGCCCGTTCCAGACACAGCGCGTCCTGCAGCGCCTTGACCGCGCCACTGGCCGTGTGCGGCCTGGTGACGCTCGCCGCGTCGCCCGCCAGCAGGAACGGCGGCTCGGCGACGCGCGGCGTCACGAAGTCGGCGACCGGATGGAGGGCCCGCGTCCCGTGCTCACCGCGGGCGACGATGTCGGCCCACTCCGCCGGGAAGTGCTCCTCGGCCAGGTCGCGCACGTATTCGACGGGCACCGGCTCCCGCGCCCCGGCCGACCGCGGGGCGGACCCGTAGACGACATGGGCCAGCAGCCGCGAGCCGGGCACCGGACCCGGAATCAGATAGAAGACGGCGTGCCCGCCGGGGAACCCCAGAGTGACCCAGGCGGTCCGCAGCAGTTCCAGCGGTCCGGGATGGTCGCGGAGCACGTCCAGCGGGATCGTGCCCCGCCACGCCAGGTACCCGGCGGGCACCGGCCGGACGTCCGGTGCCACCAGGGCGCGGGTGACGGACCGGTGTCCGTCCGCCCCCACCACGATGTCGTACTCCCGCTCCCCGCCCCCGGTACGGATCAGGGCACGGCCCGAGGACGACCGGCCGACGGACTCGACGGGCAGCCCGCGGCGGTACACGCCCTTCCCGACCCGCCCGTGCAACGCCCGCCACAGCAGACCCCAGTTGCACGCGGCCACCGGGGACCGCTGGCGGGCCAGCTCGCGCGAGGACCGCCCGCCCGGGGCCCGGGTGAGCCAGACGCGGTCGGCGACCGGGACCGTCGGCATGTCCGCGCCCAGGTAGCCGCCGGTCACCAGCTCCCGGTGGAGCGGGGGCGGCATGACGATGCCGAAGCCCCGCTCCTGCAACGCGCCGTCGCTGCGTTCGTGGACGGTGACCTCCGCCCCGGCCCGTCCCGCCGCGATCGCCATGGCGCAGCCGGCGATGCTGCCGCCGACCACCCCGATGCGTAAACCCGTCACCGCCACCGATCCACCGCCCGTCCCGACGCCCCCGAGGTGCTGACCGTCCTCATCGTCGCACCCGCCCGGGGACGGGACGGGGGACACGCGGCGTGCACCCCGGGCGTACGGCGTCGCCCGGGGCGCACGCGGCCTTCCGGGAGACGGCGCGCCCCGATCGCAGGGACCGGGGCGCCGTCCGGTCACGGAGCGACCGTCACCGTCCCGCCGCCGGACGCCTGGAGGCCCATCGTGCGGTACGTCGCGGTGAGGGCGGCGTTCCCCGAGGCCCCCGCCGCCACGGTGACCGGGACCTCGATGTTGGCGCCCTGGCCCGGGTCCAGCGCGGGAATGCTCCGCTGCTGCGCCGTCCAGCCCGCCGGTACGGTCAGGTCGACCGTGCCGGCCGCGCGCCGTACGTCCATCCGGTTGACGACGCGGACCGTCACCTCCGCGGCCGTCCCCGCCCTCAGAGTGGCCGGCGGGGTGATGGTGATGTCGGCGCAGGTGCCGCCCAGCCACTTCAGATCGAAGGACGCGTACGTGATGTGCTGGTAGTCGGCCCGCTCGTAGAGCAGCCCGAGGCGGCCGCCGGGCAGCCGGGTCAGCGTCGAGTAGGCGGCGGAGCCCGGGTCGACGACCTTCCTGATCGGCCAGGACCTCCCGTTGTCGCAGGACATCTTCACCGTCAGGTTCCGCCGCGCCGACGCGTCCTCGGTGTTGCTGAACAGCAGCCACGACGACTGCGGGTCCGACGGCGGGGCGTCGGGGGCGTAACGCATCACCGAGGCGTTGTTCGCCGGGTCGGTGAGCCGGGTGTCCTGGACGAACGGGGTGTAGTTGACGCCGCCGTCGGTGGAGTACGCGACCGTCCGGTACGGCTTCGAACGGTTGTTGAGCATCACCCTGCCGTCCGAGAGCTCCACGGTCTTGTTCTCGTCGCCGCCGGGCCCGACCGGGTTGCCCGTCCTCCAGGTCTCGCCGTGGTCGTCGCTGTAGGCGCTGACCGCGTGGTTGGCACCGTTGATGCGGACGGCGTACTGCTGGATCAGCCGCCCCTCGTACGTGCCGTGCCGCAACTGGATGCCCTCCCCGGAGGCGGCGAACATGCCCGCCCAGGCGGGGTTCTTGATCTGCTTGGTGATGCGGCGGTGGGTCCAGGTCAGCCCGTCGTCGTCGGAGTAGCTGTAGTCGGCCTGGAGGACGTTCGGGTCGTTCTCGTCGTTGCCGGTGCCCGAGCCGAAGAAGCCCTGGTTCACCGAGGCCGCGTAGAAGAGGAAGATCCGGCCGGTGTCCCGGTCGACGAGGAGGCTGGGGTCGCCGTACCCCTTGGGCGCGGCGTCCTTGCGGACCACCTGCTGCGGCTGCCAGGTGACGCCCCCGTCGGTGCTGCGGCGCAGTACGACGGAGATGTTGCCCGGCAGGTCGCCCAGGGTGGGCCGGGCGTCGTAGGCCGCGAGGACCGTGCCCCTGACGGAGGTGGTGAGCGCCGGGATGCGGTAGTGGGGCGAGCCCACCCCGTCGACGGTCAGGTCCTGGAAGGTCAGCCGGCCCGGGGCGGGGGCGGTGGCTCCGTGGGCGGTGCCGGCCGCGGTGGCGACCAGCAGGGCGGCGGCGAGCAGGGCGAGGGGGGCTTTTCGCTGCATGGGTGATCTCTCTTCTCGGAAGGGGTGGTGCTTCTGGGAAGGGCGGAGGATCGGGGGAGCGCCCGGCGGGGCCGACGGCCTCCGGCGGACGTGTTCCGGACACGCCCGGCACATGCGCCGGACGCGCCTCGGGCGTGCTCGGCACATGCTCCGGAGGTGTGCCGGACGTGTGCTCTACGGGATGCGCAGGGAGCAGACCCGGCTGTCCCGGTCGAGGACCCGCAGGTCCTGGATCATCTTCAGGGCGAGGCGGTGGTGGCCCCGCCCGTTGGGGTGGAGCCCGTCGTTGAGCAGGTCGAGCGGGACCTGCCCGTCGCCCGTCCAGTCGGTGTGGTGGTCGACGAAGACGGCGTTCTGCTGCGCCGCGACCTCGCCCATGACCTGCGCGTACCGCGAAAGTCCCACCCGGCCGGGCCACTTGGCCGGATCGACCGGATTGGGCGACTGGAGCACCGGGACCGGTGACCCGGGCAGGGCGCGCACCGAGCGCACGAGCGAGACGAGGTTGGCCCGGTAGGCCTCCGGGCCGAGCCCCGGGGTCGCGATGTCGTTCGTACCGATCATGATCGAGACGACCTCCGGGGAGAAGGCGGCGACCCGTTCCGCGAAGCCGGCGACGAGTTCGGCGCTGGTGGCCCCGCTCACGCCGGTGTCGATCACGAAGTCGCGGTTCTTCGGCTTTCCCAGCTCCCAGCGGACCCGTTCCGTCCAGTGCTCCGGGTAGCTGCGCCATCCGTCGGTGTGCAGGGCGCCGTGGGTGATGCTGTCACCGGTGAGCACCCAGGTGGCGGGCGTGTCGCCGTTGAGGATCACGGAGATCCGGCCCAGGTCGGCGGGGTCGGGGCGGGGGCTCTGCGCGACCAGTTCGGACTCGCCGAGCACCCGGTCCCACACCGCTGCCCGCTCGATCGTGCCGGTGCAGAACCACTCGCCGCCGGGGTGGTCGCTGTCCAGGTTGCGGCCCAGGGCCACGGCGCCCAGCCCGGGGACGTCGCCGAGGAAGGCGCGCCGCGCCGTCTCGAACACCATGCGTCCACCGGCGTGGAGCCGGGTGCCGGAGGGGCCGACGGTGACGGCGACGGTGTGCCGGAGGCCGTCGTCGTAGCGCGTCCGGGTCACGACGTCGATGAGCACCGCGCCCTTGTTCCGGGCCGAGAACCGGAGGGCGCCGCGGGACAGGTTCAGGGTGATGTCGGAGGAGGGGACGGTCGGGTCCGAGGCGCTGAACAGGGTCATCGCCTCGTTGTGGCTGGTGGTGCGGAAGGTGACGAGGACGGTCCCGGTGACGAGCGGGGCGAGTGCGCCGACCCGGTCCGACAGGTCGACGTACTCGGTGCCGTCCAGGTCCACCGGTGTGTCGTGGTCCAGGAGCGGGCCGCCGCCCGGGGCGGCGAAGGCGTGGCCGCCGAGCCGGGAACCCAGGGCCGCGGTGCCGGCGGCGAGGAGCATGGAGCGTCTGCGCACGGAAGAGCCTCCGGTCAGGAGTGTTCGGCCCGCCCCGACGGCGGGCCCGCGAACAGGGAACGCACCCAGGCCAGTTGCTCCCGCTGATGGTGTGCCGTGCCGCCCTCGTGCCCGTTGAACTCGTAGACCCGGACGTCCTTGGGGCCCGCGTAGTGGTTGTAGGCGGTGAAGCAGGTGGAGGGCGGGCAGATGTCGTCCATCATCGCGATGGAGAACAGCGCGGGAGCGGTGGCGCGGGTGGCGAGCAGCGCGGCGTCGAAGTACGACAGCGTGGTGAACGCCGTTTCGACGCGGTCGCGGTGGAGCTTCAGGTACTCGGCGATCTCGGTGTACGGCGGCCGGCCCGAGATCTCGGCGGCCCGCCGGAAGTTGCAGAGGAACGGCATGTCCGGCATCACCCCGGCCAGCCCCGGCACCAGCCCGGCCACCGCCAGCGCGATGCCGCCGCCCTGGCTGACCCCGGTGACGACGATCCGGTCCGGATCGATCCCGGGGTGGGCGCGCATCGCCTCCACGCAGCGCACCGCGTCGGCGAACACCCGCCGGTAGTAGTACGTCTCGGGGCTCTCGATGCCGCGGGTGAGGAAGCCGGGGACGGTGCCGGCCGCCCCGGCATCGGTGTCGGCGGTGGTGCCCGGTGCCGCCGACCAGCCCTGGCCGCGGGTGTCCATGATCAGGTGCGCGTGTCCGGCGGACGCCCAGAGCAGGTTCTCGTGGGCGAGGCCGCGCCCGCGCCCGTACCCCAGGAACTCCACGACGCAGCCGAGCGGTTCGGTGGCCCCGGCCGGCAGCCGCAGCCAGCCGCGGACCGGCCGCCCTGCGAAGCCCGGCAGCGACACGTCGTACGTACGGATGCGGGGGAGCCCGGCGTCGACGGGCGTGTACACCGGCTCCTCCCGCGGTGCCGGGCCGGGCGTGCGCGACCAGAAGGCGTCGAAGTCGTCCGGAACCGGCAGTTCGGGCCGGTGGACGCGGCATTCCGCGAGCGGGAGATCCGTCAACGGCATGGGGGTGCCCTTCTGGGTGCGACCGGGAGCTGAACGCCGACCAGCGGGACAGAAGACGTCAGATGTCCTGGCGGCACACGGACCCTAGGCAGCGCTCGCGGTGAGCGTCAAGGCCCCCGTCGGGCCGGGTTCGGTGCCGAGGGGGCCCGGAGCCTTCCGTCCGGGTCGGGCCCGGCCCGATCCCGACGGGAGGCCCGGGGTCCGGCTCCTCCGGGAGGGCCCGGAGGAGGGGCGGCCGGTTCGGGCGGCCGGGACGCGCGGGGTCAGCCCCGGGCGGCGTCGCGGGCCCGCGCCTCGGAGATCCGGCGCCTGACCGGGGCGTAGTGCTCGCCCAGCGCCTTCATGAAGCCGGCGATGTCGTCGGCCCGCGCGGCGTCCACGATGTTCTGGTGCGCCGCGATCGTCTCCATCTCGTCGGCCTGCGTGAACCCGTCGAGATGCGGCGCGACGATCGTGTACACGTCCCAGAAGGCCATCGAGAGCTGGCCGATCAGTTCGTTGCCGAGCGGGGCCACCAGCAGTTCGTGGAACGCCCGGTCGGCCTCCACGAAGCCGTGGCCGTCCCGGGCGCCGGTCTCGCGCATGGTGGTGACCAGCGTGTCCAGCTTGTCGAGCTGCTCCTCGTTGAGCAGCGAGACGATCCGGTCGGCCATCCCGCGCTCGAACAGCTCGCGCACGTCGACCAGGTCGGCCATCACCTGGAAGTCGTCGTCGGGGGAGAGCAGTCCGCGGAAGGTCAGGCTCTCCACCAGGGCGGACAGGCTCAGCCGCCCCACGTAGGTGCCGTGTCCGTGGCGCACCTCGACGATGTCCAGCGCGTCGAGGATCTTGACCGCCTCGCGCACGCTGGAACGGCTGGCGCCGAGCGCCTCGCACAGGGCCGGCTCGGTGGGCAGCGGGTCCCCGGGGCGGAGCCTTTCCTCAAGGATGTAGCGCTTGATGCCCTCGACGACTTCCTGCCGGAGCAACTGTCGGCCGGGCTTCGTACCGGACATGCGTGAACTCCCCACCTCTTGACCCCTCTCGATTGTCAAGCTACGTTCCCACGCTATCAAGGCATCAGACATCTGACGTCTTATGCCTTGCAGGTGGATCGACGCCCTTCGCGACCCCGTGTTCCCGACGCGCCCTTGATCCATCCGACGCAGTCACGTTCCACCCCCGATGTCCCTGGAGGACCCGTGCCCGAGCTGAGACCCGCCGGTGTCGAGCGCCGCACCTTCCTGCGTTACGCCAGTGCTGTCGGTGCGGCGGCCGCCATCACGGCGAGCCTTTCCGCCTGCGGCGGACCATCCTCGACAGCCGACGGCGCGGCGGGCAAGGGCGATGGGGACGGCGTCATCGAAGCCGGCCTCTCGTACCCCCTGTCGACCGGCTTCGACCCCATGATCACCTCCGGCGCCACCCCCTACGCCGCCAACATGCACATCTTCGAGGGCCTCGTGGACCTCGACCCGGTGACGCTCGTGGCCCGCCCCGCGCTCGCCACCGGGATGCCGGAGAAGATCAACGCCACCACCTACCGGGCCACGCTCCGCAAGGGCGCCACCTTCCACGACGGCTCGCCGGTCACCGCCAACGACGTGGTGTTCAGCTTCGAACGCGTCCTGGACCCGAAGAACGCCTCGCTGATGGCACAGTTCGTGCCCTTCGTCGACACGGTGAAGGCGGTCGACGCGAGCACGGTCGAGTTCAAGCTCAAGCACCCCTTCGCGCTCTTCCCGTCCCGGATAGCCGTGGTCCGGATCGTCCCGAGGAAGATCGTCGAGCCGGACCCGAAGGCGTTCGACGCCAAGCCGGTCGGCTCCGGGCCCTACCGGTTCGTCGAGGCCACCCGCGAGGACAAGATCGTCTTCGAGGCGTACGACAAGTACAACGGCGCCCACCCCGCCAGGGCCAAGAAGATGATCTGGCGCCTGATGTCCGACCAGTCGGCCCGCGTCAGCGCCATGGAGTCGGACCGCGTCCAGGCCATCGAGGACGTTCCCTACATCGATGTGAAGCGGCTCTCGGGCTCCGTGAAGACCGAGTCCGTGCAGTCCTTCGGCCTGCTCTTCCTGATGTTCAACACCGCCGACGAGCGGTTCGCCGACAAGCGGGTGCGCCAGGCACTGCACTACGCCCTGGACACCGAGAAGATCATCTCCACCGCGATGGTCGGCAACGCCGCACCCGCCACCGGCTATGTCCCCGCCACCCACCCCGACTACCACGAGGCCGCCACGGTCTACACCCACGACGTGGCGAAGGCGAGGCGGCTGCTCGCCGAAGCGGGCGTCAAGAACCTCTCCTTCACCGTCCTCACCACCGACACCGGCTGGGTCAAGGACATCGCCCCCCTGCTCAAGGAGAGCTGGAAGGCGGCGGGCGTCGAGGTCACCCTCGACATCGCACAGTCCCCGGCCCAGTACGCCAAGATCGACAAGGGCGACTTCGAGGTGCTGGTCGCCCCGGGCGACCCCTCCGTCTTCGGCAACGACGCCGACCTCCTGCTGCGCTGGTTCTACTACGGCTTCTGGCCCGAGAAGCGCTACGGCTGGGGCGGTTCGGCCGCCTACAAGCAGGTCAGGCGACTGCTCGACAAGGCCGCCGGCGCCGCCGACGACGCACGGCGCAAGGAACTGTGGGGCCAGGTCACCGACCTGATCGCCGACGAGGCCGCGCTCTACCCGATCCTCCACCGCAAGCTGCCCACCGCCTGGAACGAGAAGGCGCTGCCCGGCTTCAAGCCCCTGCCCACCACCGGCCTGTCCTTCCTGGACGTCGGCCGCGCCTGACCGGCCGGGCCCCGGACCGGCCGACCGCCCGACCCACCCGGTCCGGGACACCCCCGACCCAGGTGTCCCGGACCACCGGGACCTTCCGCCCCGACCGGCCCCGACCCGGACGGAAGACCCCGGCCCGCCCAACCGCAAGGAACCCGACGATGGTTGCTTTTCTCCGGCTCGCGCTGCGCCGCGTCGCGATGATGCCGGTGATGATCCTCGGCATCGCGCTGCTCGTCTTCGTGGTGCTGCAGTTCTCGCCGGTCGACCCGGCCTTCAACGCGCTCGGGGAGAGCGCCACCCCCGAGGCCCGCGCGGCCTTCGCCGAGGCCAACGGCCTCAACGACCCCCTCCCGGTCCGGTACGTCCACTTCCTGGGGCAGCTGCTCCACTTCGACCTGGGCTCGACCGTCCCGCCCAGCCAGCCCGTCATCGACCGGATCACGGCCGCCTTCCCGCTCACCCTCCAGCTGACCCTCCTCGGCCTGGCCCTCGCGGTCGTACTGGCCGTCGTGTCCGGCGTGATCGGCGCGATGTACCGGGACCGCTGGCCCGACCAGCTGTTCCGGGTCGTCTCCATGGCCGGGGTCGCCGTCCCGTCGTTCTGGCTCGGAGTCCTGCTCATCCAGCAGTTCGCCCTGAACACCCGCATCTTCCCGACCGGCGGCTACACCAACCCCGCCGACTCCTTCGGCGGCTGGCTGACCACCATGACGCTGCCCGCGATCTCCCTCGCCCTCCCCGTCTCCGCCTCGCTCGCCCGCCTGGTGCGGACCGCGATGGTCGCCGAACTCGACCGCGACTACGTCCGCACCGCCCGCGGCAACGGACTCCCGCCGCTCCTGGTGATCCGCTCGGTGCTGCGCAACGCGCTCGTCACCCCGCTGACCGTGCTCGGCATCAAGGTCGGCTACATGCTCAGCGGAGCCGTCGTCATCGAAGCGATCTTCGACCTGCCCGGCATGGGCAAGCTCATCCTCGAAGGCGTCACCGGCGGCGACGTCGCCCTGGTCCAGGGCACCGTACTGACCATCGCCATCGCGTTCCTGGTGGTCAACGTCATCGTCGACCTGCTCTACCTGCTGGTCAACCCGCGCATCAGGACGGTGTGACATGTTCGCCACCGGCCGTCTGGCCACCAAACTGTCCCGACCGGGCATCGCGTTCCGCTCCCTCCCGGTCACCTCCCGCATCGCCCTCGGCGTGCTGATCGTCGTCGTGCTCGGCGCCGTGTTCGCCCCGCTGTTCACCCAGGACCCGCTGACCACCGGCACCCCGGTGCAGGCCCCCGGCGCGGAGCACTGGTTCGGCACCGACCGGGCCGGCCGCGACGTCTTCGCCCGGGTCGTGCACGGCTCGCGCTACTCGCTGGTCATCGGCCTCGGCGCGACCGCCGTGGCCCTGGTGGCCGGGGCACTGCTCGGCTCGCTGGCGGCCACTTCCCGCAAGCTCGGCGACGAGTCCGTGATGCGGACCCTCGACGTCGTCATGTCCTTCCCGCCGATCGCGCTCGCCGCCGTGCTCGTCGCCGTCTTCGGCACCAGCGTCCCGGTGATCATCTTCACCATCGCGTTCGTCTACACCCCCTCCCTGGCCCGAGTCGTCCGCGCCAACGTGCTGTCCCAGTACGGCGAGGACTACGTGGCGGCCGAGAAGGTCATCGGCGCCCGCCGCGGCTACATCGTCCTGCGGCACGTCGCCGTCAACTGCATGGCCCCGGTCCTGGTGTTCGCCACCGTCATGGTCGCCGAGGCGATCATCTTCGAGGCCGGCCTCTCCTTCATCGGCGCAGGTGTGCAGGACCCCGACCCCAGCTGGGGCAGCGTCCTCGCCTACGGCCGGCAGATCCTCCTGGCCGGCGGCTGGTGGGCCACCTTCTTCCCCGGCCTCGCCCTGCTGATCACCGTCCTCGCCCTGAACGTCCTCTCCGAGGGGCTCACCGACGCCTCCGCGGCGCCCAGGAGCGCCCGCCCCGCCGCCGAGCCCGCCGCGGCCACCGGGCCGGACCCGGTCGAGGCCGCCCCCGCCGCCGACATCGACGCCGCGCTCGCCCGGCTCGCCGACCGGATCCGGGCCACCGAGCCCACCATCACCCCGGTCCGCGAGGACGCCGCCGAACTCCTCGTCGTCCGCGACCTCGCCATCCGCTTCCCCGACCGCTACGGCGACATCCCCGTCGTCGACGCGCTGAACTTCACCGTCCACGAGGGCGAGACCCTCGGCCTGGTCGGCGAGTCCGGCTGCGGCAAGTCCATCACCAGCCTCGCCGTCATGGGCCTGCTCGCCCGCAACGCCGAGGTCGGCGGCGAGATCCGCTACCGCGGCCGGAACCTGCTGGAGCTGTCGCCGAAGGAACGCCGCGCCCTGATGGGCCCCGAGATCGCGATGGTCTACCAGGACGCGCTCTCCTCCCTCAACCCGTCCGTCCTCGTCGGCACCCAGCTCAAGCAGCTCACCTCGCGCGGCGGCACCAGGACCCCCGCCGAACTCCTCGAACTCGTCGGTCTCTCGCCCGAACGCACCCTGCGCAGCTACCCGCACGAGCTCTCCGGCGGCCAGCGCCAGCGCGTCCTGATCGCCATGGCGCTCTCCCGCGACCCCCGGCTGCTCATCGCCGACGAGCCGACCACCGCCCTCGACGTCACCGTCCAGGCCCAGGTCGTCGAACTCCTCGTCCGGCTGCGCGACGAACTCGGCTTCGCGATGGTCCTCGTCTCGCACGACCTGGCCCTCGTCGGCGACCTCTCGCACCGCGTCGCCGTCATGTACGCGGGCCGCCTCGCCGAGATCGGCACCACCCGCTCCGTGCTCACCGGCCCCACCCACCACTACAGCCGCGGCCTCCTCGGCTCCGTCGTCTCCCTGGAGGCGGGCGCCGAACGGCTGCACCAGATCCGCGGCATCGTCCCCGCGCCCCAGGGCTTCGGCACCGGCTGCCGGTTCGCCTCGCGCTGCGCCGCCGCCACCGAACTCTGCCGCACGACCCCGCCCGCGCTCACCCCGGGCGAGGACGCCGAGGACCACGCCTTCGCCTGCCACCACCCGGCGAAGGCCGTACAGCTGGAAGGGAGCGCCCTGTGATCAGGCTCGAAGGCGTCCACGTGCGTCACAAGGCCCGCAGCGGCGGAGTGTTCCGCCGGGACGCGGTGCACGCCCTCACCGACGCCACCCTGGAGGTCGGCCGGGGCGAGATCGTCGGCCTGGTCGGTGAGTCCGGCTGCGGCAAGTCCACCCTCGCCCGCGTCCTGACCGGGCTCCAGAAGCCCACCGAGGGCCGGGTCCTCTTCCACGACCAGGACCTGTGGGGCATGCCCGGCGCCCGGCGCCGCGACGAGTTCGGCTCCGCCGTCGGCGTCGTCTTCCAGGACCCGTCCACCGCCCTCAACCCGCGCCTCACGGTCCGTCAGATCCTGCGCGATCCGCTCGACGTGCACCGGCGGGGCACCCGGGAGGAGCGCGAGAGCCGCGTGGAGGAACTCCTCGACCTGGTCGGCCTGCCCGGCCACACCCTCGCGGCCCTCCCCGGACAGCTCTCCGGGGGCCAGCGCCAGCGCGTCGCCATCGCCCGCGCCCTGGCCCTCGAACCGGAGCTGATCGTCGCCGACGAACCGACCTCCGCGCTCGACGTCTCCGTCCGCGCCCAGGTCCTCAACCTCCTCGTCGACCTGCGCGAACGCCTCGGCCTCGGCATGGTGTTCATCTCGCACGACATCCAGACCGTGCGCTACCTCGCCGACCGCGTCGCCGTCCTCTACCTCGGCCGGATCGTCGAGGAGGGACGCGCGGCGGACGTCGCCGGAAGCCCCGCGCACCCGTACACCGAGGCACTGCTCTCGGCGACCCCCAGCCTGCTGGAGTCCACCGAACGGATCGTGCTCACCGGCCCGGTCCCCTCGGCGACCAACCCGCCGACCGGCTGCCCGTTCCGCACCCGCTGCTGGAAGGCGGACGACGCGTGCGCCACGGTCTTCCCCGCCCCGGCCACCGGTCCGGACGGGCACCGCTGGCACTGCGTCCACCCCCAGCACTCCGGGGCCCCCGCCGGGGACCCGGCCCCCGTACCGTCCGCAAGGAGCACCGCATGACCGCCCGAACTCCGCGCCACTCCGGAGTGATCCCGCCCGTCGTCACCCCGCTCACCGAGGACGGCGGGATCGACCGGCCGTCCCTGGAACGGGTCGTGGGGCATCTGCTCGACGGCGGCGTCAGCGGCCTGTTCGCCCTCGGCAGCTCCGGCGAGACCGCCTATCTGACGCCCGCCCGGCAGGACGAGGTCATCGAGATCGTCACGGCCGTCTCCGCGGGCCAGGTACCGGTGCTCGTCGGAGCCATCGAGACCACCACCGACCGCGCGATCGAACGGGGCCGCGCCGCCGTCGGGCTCGGCGCCGACGCGGTCGTCGTCACCGCGCCGTTCTACACCCGCACCCACGACACCGAGATCGACCGGCACTTCCGTGACGTCGCCGCCGCCCTCGACGTGCCGGTCCTGGCGTACGACGTGCCGGTCTGCGTGCACAGCAAGCTCACCCCGGAACTGCTGCTGCCGCTCGCCGCGGACGGTGTACTGGCCGGTGTGAAGGACTCCAGCGGCGACGACGGATCGTTCCGCCGCCTGGTCATCGGGGCCCGCGACCTGCCGGAGTTCTCCGTGCTCACCGGGCACGAACTGGTCGTGGACGCGATGATGCTGGGCGGGGCCGACGGCTCGGTCCCGGGGCTCGGCAACGTCGACCCGCATGGCTACGTACGTCTCCACGAGGCCGCGGTGCGCGGCGACTGGGCCGCCGCCAGGGCCGAACAGGACCGGCTCGTCCGGCTCTTCGACATCGTCCGCGCGGCCCGCCCCGGCACGGCGTCCGCCACCGCCGCCGGCCTCGGCGCGTTCAAGACGGCCCTGATGCTGCGCGGGATCATCGCCACCAACGCGGTGAGCCCGCCGATGCGCCGCCTGGACGCGGCCGAGACCGCCGGGATCGCGGCCTGCCTGGACCGCGCGGGACTCTCCCGGATCTGACCGCAACCTTCCCGGGCCCGCGACGGGCCCGGGAACGACGAAGGGGCGGGGCCCTTCGTCGCAGCTCGGGCTGCGACGACGGACCCCGCCCTTTCTCTGCTTCCCTACCTGTTGATCGGTGACTTCCTGCTCGTCACCGCTGCCCGAGGGCCGATCCGGTCAGTCCCGCGTGGCGCGGGTACGGCGGACCAGCAGGGTCCCACCGAGCACCATGGCCGCAGCGGCCCCGCCGGCCAGGCCGAGCTTCGCGTCCGAGCCGGTGTGCGCCAGCTGCGGCGGCTTGTGGTGCGGCGGCTTGTGGTGCGGCGGCTTGTGGTGCGCAGGCTCGGGGTGGTTCGGGGGCATGGTGGGCGGGGTGGTCGGAGGAGTGGTGGGCGGCGTGGTGGGCGGCGTGGTCGGGGGAGTGGTGGGCGGGGTGGTCGGGGGGCAGTCCGGGGTGTGGTGGTGCGGCGGCTTGTGCGGCGGGTGCACCGGGGGCTTGTGCGGCGGGTGGACCGGGGGCTTGTGCGGCGGGTGCACCGGCGGCTTGTGCGGGGGGTGCACCGGGGGCTTGTGCGGCGGGTGGACGGGAGGCTTCGCGGGCACCGGCGGAACCGGCGGCTTGTGCGGCGGGTGGACGGGAGGCGGAGTGCTGGTGCCGCCCGACTCGTTCTCGCAGTTGTTCCCGGCCGCCGGGTTCAGCGCACCGATGACGTTGACGGTGTTGCCGCACACGTTGACCGGGATGTCGACGGGCGCCTGGACGACGTTGCCGGAGAGCACGCCGGGGGAGTTGGCCGCGACGCCCTCGGCGCTCGCACCCTGGCCCGCGCCACTGCCGGTGCCGCTGCCGCCGCTCTCGTTCTCGCACTCGTTGCCGAACGCGGGGTTCAGCAGACCGATCACATTGACGGTGTTGCCACACACGTTGACCGGTACGTGCACCGGCACCTGCACGGTGTTGCCCGAGCCGACGCCCGGCGAACCGACGGCCGCGCCCTCGGCGGAGGCATCCGCGAACGCGTACCCCCCGGACGCGGCCAGGATGCCTGACGCCGCCGCCATCACCAGCACGCTCTTACTCAAGGCTTTTCGCATTGGTGCCCTTTCCTAGGACATTCCGTGCGAGCGGAACGCTCGCTTGTTCGTACATCAGGCGATGCGGACGCCGTCGGGACGCCACCCCCGGAGACCTCCGTGCGCGAGAACCGGAGAGCGGTGGTCGCGGAAAACGTGGAGACCACGAAGACGTGTTCTTCATGTGCCGGGTACTGCTTCTGCCGGTCAAGCGCCCGAGCGCGCACGCTTGTGACACTCATAACGAGAAGATTTTGTTCAGGAAACTCACGCGGCCGTGGAAATTTCGTAACCACACGGATGGAGTAGCGCAAGTGGTCCTGGACCGACCCCGCCCGCGATGGCGGGGGGTACTCCGTATCGGCGCGCGAATACGGTATGGATTGCGGTGCGACGACCGGGTGCGCTTTTTCCTCGACCGGTCCGCGGGCGCCATTTCGCACGGTTGTGCGTGCGCTCCGGGCATTCGGGTGAAAGGCGGGAAGTACGAGAACCAAAAGCCCGGTCGCGAGTTGGGCAGGGGGCTCCGGTACGGGGCATCCGGTACGAGAAGGGTTGAAGCGTGATCAAGAAGGTTCTGGCTACGGGCGCCGTCGCCGCCTCCATCCTGGGTATGGGCGCGACGCAGGCCATGGCCATCGGTGACGACGGCGGCACGACCTCGATCAACGGCAACGGGGCCTCGCAGTCGTTCGGCAACGCCGAGACCCGTGGTGACGGCAGCCCGCAGTTCGGCCTGGTCCAGGGCAGCCTGAACAAGCCGTGCATCGGCCTGCCGGCCAAGGCCAACGTCGGTTCGGTCCTCGGCCTGATCCCGATCGCCGTTCAGGACGTCAATGTTCTGTCCTCGCCGCAGAACCAGCAGTGCACCGAGAACTCCACCCAGGCCAAGGGCGACGAGCCGCTGTCGCACATCCTGGACGGCATCCCGGTGCTCTCCGGCAACGGCGCCGGCAACAGCTGACCGGTGGCTGATCGACACCTGACCCAGCCGTAATGACAGGCCCGGGCCGCCGGCGTTCCTCCCCCCGGCGGTTCCGGGCCTGTTGCTGCCCTCCCGGGCCCGCGTACGGGCCCGGGAGGGGGGGAACACGTCGCGTGACCGGATGGGCCCGTCCGTGACGTCAAGTGATCGGTATTGCATCTTTCGGGCGATTCTTGAGGATTTTCAGCTCCCCGAGTTTCGCCCGCGGCCCTGAATCGTTACGAATGAGAGCGGCGGAGTTACGAGTGATCGGGATCGCGCTCGTGTGGCACGAAAGACGTGGCTGCTTCGGACTCCGTCAAAGAAAGGGAAAAACGTGAAGTACACCAAGGTTGCCGCCATCGCCGCAGGAACCCTCATGGCGATGGGCGCCGCCGCCCCCGCCTTCGCCGACTCCGGTGCCGAGGGCGGCGCCGCGAACTCGCCCGGTCTGGTGTCCGGAAACGTCATCCAGCTTCCGATCCACATTCCGGCCAACGTCTGTGGCAACACGATCGACGTGATCGGTGTGCTCAACCCGGCCTTCGGCAACACCTGCGCCAACGTCTGACCCCCGGTCAGTCGGGCCGAAAGCCCGTGACCGGAAGGCCCCGGAACGCATTTCCGCGTTCCGGGGCCTTTCCCTGCTCTTTTCGGGTTCCCGGAAATCGAACGAGTGGCCCCGGGAAAAAAGTGCCCCCGTCCAGTTGCCGGGCCGCAATCGCATCGTTACCCACTGCGAAAGCGGCAGGAGGGCACGGCCACAGAGGGCTCGTGCGGCGCGGTTCAACGCGACCGATGAATCTGCCGCTGCAGAAGGGAACCCGAAAGTGAAGTACGCGAAGACCGCCGCAATCATCGCCGGTTCCGTGGCCGCGCTCGGAACGGCTGCCCCCGCCTTCGCCGTCAACACCACCACGGCCCCCAACTTCAGCCTCAACGGCGGTGTCAACCAGGTGGTGGAGAGCGCCCCGCAGGCCGTCGATCCGGTCGTCGACGCGGTCGACAACGCCGCGGGCGCGGTGAAGGACGGCACCCTCGTCGATCTGGCGGGCAAGGCCACCGGCGCGGCCAAGGGTGCGGCCCCGCTCCTGGGCGGTCTGCCGGCCGGCGGTTGATCCGTCGCCCGCGGCGGTTCCCGCCCGGCGAAGCCTCTCGCATTCCCCCGCTGCCACGCGTCCGGTGAACAGCTGAACGCGAGAGCACCGTTCGAGTGAACGGGCACAACCATCCCCGTCGCCGCGAGTTGATCAGAACGCTCCGGACAGGCGGGCAACAGAGAAACCCCAGAAGGGCTATTTCATGATCAAGAAGATTATGGCCTCGGCAGCCGTCGCTGCTTCGATCGTCGGCGTCTCCGCCGCGGCCGCCCCGACGGCCATGGCCATCGGCAACGACAGCGGCACGACGTCGGTCAACGGCAACGGCGCCGTCCAGTCGTACGGCAACTCCGCCACCCACGGCGACTGGAGCCCGCAGTTCGCGCTCATCCAGGGCTCGCTCAACAAGCCCTGCATCGCGCTGCCGGCCAAGGCCAACGTCGGTTCGGTGCTCGGCGCCATCCCGATCTCGGTCCAGGACCTCAACGTCCTGTCCTCCCCGCAGAACCAGCAGTGCACCGAGAACTCCACCCAGGCCAAGGGTGACGAGGCCCTCTCGCACATCCTGGACGACATCCCGATCCTGTCCGGCAACGGCGCCGGCAACAACTGAGGCCGTACCGCTCCGGGCGCTCCTCCGAATCCTCGTACGCGCGGGGGAGCGCACCGCGGGCCGCTTCGGGCCCGCCTGCCCGCAGCACATGACGTACCCGTGGGGCCGGCACATCCACGCGGCAGCCGTTCGTCGGCCGCCCGGACGTGCCGGCCCCGTCGTGCGTCCGGGGTGCCGGGGCCCCTCGAAGGAGCGGGTGCACTGGGCCGGTTGCCGTAGTGGCGGCGGACACCGTCCGCCGCACCGGGTAGGGGCACCCCATGGACCAGTACGACAGTCAGAGCCCCCACGGCCGGCCGGGGCAGGGACAGGACGGCACCCCCATCTACGACCGGCTGCTCGCCGAGTGGCGCGCCGCCCACGGCGACCCGGAACGGACCACGTACCAGGCACCCGCCCGGCCCCGCGCGGAGAGCCGGATCCCGGCGGCCCGCACCTCCGGCGAAGTCGTCGAGGGATGAACGGAACCGGTCGAACTCATGCCGGATCGAACCCATTCGGGTGGTACTGCGGAACCCACGCTTCCGTAGCGGGTTGATCAGTACGTTCCACAACGGGACGCTCCGAAAGGTGAAGCGTGATGAAGAAGATGATGACCGGCGCAGCAGTGGCCGTGTCCCTGGTCGGCCTGTCCGCCGCGATGGCCCCGGCGGCCATGGCGATCGGCAACGACGGTGGCACGACGTCGGTCAACGGCAACGGCGCCGTGGACTCGTTCGGCAACAGCGTGACCGAGGGCGACGGCAGCCCGCAGGTCCAGCTCGTCCAGGGCACGCTGAACAAGGCCTGCGTCGGTCTGCCGCTCAAGGCCAACGCCGGTTCCCTCGTCGGCCTGCTGGTGCCGGTCGCGGTCCAGGACGTCAACGTCCTGGCCTCGCCGCAGAACCAGCAGTGCGCCGAGAACTCCACCCAGGCCAAGGGCGACGAGGCGCTGTCGCACCTGGTCAACGGCATCCCGGTGCTGTCGGGCAACGGGATCGCCAACAACTGACGCGTCCGACGTGCGGGCGACCCGGGACCGCTCCCGCGGTCGCCCGCACGGCTGTGCCCCACCGGTTCACGGGGCGCGGCCGGTCGCCGGGCAGGACCGGGGGCGGCAACGTCCCGGGGCTTCGCACATGACGATGCCCACCGCGCCACGGGGGCGGTGGGCATCGTCATGCGTCGGGGCGGGTCAGCCCAGGCTGCGCACCGGCAGGACGCAGTGGGCGGAGGACATGATGACCTCCGGGTCGCCGGCGAAGGACCGCAGCAGTCCCTCGTCGACCGGACGGCCCGGGGCGCCCTGGGGCCACGGGCGGGTCGCGAACATCGCGTGCACCTCGCCCCGCCCGTTCGCGGCGGCGAGCCACTCGCGGGGAGCGGGGTACTGCGCGGTGAAGTGGGGCAGCGTCAGAACGGCCTGGCCCGCCTGGACGAGCAGCTTCACCTGGAGGCCGGGGTGCTCCGCCGCGTACACCGGGCCGCCGCCGACCGGCAGCCCGCAGCGCTCCAGGGCCACGCGCATGGCGGCCTCACCGGCGGCGGGGCCGTCCGTGCCGTCGCCCAGCGAGTAGACGAGGAGGAAGGCGACGTCGTGGCCGCCGTCAGGGTGTTCGCCGCTCCACCCGATCAGTGTGATCGTGCCCAACTGGGCTTGGGTGAACGTGCCGTTGGCGGTCTGGGGTGAGGTCATGCTCGGCACCATAACGGCCCCGGACCGGTGGTTGTGCATGAGTATCACCTGATCGGGCGAGATAGCCGGATAACTCCGATGAATGCGGCCGGGAACGTGGTCCCCGATCCGGCGGGAGCGGCGGACGCGGCACGCATCCCGGTAAATGTGTTGAGCCGTCCGACGGGCGCGGGCTATCGTGTGCGGAGTTCCGGACGGCGTGCTGAGCCGCCGGTGTCGGGTTCATGTGTGAACCAGGAGGTGAGGACCGTGATGACTGTCGTTGCGATGGGCGTTGCCCACAACCGGAAGAACATCGTTCCCACCCCCGTGGTCACCGGCTGACCTTTCCGTAACTCTCCGCGCCAGCGAGCGCGTTGCCGGGGCCACCCTTCGAAGGGTTTCCCTTGTCTCTCCAGTCCTTCTCGTCCGCTCTCTCCTCCCTCCAGGGCTCGTCCGCCGCGCACCCGCTGTCCCCGTACGGCTGGGACGCCGAGTGGGAGGCCGAGTTCGCGCCGTACGCCGAACAGGGTCTGCTTCCCGGGCGTGTGGTGCGGGTCGACCGTGGCCAGTGCGATGTCGTCACCCCGGACGGCACGCTCAGGGCCGACACCGCCTTCGTCGTCCCGCGCGATCCGATGCGGATCGTCTGCACGGGCGACTGGGTCGCCGTCGATCCCGACGGTGATCCGCAGTTCGTCCGCACGCTGCTGCCGCGGCGCACCGCCTTCGTCCGCTCGACGTCGTCGCAGCGCTCCGAGGGGCAGGTGCTGGCCACCAACGTCGACCACATCGTCATCTGCGTCTCGCTCGCCGTGGAACTCGACCTGGGGCGGGTGGAGCGCTTCCTCGCGCTCGCCATGTCCAGTTCCTCCGGTGACGCGCTGCTGCGGGAGGACGGGTCCGCCGGGGACGGCGTCGCCGAGCCGATCGTGGTGCTGACCAAGGCCGATCTGGTGCCGGACGCCGCCACACTGTCCTACCTGGTCCAGGACATCGAGGGCGTCGCCCCCGGGGTGCAGGTGCTGCCCGTCAGCTCCGCCACGGGGGAGGGCATCGACGTCTTCTCCGCCATCGTCTCGGGTGGTACGAGCGTGCTGCTCGGGGCGTCCGGCGCGGGCAAGTCGACCCTCGCCAACACGCTGCTCGGCCAGGACGTGATGGAGGTGCAGGCCGCGCGTGACGTCGACGGCAAGGGCCGGCACACCACCACCACCCGCAACCTGCTGGTCCTGCCCGGCGGGGGAGTGCTGATCGACACCCCCGGGCTGCGCGGGGTCGGTCTCTGGGACGCGGAGGAAGGCGTCGGCCAGGTCTTCTCCGAGATCGAGGAACTGGCCGAGCAGTGCCGGTTCCACGACTGCGCCCACGAGTCCGAGCCGGGCTGCGCGGTGCTCGCGGCGATCGAGGACGGTTCGCTGCACGAGCGGCGCCTCGACAGCTTCCGCAAGCTGCTGCGCGAGAACCAGCGCATCGTCGCCAAGACCGACGCCCGGCTGCGGTCGGAGATCCTGCGCGACTGGAAGCGCAAGGGGGCCGAGGGGCGCGCCGCCATGGACGCGAAGCGGGGCCGGCTGCGGTAGCCGCGGCCGTGCTCCCACTGCCCCGCGCACCGGCCGACCGTGCGCAGGGCCGTGTCCGAAATCCGCCAGTGCGGTGTCGGGGGGTGCCGCACACTGGATTCCGTGATGGACGAACGGACCAGGTACGAGGCGGTGAGCAGCCGCGACGCCCGTTTCGACGGGGAGTTCTTCTTCGCCGTCGAGACGACCGGCATCTACTGCCGGCCGAGCTGCCCCGCCGTGACCCCCAAGCGGAAGAACGTCCGCTTCTACCCGACGGCGGCCGCCGCGCAGGGCAACGGCTTCCGGGCCTGCCGCCGCTGCCGTCCGGACGCGGTGCCCGGCTCGGCGGAATGGAACGTCCGGGCCGACGTCGTGGGCCGCGCCATGCGGATGATCGGTGACGGCGTGGTCGACCGGGAGGGCGTGCCCGGCCTCGCCCACCGGCTCGGCTACAGCTCGCGCCAGGTGCAGCGGCAGCTCAACGCGGAGCTGGGCGCCGGACCCGTCGCGCTGGCCCGCGCCCAGCGGGCCCACACCGCCCGGGTGCTGCTCCAGACGACCGGGCTGCCCGTGACCGAGATCGCCTTCGCGGCCGGCTTCGCCAGTGTGCGCCAGTTCAACGACACGATCCGGCGGATCTACGCCCGCACGCCGACCGCGCTGCGGACCGAGGCCGGTACGGGGCGGGGCGGGACGGTACGGGTGGGGCGGACCACCGGCATCCCGCTGCGGCTCGCCCACCGGGGGCCGTACGCGGCGCGCGAGGTCTTCGACCTGCTGGCCGGCGAGGCGGTCGCCGGCATCGAGGCGGTCGGCGGCGAGGCGGGCGCCCGCACCTACCGGCGCACCCTGCGGCTCCCGTACGGATCGGGCGTGGTGGCCGTCGACGAGCGGTCCGCCGGTTCCTGGCTGGACGCCCGCATCCACCTCGCGGACCTGCGGGACCTGACGACGGCCGTCCAGCGGCTGCGGCGCCTGTTCGACCTGGACGCAGATCCGTACGCCGTCGACGAGCGGCTCGGTGCCGACCCGCGGCTCGCCCCGGGGGTCGCCGCCAGGCCGGGGCTGCGTTCGCCCGGTGCCGCTGACCCGGAGGAGTTCGCCGTGCGGGCCCTGGTGGGCCGGGAGGCGGCGGCGCGGCTCGTCGAGCGGTACGGGACGGCGCTGGACGTGCCCTGCGGCGGGCTGACCCGGGTGTTCCCCGAATCCGCCGTGCTGGCCGGTGCGACCGACGACCCGGAGCTGCGGGCCCTGGCGTCCGCGCTCGCCGACGGGGAGCTGCGGCTGGACGCCGGGGCCGACCGCGACGAGGCCGGGCAGGCCCTGCTGCGGCTGCCCGGGATCGGTCCGGTGGCCGCGGCGCTCATCAGGACGCGTGCGCTCGGCGACCCCGATGTGGATCCGTACGGGAGGCCGGGGGCGGAACGCTGGCGGCCCTGGCGCTCGTACGGGGTGCGGCACCTGGAGCTCCTGGGCACCGGCTGAACCCGCCTCGTGCGACGCGGCCGGGATTCCTCCCGGACCAGGCGGCGGAGAGACGGGAGGAATTCATATGATGTCCCGTCAGAAAACTTTGCCGGGGCGGTGGTTCGGGTGTCGGTGAGCTGGTGGCCTAGCCCCAGAGCACCGCGCCCAGCCAGGCGCCCGCCACCAACAGGCATGCGAAGAGCTCCACGAGCACCGAGTAGCCCGTCGCCCGCATCACCGAGCGGACCGACGTCCAGCCCGCCGCGTGGCTGCCCAGCCGCAGTCGTTCCGCCGTGTAGACGGCTCCCACGTAGCCGACGACCGCGCCGACCACCGGCAGTACGAAGAAACCCACGATCGCGCCGATCCCGCCGAGCGTCAGGGTCCTGCGCGGTGCCCCCGACTCGCGGGGCCGGCGCGGGGGCAGCAGCGGCTTCAGCGCCTGGTTCAGCAGCAGCAGCGCGGTGGCGCCGATCAGCACGCCCCAGGCGACCGGCGTCATGTCGGTCAGCGCCCACCACAGCACGGCGGCCCAGACGATCGCCTGCCCCGGCGCCCCCGGCACCAGTACACCGAGCAGGCCGAGGAGCATGACCAGGCCGACGGCGACGAGTTGCCACACGCTCATTCGACCAGCCTGCCGGAGTCCGGCCGGTCCCGCCCGTCAGCGCTCCCCGGACGGGGCCGTCCGTGCAGCTCAGGGCCGTACCGAAGCCCTGCGGGCGACAATGCCGGACCGGTGGCGGACCGTAACCGGTCCGGCGCCCGGCGCGGTCGCGCCCGTCGGCGGACCCGGTCAGGCCCGCGGGGTACGGGCCACCCAGCCCCGTTCGTACGCGTGCCAGCCCAGCTGCAACCGGGTCGACACACCGGTCAGCTCCATCAGGCCCTTCACCCGGCGCTGCACGGTCCGCAGCCCCAGGTCCAGCTGCTTCGCCACACTCGCGTCCGTCAGTCCGGCCAGCAGCAGCGACAGGATCTCCAGGTCCGTCGGGTCGGGTTCGACGGATTCCCCCTGCGGCAGGCCGCTCTCGCCGAGCCTGAGCGGCATGGCCTGACGCCACACCGCCTCGAAGAGCCCCACCAGCGACTCCAGCAGCCCGGAGGCGTGGACCACCAGGGCCGCGGGCTCGGCACTGTGCTTGGTCAGCGGGACCATCGCCAGGGAGCCGTCGGCGACGACCAGTTTGGTCGGCACCCGGTCGATGACCCGGCACTGCTCGTCGCGGCTCAGCGCGGCCGACAGCTCCATGATCCCGAACGGCTGCGAGAGGAGTTCGCGCTCGACCACCACCCGGTACGACACCCCGCGAGTGGCGGCCCGCTCCTCGGCCTCGTTCTCCATGCCGCTGACCGCGATCGGCTTCCCGGAGACCAGGGCGCACACCTCGCTCGTCGCCCCCAGCTGCAACTGGTGGAAGCGGTGCGACACCGCACTCGCCCCCGTCACCACCTCGATCAGATCGTGCACGGCCGGCTCGACGGCCTCCGCCCGGTACTCCTCGGCGAGCAGCGCCGCCGCCAGCTCCGCCTGCTCCAGTTCATGACGCTGCTGGGTCAGCAGCGCCCCGAGCGCCACGCCCGGCGGGGCAGCCACCCAGCGTCCCGCGCGGGCCGAGGCCTGCGCGGCCAGACCGTGCTGTTCCAGCCTGCGCAGGGCCCGTTCGGTGTCCGCCTCGGGAAGTGCCAGCCGGTGCGCGAGATCGGCTATCTCCGCAGCTCCCACCGCCACGAGCGCGCGGTACGCGGACTCCTGTATCTCGTCCAGACCTATGGCTCCCAGCATCCCGGCCCCCTCATGGACGCGCTGATTCCGCACGATGTCGCTGCCGTCGGGTGTCCAGCCGTGGCGGAAAGCGGCCACGGCGTAAACCCGCCGTGCACATCATCCCTTCAACGCTCTTCGCTCTGCCAATGTGGCGCCACCGCAGTACCAACAACCTCCGGAAAGCTGCGGTTTGCGCAGGTTGGTTCCGGATTCACTTGGGGAGAGCGATGCGTCCGATATCGCGTACGGCACTGGGAGCGGCCACCGCCGCCGTCCTGGCCGTCACCGCGATCGCCCCGTCCGCGGCAGCGCCGCAGGACGACGCGACGGGTAAGAGAGCACTGACCGGCAGCGCCGCCGCCGACGCCAAGAAGGGCAAGCCGGTCACGGTGACCCTGGTCACCGGTGACAAGGTCCTGGTGAGCACGGACAGTTCGGGAGCCGCCTCGGCCACCGCGCTGCCCCGCGAGGACGGTTCCGTCCCCCTCGTCCAGACCAGGCAGTCCGGCAAGGACCTCTACGTCTATCCCGACACCGCCACCGAGGCGCTGGCCGCGGGCCGGGTCGACGAGGAACTCTTCAACGTCACCGGTCTCGTCCGGCAGGGCTACGACGACGCCCACAGCAAGTCGCTGCCGCTGATCGCCGTCTACGACAAGGGCCGGGCCCGCTCCACGTTCGCCACCCCGCGCGGTGCCGAGCGCGGCATCGCGCTCGACGCCATCGACGGCGTCGCGCTCAAGACGGACAAGAAGAAGGCCGCCGACTTCTGGGCGGACCTCACCGCCGGCGCCCGTTCCTTCTCGGCCGCCGGCCCGAAGAAGCTCTGGCTCGACCGCAAGGTCCGCGCCACCCTCGACAAGTCGACCAAGCAGGTCGGCGCCGACCTCGCCTGGGCCGCCGGTTACGACGGCAAGGGCACCAAGGTCGCCGTCCTCGACACCGGCGTCGACGCCGAACACCCCGACCTCAAGGGCCGGATCGCCGCCTCGGAGAACTTCACCGACTCCGACAGCACCGACGACCGCCAGGGCCACGGCACCCACACCATCTCCACCGTCGGCGGCTCCGGAGCCGCCAGCGACGGCAGGAAGAAGGGCGTCGCCCCCGGCGCCGACCTGCTCGCGGGCAAGGTCCTCAACGACAGCGGCTCCGGCGCCGAGTCCTGGATCATCGCCGGCATGCAGTGGGCCGTCGACCAGAAGGCCGATGTCGTCTCGATGAGCCTCGGCAGCCCGGAACCGACCGACTGCACCGACCCGATGAGCGTCGCCGCCGAGGAACTCGCGCAGAGCAAGGGCACCCTGTTCGTGATCGCGGCCGGCAACTCGGGCCCGACGGCGAACACCGTCTCCTCGCCCGGCTGCGCCCCGAGCGTGCTGACCGTCGGCGCCGTCGACCGCGACGACTCCACTGCCCAGTTCTCCAGCCGCGGACCCGCGATCGGCGCACACACCCTCAAGCCCGAGATCGCCGCCCCCGGCGTCGCCATCTCGGCCGCCGCCGCCGGTGGCCGGGGCATCTACGCGTACCAGTCGATGTCCGGCACGTCGATGGCCACCCCGCACGTCGCGGGCGCCGCGGCCATCGTGAAGCAGCGCCACCCGGACTGGACCGCCCAGCAGATCAAGGCGGCCCTGGTGTCCTCCGCGAAGAGCGACATCCCCGGCGACGTGCGCGAGACCGGCGGCGGCCGGCTCGACGTCGAGGCCGCCATCGACACCACCCTCGTCGGCGCCCCGGCCGTCCAGGGCGGCACCTTCAACTGGCCGCAGGACCGGAGCGACCGCACCACGGTCGACGTCCCGTACACCAACTCCGGCGACAAGCCGGTGAAGCTCTCGCTGAAGGTCCGGGGTGTCACCGGCAACGACGGCTCGGCCGTCCGCTCCGCGATCGCCGAACTCGGCACCCGCACCGTCACCGTGCCCGCCGGGGCCACCGTCAAGGTTCCGCTGAGGATCGACCCGACGGCGAAGCTGAAGGCCGCCCAGTACGGCGACGTCACCGGACGCGTGCTGGCCACCGGCCCCGACGGCGTCGAGGTCTCCACCCCGTTCTCGCTGTACGTCGGGGCCGAGACCGTCACCCTGCGGGTCAAGCTCGTCGACCGCGCGGGCAAGGCCGCCGACGGCTCCTCCTCGCTGGACGTCATCGGCACCGACACCGCCAGCGGTGAGCGTCGCTTCAACGACGGTGCCACCGACCAGGTCTACCAGGTGCGCCCCGGCGCGTACTTCCTGTCCGGCTTCGTCACCACGGCCGACCCGGAGGACGCCACCGGCCGCATGGAGGAATCCGTCGCCTACCTCGCGCGGCCGCAGCTGAACGTCACCAAGGACACCACCGTGGTCCTGGACGCCCGCAAGGCCCACCGGATCCAGGTGAGGACCACGGACCGGGCGTCCGAGAACCGTTCCACCACGCTCGCGTTCGGCCGCAGCTGGGACGACGTCTGGCTGCACTCGGGCTCCATCACCGGCGGCTCCGCGGTCAAGAACTACCTGGCCGACGTGCAGGGCAGGGCGAGCGACGGCGACTTCGAGTTCGCCAGCTTCTGGCGCGCGTACGCCCCGCAGATCGAGAAGCTGTCGGTCGTCGGCGGCACCGAACTGCACCCGACGGCGGCGAGCACCGGTTCCGTCAACCTCGACGGCGCGGGCCGCGCCGCCCTGGTCGACGCCGGCAAGGGCACTTCCGAGGAGCTGGAGGCCGCGGGCGTCGACGGGAAGATCGCCCTGATCGAGGTCGGTGACGACGACAACAACGTGTACGCCCAGGCCCGCAATGCCAAGGCCGCGGGTGCGAAGGCCGTCATCGCCCACCGCCCCGCCGCGGGCCCCTGGAAGCCGACCGTCGGCTACGCCCGGGCACCCCTGCCCTCGCTCGGCATCGAGGCGGACGAGGCCGCCGCGCTGAAGGCCGCCCTGGCCGACGGCCCGGTCGAGCTGAGCTGGAAGGCCACGGCCGTCAGCCCGTTCGTCTACAACCTGGCCTTCCCGGAGACCGGCCCGATCACCTCGGACCGCACCCACAAGGTCCGCGACACGAAGCTCGGCAAGGTCACCGCCAACTACGAGGCGATGGGCGTCGCGGCGGACTACGTAGACACGATGATCATCAACCGGCCGTACGGTGGTGTCTTCTCCGCGGCCACCGACGTCGTCGCCGCCCCCAGCACGCGTACCGAGTACTACTCGGCGGGCGACGACACCGCCTGGGAGCGGTACCTCTCCTCCAGCTTCCCCTGGGGCGAGCTGATGGTCGACCAGCCGCGCACCTACCGGGCCGGTTCGAAGCGCACGGAGAACTGGTACCGGGGCATCCCGGTCCCCGCCGCCCCGCGCGATGCCGCCGGAAAGCTCCAGCTCGCCGGCGAGCGCCAGGACAACCTGATCGGCGTGGCCCCCGGCTTCTGGAGCGACAGCGAGCACGCCGGTCTCCAGGGCTCCTTCGGCGACATGGGCAGCGTGAGCCTCTCCAGCGACGGCAAGCTGATCGGCCGGAACGGCTGGCCGGCCGGGGTGTTCACCGTCCCGGCCGAGGACGCCGCGTACGAACTCACCCTGCAGACCATGAAGTCCGGTCAGCCCGCCGCCGTGTGGAAGCGGTCCACCAGCACCGAGACCACCTGGAAGTTCCGTTCGAAGCGTGATGAGAACGCGTACTCGCAGGGCCTCCCGCTGCTCTTCCCGGGCTACGACCTGGCGGCCGACGGGCTCAAGACCCTTGCGGCGCAGGACGGGCAGAAGATCGGCCTGAGCGTCACCGGCCACGCCGGCTACACGCCCGGCGAGCTGACCGCGGCCGAGGTCTCGTACTCGTACGACGGCGGCAAGACCTGGACCGCCGCGACCACCGCCCAGCAGGACGGCCGGTGGACCGCGACCGTGAACCACGCGGGCGCGGCCGGCAAGCCGGTCACGCTGAAGACCGAACTGACGGACGCCAACGGCAACTCCGTCGTCCAGACCGTGACCGACGCATACGCCGTGCGCTGATCACACCGAGCCGGTCCGCCGGGCGTCCTTCCCGTGGGGGGTGGGGGCGCCCGGCGGACCTGTGTTCGTGGCCGCTTTTTCCGGATGCCCCGTTTTCGTACGGCCCGTGCGGCCGACAATAAGGGAATGAGTCAGCAGGGGGAGAAACCCGCCGCCCGTGAGGACGACTGGTGGCACAGGCTGTACGACGAGGACGCCCGGGACACCGGAACGGGTGACGCGGCCGACACGCTCGACGACCGTTTCGACTCGGCGTCGGACGCGGTGGGACCGGACGGGCGTGCGGGGCGCGGAGACGCGGGGGAGACGAGGACGGCGGAGGAGGCGGAGGAGGCGGAGGAGACGAGAGGGCCAGGGGAGGCGCCTTCGGGAGTGGCAGCGGTCGTGGAACCGGCAGTGTCTTCCGTACCGACGGTGCCGTCCGAACCATCCGCACCACCCGTCCTGCCGAAGCCTCCCGTGCCGTCCGGCCCGCCGATACTCCGGTCGGCGCGGGCCCCGTGGGAGCCGCCGGCCACGGCCGTGCACGCCCCGGACGCCCCCGCGACGGATTCCCCGGCCGGTCCGTCGCGGCCGCGCACCTTCGCCGTACCGCTGCCGCGCGTGCCCGTGGACCCGCGGGCCCCCTACCCACCACCCGCCGCGAAGCCGGACCCGGCCGTGCGGCAGGACCGAGTCACGAAGCCGGACCCGGCCGTGGAGCCGGGCCCCGGAGCGGTGGAGCCACTGCCCCCGCTGCCCAGGAGGCCGGTCACCGAGCAGTCCGCCACCGCCCCGGGAACCCCCGCCGTCCCCACGACCCCCGTCGTCCCCACGACCCCCGTCGTCCCCGAAGCCCCTGTCGTACCAGGTGTCCCGGAGCCGGGGCCCGTGCCAGCTGACCGTTTCGCGATCGGCCACGTGGGCGACCGTCCGCCCACCTACGACGCCGAACCCACGGCCCTGCCCGCCGCCACCGCGGAGGAGTTGGACGGCCTCGTCGCCGACACCGTGCTCGACGGCGCCCGCTACGGCACGTACACCCTGCGCGCCGCCTCCGTGCGCGGGGACTCCGCGCGGTTCCGGGGCGAGCCCCGCCGCGACGCGCTGCTCACCGCGCGCTTCGGCGACGACGAGGGCGGGCTGCTCCTGGTCGCCGTGGCCACCGGGGCCCGCGCCACCCGGTCGGCGCACCTGGCGGCGGCCGATGCCTGCCGCTGGATCGGCGAGGCCGTGGGCCGCAGCCACGTCCGGCTCGCCGAGGACGTGAGGGCGGGCAGGCGCGGGGACCTCAAGTCCGGCCTGCACCGCCTCACCGACCGCACCTACGGCAAGCTGCGCGCCCGCGCCGCGGAACAGGGGCTGGAGCCGCCGGAGTACACGGCGGGACTGCGCTGCCTCCTGCTGCCCGCGGACCCCGACTGCCGCACCAGGATCTTCTTCGGCGTCGGCGACGGCGGACTCTTCAGGCTGCGCGACGACGCCTGGCAGGACCTCGAACCGCAGCCGGCCGCGGCCGGTGACGACCCGCCCGCCGAACCGTTTCGTTTCCGGGCCTCGGTGGCCCGGCCGGGGGACACCCTGCTGCTGTGCAGCGCCGGTCTCGCCGAACCGATGCGCGGCGAACCGGCCCTGGCCGGGGAACTCGCCGGGCGCTGGGCCGACGGCGGGGCACCCGGGCTCGTACCCTTCCTCGCCGACACCCAGCTCCGGGTGAAGGGGTACTCCGACGACCGCACGGGGGTCGGCGTCTGGGAGGCGTAACCACGCGCGCCATGGGTTGATGGATGCGTAAGTCCGGAAGCCGAAGCGCGGAAAGGTACGCACCCATGGCCAAGCAGAACGTGTCGGAGCAGTTCGTCGACATCCTCGTCCGGGCGGGTGTCAAGCGCATGTACGGCGTCGTCGGCGACAGCCTCAACCCGGTCGTCGACGCCATCCGGCGCCATCGCGGCATCGACTGGATCCAGGTGCGGCACGAGGAGACGGCCGCCTTCGCCGCCGGTGCGGAGGCCCAGGTCACCGGCGCGCTGGCGGCCTGCGCCGGATCGTGCGGACCGGGCAATCTGCACCTGATCAACGGCCTCTACGACGCCCACCGCTCCATGGCGCCCGTACTCGCCCTCGCCTCGCACATCCCGTCGGGCGAGATCGGCCTCGGCTACTTCCAGGAGACCCATCCGGAGCTGCTCTTCCAGGAGTGCAGCCACTACAACGAGATGATCTCCAACCCGGAGCAGATGCCGCGGCTGCTCCAGACCGCCATCCAGCACGCGATCGGCCGGGGCGGGGTCAGCGTCGTCACGATGCCGGGCGACATCGCGGCCCGCCCCGCCCCGGAGAAGTCGATCGAGCACGCCCTGGTCACCTCCAGGCCCACGGTGCGGCCCGGGGACGAGGAGATCGAGAAGCTGCGCCGGATGGTCGACGCGGCGAAACGCGTGACCCTGTTCTGCGGCAGCGGCACGGCCGGCGCCCACGCCGAGGTGATGGAGTTCGCCGAACGGGTGAAGGCCCCGGTCGGGCACGCGCTGCGCGGGAAGGAATGGATCCAGTACGACAACCCGTACGACGTCGGCATGAGCGGGCTGCTCGGCTACGGCGCGGCGTACGAGGCGACCCACGAGTGCGACCTTCTCATCCTGCTCGGCACCGACTTCCCGTACAACGCGTTCCTCCCGTCCGACGTGAAGATCGTCCAGGTGGACGTGCGCCCCGAGCACCTCGGCCGTCGTTCCAAGCTGGACCTGGCGGTCTGGGGCGACGTCCGGGAGACACTGCGCTGTCTGACCCCGCAGGTGAGGGCCAGGACCGACCGCAAGTTCCTCGACCGGATGCTGAAGAAGCACGCCGACGCGCTGGAGGGCGTGGTCAAGGCGTACACCCGCAAGGTCGAGAAGCACGTCCCGATCCACCCGGAGTACGTCGCCTCGGTGCTGGACGAACTGGCCGACGACGACGCCGTGTTCACCGTGGACACCGGCATGTGCAACGTCTGGGCGGCCCGTTACCTCTCGCCCAACGGCAGGCGCCGCGTGATCGGTTCGTTCAGCCACGGGTCGATGGCCAACGCGCTGCCCCAGGCCATCGGTGCCCAGTTCACCGACCGGGACCGGCAGGTCGTGTCGATGTCCGGCGACGGCGGATTCACCATGCTGATGGGCGACTTCCTGACCCTGGTGCAGTACGACCTGCCGGTGAAGGTCGTGCTGTTCAACAACTCCTCCCTCGGCATGGTCGAGCTGGAGATGCTGGTCGCGGGTCTGCCGTCGTTCGGCACGACCAACCGGAATCCGGACTTCGCGGCGGTCGCGCGGGCGGCCGGGGCGTACGGGGTGCGGGTGGAGAAGCCCAAACAGCTCGAAGGGGCCCTCAAGGACGCCTTCCGGCACAAGGGCCCGGCGCTCGTCGACGTCGTCACCGACCCCAACGCCCTCTCCATCCCGCCGAAGATCAGCGCGGAGATGGTGACCGGCTTCGCGCTCTCCGCCAGCAAGATCGTGCTGGACGGCGGGGTGGGCCGCATGGTCCAGATGGCCCGCTCCAACCTGCGGAACGTGCCCCGCCCCTGAAGAGGCCCGCGGACGCGGGGCGGAACCGTGCCGCCCCGACCTGTCCGTTCCGCCCGACTCGTATCGTTCCGCACGGTTGTTGATCAACCGACCCCGTGCGCACTCTTGGCGACCTCAAAGCAATGTGACATATTACTGACGTGCTCACGAGACACTCTCTGGATGTCGTCATCGTCGGCGCCGGAGTCGTCGGCGCCGCCTGTGCCCATTACATCTCCCGGTCCGGACTCTCCGTGGCCGTCGTCGACCGCGGACCCGTGGCCGGCGGCACCACCGGAGCCGGCGAGGGGAACCTGCTGGTCTCCGACAAGGTGCCGGGGCCCGAGCTGGAGCTGGCGCTGCTCTCCGCCTCCCTGTGGCAGGAGCTGGCCGCCGAGCTGCCCCCCGGCATCGAGTACGAGAGCAAGGGCGGCGTGGTCGTGGCGGCCTCCGAGGGCTCCCTGGCCGCCCTGTCCGAGACGGCCGCCGGGCAGCGGACTGCCGGTGTCGAGGCGCACCACGTCCCGGCCGACCGGCTCCACGACCTGGAGCCCCACCTCGCGCCGGACCTGGCGGGCGGCTGCCACTACCCGCAGGACGCGCAGGTCCAGCCGGCGCTGGCCGCGGCCGAGTTGCTGCGGTCGGCGGTCCGGTCCGGGGCGCGCCTGCACCCGGGGGAGGAGGTGGTGGACATCCTGCGGGACCGCTCGGGGGCGGTGCGCGGCGTGCGCACCTCGCTGGGTGAACTGCACGCCCCCGTCGTGGTCAACGCGGCCGGGACCTGGGGCGGCGAGCTGGCCGCGCTGGCCGGGGTGAACCTCCCGGTCCTCCCGCGCCGGGGATTCGTCCTCGTCACCGAACCGCTGCCCCGGCTGGTCCGGCACAAGGTCTACGCGGCGGAGTACGTGGCCGACGTGTCGAGCGGGTCCGCGGCCCTGCAGACCTCGCCGGTGGTGGAGGGCACCCCGGCGGGCCCGGTGCTCATCGGGGCCAGCCGCGAACGGGTCGGCTTCGACCGGACGCTGTCGATTCCGGTGGTCGCCCGGCTGGCGGCCGGGGCCACCGCCCTCTTCCCCCTGCTGGCGGACGTGCGGGTGCTGCGCGCCTATCACGGGTTCCGCCCCTACCTGCCCGACCACCTGCCCGCGATCGGCCCCGACTCCCGGGTGCCCGGCCTCTTCCACGCCTGCGGGCACGAGGGCGCGGGCATCGGACTGGCGCCGGTGACCGGACGGCTGATCGCCGACGCGATCCGGGGCGAGCGTCCCGCACTCGACCTCGAACCGTTCGCGCCCGACCGGTTCGACGCCCCGGACCGTGCCGCATGACGGCGCGGAGCGGAACCCGCCCGCCCAGGACAGGACCCCAGGAGAGGACCCCGTGAGACGCACCCGCGCACGCACCCCGGCCGAACTCGTCGGAGCCGAACCCGACCCGGAGTTCCGGATCACCTTCGACGGCCGCCCGATCCGCGCACTGCCGGGTCAGAGCGTCGCCGCCGCGCTCTGGGCGGCGGGCATCATGACCTGGCGCACCACCCGGGTCAACGGCCGCCCCAGGGGAGCCTTCTGCGGCATCGGTGCCTGCTACGACTGCCTGGCCACCATCAACGGCCGGCCCAACCAGCGTGCCTGCCTGGTCCCCGCCCGGCCGGACGACACCATCACCACGCAGGAGGGGAACGGGCATGCCGCACTCGACGGCTGAGGGCCGCCCGCGCGACACCGACCGCGCCGAACTCGCCGTGGTGGGCGCGGGACCCGCCGGCCTGGCCGCGGCCGTCACCGCGGCCGACCACGGACTCGACGTCGTCCTGCTGGACGCCGCCGCCGTGCCCGGCGGGCAGTACTACCGCAATCCGGCCGACGGCCTCGGCGCCGCCCGGCCCCAGGTCCTGCACCACAACTGGTCCGCCTTCACCGACCTGTCCGCACGACTGGCCGCGCACCGGGACACCGGCACGATCCGGCACCTGACCAGCCATCAGGTGTGGACGGTCGAAC
Source organism: Streptomyces sp. NPDC006435 (assembly GCF_040612315.1). Taxonomy (NCBI): domain Bacteria; kingdom Bacillati; phylum Actinomycetota; class Actinomycetes; order Kitasatosporales; family Streptomycetaceae; genus Streptomyces; species Streptomyces sp. NPDC006435. The sequence continues at coordinate 80,800 of NZ_JBEXPY010000036.1, forward strand.
GGACCGCCGACGACGACTGGACCGTGCACGCGGTCGCCGGCACCGACGAGGCGGCCCGCACCGCCGTGCGGGCCCGCCGGGTGCTGCTGGCGACCGGTGCCCACGAACGCCAGCTCCCCTTCCCCGGCTGGACGCTCCCGGGCGTCGTGAGCGCGGCGGGGGCCCAGGCCATGCTCAAGTCCGGCCTGGTGCTGCCGGGGCGCCGGATCGTGGTCGCCGGCAGCGGACCGCTCCTCCAGGCCGTAGCCGCCTCGCTGACCAAGGCCGGCGCCCGCGTCCCGGCCCTGGTCGAGGCCGCCGGCTACGGGGCGTACGGGCGTTCCCCCCAGGTGCTGGCCGTCAACCCCGCCAAGGCGGTGGAGGCGGTCCGGTTCGGCACGGCGCTGTTGCGTGCCGGGGTCAGGGTGCTGAGCCACCGCGCGGTCACCGAGGTGCACGGCGACGGACGGGTGGAGGCGGTGACCGTCAGCCGGGTGGACCACCGCTGGCGCCCCGTCGCGGGGACCGGCCGCCGGATCGACTGCGACGCGCTCGCCGTGGGGCACGGCCTCGTGCCCCAGCTCGAACTCGCCGTGGCGACCGGCTGCGAAACGCGTCCGGGCACCGACGGCACGCATGCGGTCGTCCTCGACGAACAGCTCAGGACGACGGTCCCCGGCATCTGGGCGGCCGGCGAGACCGGCGGCGTGGGCGGTGTCGAACTCGCCCTGTGCGAGGGCGAGCTGGCGGCGCTGTCGATCGTCCGCGAGGCGCGGGGCGGATCGCCGGAGGAGGCGGGACGCGGCGTGACCGCGCTGCGCCGCACCCGGCGCCGCCTGCGGGCCTTCGCCGACCTGATGGGGACCGTGCACCGGCCGGGGGACGGCTGGCACGAGTGGCTGGCCGAGGACACGGAGGTCTGCCGCTGCGAGGAGGTCACCGCGGGCCGGATCCGCTCGGCGTGCGAGGAGCTCGGTGCCCGCGACTCCAGGACCGTCAAACTCTTCACCCGCGCCGGGATGGGGTGGTGCCAGGGCCGGACGTGCGGATTCGCCGTCCGGGACCTCGCCGCCGCGCACGGCGGCGGACCGGCACCGGCCGGAGCCGACCGGCGCCCGCTCGCCTGCCCCGTGAAGCTGTCCGCCCTCGCCGACCTGTCCGACCCCCGGTAGAGCGCGAAGCCGCTCACCCCGTTCTTCCGCACCCATGGCGGCCGGGCACGCCCTGCCGCCCGCATCACCGCGTTCCCGCAGCACCGCGTCATGTCGCCCCCGCGACAGGCCACACATCCAAGGAGCCAGCATGTCGACGAACAACCCCACGCGCACCCGCCCCTGGCAGGGCATCATGGTCGCCACCCCCCTCCCCCTGCGCGACGACCGCACCATCGACTACGACGCCTACGCCAAGCACGTGCAGGACCTCATCGAGGCGGGCTGCGACGGCGTGGTGCCCAACGGTTCGCTGGGCGAGTACCAGACCCTCACCGACGAGGAACGCGCCCGGATGGTCCAGGTCGCCGTCGAGGCGGCCGGGGACGGCGACCGCGTCATGCCGGGCGTCGCCGCCTACGGCAGCGCCGAGTCGCGGCGCTGGGCGGAGCAGGCCGCCGAGGCGGGGGCCGGGTCCGTGCTGCTCCTGCCGCCCAACGGGTACCGCTGCGACGAGGCGGCCGTGCGCGCCCACTACGCCGAGGTGGCCCAGGTCGGCCTCCCGATCGTCGCGTACAACAACCCGTACGACACCAAGGTGGACCTGAGCCCCGCCCTGCTCGCCGAGCTCCACAACGAGGGCAGCATCGTGGCCGTCAAGGAGTTCACCGGCGACGTCCGCAGGGCGTACGAGATCGCCGAGCGGGCCCCCGGCCTCGACATCCTGGTGGGCGCCGACGACGTACTGCTGGAACTCGGCGTCGCCGGTGCCGTCGGATGGATCGCCGGCAGCCCGAACATGCTGCCGTCCTGCTGCGTGGACCTGTACAGGGCCGCCGTGAGCGGTGACCTGGAGACCGCCCTGCCGCTCTACCGGGAGCTGCACCCGCTGCTGAGGTGGGACTCCAAGCCGGAGTTCGTCCAGGCCATCAAGCTGTCCATGGACGTCGCCGGACGCCACGGCGGCCCCACCCGCCCGCCGCGCAACCCCCTGTCCGCCGACGACGCGGCCGCCGTGCGCGCCGTCACGGAGAAGGTCCTCGCCGGGGGCCTGCGCTGAGACCCTGTCGGGCGGCCGCCCGGCCGAGGGCCGTTTGACAGTCGTCGGGAGGAGGCGGCCGGCGCTCGTTCCGCCGGCCGCCTCCCCTTCTCGCCCGTGACGAACCAGGAGAAGCCTTGAAGACACGTCACATCTTCCACGCCGTCGACTCGCACACCGAGGGCATGCCGACCCGGGTGATCACCGGTGGCATCGGCACCATCCCCGGCGACACGATGGCCGAACGGCGCAGCTACTTCGAGAAGCACCGGGACGCCGTACGCACCCTGCTCATGTACGAACCGCGCGGCCACGCCGCCATGAGCGGCGCGATCCTCCAGCCGCCCACCCGGCCGGACGCGGACTACGGGGTCCTCTACATCGAGGTCTCCGGCTTCCTGCCGATGTGCGGACACGGCACCATCGGGGTGGCGACCGTGCTGGTGGAGACCGGGATGGTGGAGGTCACCGAACCCGTCACCACCGTGCGGCTGGACACCCCCGCCGGACTCGTCAAGGTCGACGTACGGGTGGAGGACGGCGAGGCCACCGCGGTGACCCTCACCAACGTGCCCGCGTTCAGCGTCGGGCTCGACCGGACGGTGGACGTGCCCGGTTACGGGACCCTGCGCTACGACCTCGCCTACGGCGGCAACTTCTACGCGATGGTGGACCTGGACGACCTCGGGCTGCCCTTCGACCGGGCGCGCAAGGACGACATCCTGGCCGCCGGACTCGCCCTGATGAAGGCGGTCAACGCCACCGACGAGCCCGTCCACCCCGAGGCCCCGCACATCCACGGGCTCAAGCACGTGCAGTTCGTCGCCCCCGGATCCGACGCGCGCCACTCCCGGCACGCGATGGCCATCCACCCCGGCTGGTTCGACCGCTCGCCCTGCGGCACCGGCACCTCCGCGCGCATGGCCCAGCTGCACGCACGCGGCGAACTCGCCCTGGACACCGACTTCGTGAACGAGTCGTTCATCGGCACCTCGTTCACCGGCCGGCTCGTCGAGGAGACCACCGTGGGCGGGCTGCCGGCCGTCGTCCCCACCGTCACCGGGCGCGCCTGGATCACCGGGACCGCACAATACTTCCTGAACCCGTCCGACCCCTTCCCCGAAGGATTCCTGCTGTGACTCTCCCCCTGCTCGGCGCCGAAGACATCGAGGCCCTGGGACCGATCGGAGCCGCGGACGCCCTGGAAGCGGCGCTGCGCGGGGGGCTGGACCCGGAGACGGCCCCGGCCCGGCACCACCTCGCCGTACCCGGCGGGGAGCTGCTGCTCATGCCGGCCACGACCCGCCGGGTGACCGGGGTGAAGATCGCCGGTGTCGCCACGAACAATCCGGCGGCCGGCCTGCCCCGGATCACCGGAAGCTACCTGCTGCTCGACGCCCCCACCCTGCTGCCGCTCGCCCTGCTGGACGGGGCCGCGCTCACCACGCTGCGCACCCCGGCGGTGTCCGTGCTCGCGGTCCGGTACCTCACCGGACCGGTCGTGCGCCATCTGGTGCTCTTCGGCACCGGCCCCCAGGCCTACGGGCACCTCGCCGCGGTGCTCGCGGAGCGCCGGGTGGAACGGGTCACCGTGGTCGGCCGCACCCCGCACCGGACCGACGAGCTCGTCGCGCACGCCCGCCGGCTCGGCACGGACGCCCACGCGGGAAAGGCGGACGGGTCGGCGGTCGCCACGGCCGACCTGGTGCTCTGCTGCACCACCTCCGCCACCCCGCTGTTCGACGGCACCCTCGTGCCGGACGGGGCGACGGTCGTCGCGGTCGGCTCGCACACCGCCGACGCCCGCGAGGTCGACACCGCTCTGGTGTCCCGCTCCCGGGTGATCGTCGAATCGCGGGCGGCGGCCCTGTCGGAACCGGGCGATCTGCTGATCCCGATCGCCGAAGGGGCCTTCCGGGCCCAGGACATCGCCGGTAATCTCGCCGAGCTGGTGACCGGCCGGGTCGATGCCGAGGTGTCGGACGGCACCGGACGGCCCCGGTTCTTCAAGAGCGTCGGCGCGGGGTGGGAGGACCTCGCGGTCGCCGAGGCGGTGCACCGTGTCTCGACGTCCTGACCACGCCTCCTGCGGCTCCGGGACGACGGTTCCCGTGGAACGTGACATTGTATTCTGGGGCCCCGCACGGTGCTGGAGGAACAGACTATGGCCCGCCTGACGACGCTCAACGCCCTTTCCGCGCAGGAGCATTTGCGCGACCAGGTGGCGAATGCCCTCCGGGCGGCGCTGATAGCCGGGGAGCTCCGTCCGGGCGTGGTCTACTCAGCCCCCGCGCTCGCCGCCGAATTCGGGGTGTCCGCCACCCCGGTCCGCGAGGCCATGCTCGACCTGGCGCGCGAGGGACTGGTCGAGGCCGTCCGCAACAAGGGTTTCCGGGTCACCGAGCTGACCGAGCAGGACCTCGACGACTTCACCGAGATCCGGGCCATGATCGAGGTGCCCACCATCGGCCGCATCGCCGCGATGGGCCTGGTCGAGGAGCTGGAGGCGCTCCGGCCGCTGGCGCGGGCGATCGTCGACGCCGCCGCCGAGCAGGACATCATCGGCTATCTGGAGGCCGACCGCCGCTTCCACCTCGAACTGCTCGGCCTGGCGGGCAACCGCCGGCTGGTGGAGGAGGTCGGCAACCTGCGCAAGCGCTCTCGGCTCTTCGGGCTGAACCGGCTCGCCGAGAGCGGGAAGCTGGTCCAGTCGGCCGAGGAGCACGTGCAGTTGCTCGACCTCATGGCCGCCGGTGACGTGCAGGGCGCCGAGAGCTGCATGCTGGCCCACATGTCGCACGTCAGGTCGCTGTGGGCCGAGGAGGGGGCCGACGGCGCGGCTCAGGGCGGCGCCGCGGAGCAGGACTGACGCACCGGCCCCGTCGGCGGACGCCCCCGCGGGGGCGGGCCGCCCCCGGGCCCGCGGGGGAAGGCGGACAACAGGGTGGCCCAACACACCCACGGCCCCGAGGCGCG